>DAIQPM010000116.1:0-2591 GCA_036787355.1 Acidimicrobiales bacterium
ACGCTCCTCTTCGTCGTTTGGCATTAGTGCACGGAGCATCTGATGAAGTTGAAGCTCTCACAAAACTAGTGAGCGACATTGCAACCGAATTCCCACTACTCGTGACTGACATTGGTCCAGTGGTTGGAACACACGGTGGGCCGGGGATAATTGGTCTTTGCTGGGTGCAGGCCTAGAACCCTCCCTCTCCAACTAAGTTCTTAGTGTGAGTGAAGAGAAAAAAGAACACGAACCTGACGTAGTCGATAAGGCTTTCGAAGCGTTTGACCATGTCCTTGATTTGGTCCATGACCGCATTCTTCGCCCAGTCCTTGTTGTTGGTCGCACCATTGCATTCGGATTCATTCTCTTGCTGGTTGCACTGGTGCTGCTTATTGTTCTCACAATTGGAATCATTCGACTACTCAACGTCTATGTCTTCGCCGGGCATGAGTGGCTTAGTTGTTTACTCCTTGGTGGAGTACTCGTCGTAACTGGTTTTATTATTTGGCGACGCCGTCGCCCCGCAAATCTAAGGAAGTAAATGTCAGAGCACACATCAGTACTCATCATTGGATCTGGTCCCGCCGGACTCACAGCAGCTATTTACACAGCTCGTGCGCAGTTGAAGCCAATTGTTATTGAAGGCGAGCCTTCGTCAACCACCGATCAGCCTGGTGGTCAGTTGATGCTGACCACAGACATCGAAAACTTCCCAGGATTCCCTGAGGCCATCACTGGTCCAGAGCTCATGGCCAACATGCGCGCACAGGCCGCACGCTTCGGTGCTGATCTTCGTGTCACGAAGGTCCAAAAACTAGATGCAACGTCTCGTCCATTTAAGGCCTGGCTCACCGACGATGTCGAGCCAAGCATCACTGCAGATACCGTAATTCTCGCAACCGGCGCACGTTCGTTGATGATGGGTGTTCCGGGTGAAGAACGCCTACTCAGCCATGGCCTTTCAACGTGTGCCACATGTGACGGTTTCTTCTTCAGAGGACAAGACATTGCCGTGGTGGGTGGTGGCGACTCTGCCATTGAAGAAGCCACCTTTCTTACCCGCTTCGCATCAAGCGTGACATTGGTTCACCGACGCGACAGCCTTCGAGCCTCCAAGATCATGCAAGAACGTGCCTTTAAGAACGACAAGATCAAGTTCGCTTGGAACACTCAGGTCGTTGAGGTGTTGGGTGACGAGAAAGTTTCGGGCTTGAAAGTCAAAGACACACTGACCGGTGAGGAGCGAGTGCTTGATGTGACTGGCGTCTTTGTTGCCATTGGTCACATTCCAAACACCACGTTGGTGTCGGGACAGGTTGACCTCGAAGAAAATGGATACGTTCGCACCGGAATTGGTTCATTCACCAACATCGATGGCCTCTTTGCCGCTGGCGATGTGCAAGACCACGTCTACCGACAAGCAATTACCTCAGCTGGTTCTGGCTGCATTGCCGCCATTGACGCCGAGCGTTGGCTAGAAGCGCAAGGTCACTAAGGCTTCCTCGCTAAGGTGGGATATGCAACGCCTTCATTTAGGCGTTTACATTGGAGGAACACATGAGCGCGAACATCACAACACTCACTGACGCAACTTTTGCCGAAGTCATTGGATCATCAGACAAGCCTGTACTGGTTGACTTCTGGGCAGAGTGGTGCGGACCGTGCAAAATGATTGCTCCGATTCTCGAAGAACTCGCTGTAGAACAATCAGACAAGTTCGTCATCGGAAAGCTCGATGTTGATGTCAACGTTGCGACCGCGACAAAGTTCTCAGTTATGAGCATCCCGACACTTCTTCTTTTCAAGAATGGTGAAGTTGTTGCACGTCTCGTTGGCGCAAAGCCAAAGGGTGCTTTGCTTCAAGAAATCACCGCGAACCTTTAAGTCACTCTGAATTTCGAAACCCTGAAACACGGGAACTCGGGTGAGCGAGTTCGAGAGCTTCAAGATCGTCTTCGCAGCATTGGTCACGACTCGTCTAAGGACAAGGTTGGTGTGTTTGGTGACGCCACCAAGGTAAGTGTTGAGGCTTTTCAAAGGTCTAGAGGCCTTAAAATTACTGGAGAAATTGACTCAACAACTTGGTCACGCCTTGTTGAAGCAGGGTGGCATCTGGGACAACGTTTGTTGTTTCACACTCACCCCAACATGCGTGGTGACGATGTTGCCCAACTACAAGTCGAGTTGGCTCAACTTGGATTTAATCCCGGTCAGATCGATGGGATTTTTGGCCCTCTGCTTGAGAACGCACTTTGTGAGTTTCAGAACAATTTAGGAATTTCTCCGAGCGCAACTCTTACGCGCGAAACTTTAAATGAACTACGCCGCATGACAACAGCAGCTTCAGTTCGAAATCTCGTTAATGAGGCTCGAGACATAGCCGGCTTTGATCATGTTGCTAATGGCCTTCTCGTTCTCTGTGGAACAAGTCCGTTGCTCGAGATCCTGTTTGATCAAACTCGCTCGGATTTTGATGTGATCAATCTTGGAACCACTCCCCCGAGCGAAATCGCAACTCACGCCAATGCCAACAATGCTGCGGTGGTGCTCTCATTTCAACAAAATGATGAGCTCAATGGAATACACCTTCACTACTGGGCTAGCTACAA
>DAIQPM010000033.1:0-13482 GCA_036787355.1 Acidimicrobiales bacterium
ATTGTTGCATCCATACTGTGACTCGAGTTCCCTGCTTCCACTGTGCAGAAGCCTGAGCAGCGCTCTGCTTTAGAAGGAGCGCTGAACCCACAAGTGAAAGAGAAACCGCCACGGTGAGAATCGCCGCAATAGTCATCATGCGGTTTCGCCACAAGTTAGAGAAGGTTTCTTTAAAGGCGTAACGGAAATAGACGCGCATTAGCTCGAAACCTCATCAATGCCGTAGACACCGCGCACTTGGTCACGAATCATTTCACCCTTGTCGAGTTCAATAACGCGTCGACGCATGCGGTCTACGAGTGCTTTATCGTGAGTAGCCATAACAACTGTTGTTCCAGTGCGATTAATTCGCTCTAGTAGCGCCATGATTGACTCAGAGTTTGTCGGGTCGAGGTTTCCAGTTGGTTCGTCTGCGAGAAGAATGAGCGGGCGGTTCACGAAGGCACGAGCAACGGCAACGCGTTGCTGTTCTCCACCAGAGAGTTCGCTCGGCAAGCTGTTGGCCTTTTCACTAAGTCCAACGAGCTCCAGAATCTGGGGAACCTGTGAATCGACTGTTGATTTTGGACGGCCGATCACTTCAAGGGCAAAAGCCACGTTTTCAAAGACAGTTTTGTTAGGGAGGAGTCGGAAATCCTGAAAGACACAGCCAATGTTTCGGCGAAGGTAAGGGACTCGCCACTTTGGAAGATCACCAATGTCACGTCCAGCTTCGAGGATTCGACCTTGGTCTGGAGTCTCTTCACGAAGGAGCAGTCGAAGGAAGGTGGTTTTTCCAGACCCTGAAGATCCGACAAGGAATACGAATTCTCCCTTTTCAATGTCGAGCGAAACGTCCTTAAGGGCGTGCGTACCGTTCTTGTACGTCTTTGAAACATTCTCAAAACGAATCACGGTCACCCCCTTGGGTCAATCGATAAATGTAAAAACACTTATATCTACGTATTAACCATTCTAGTTAGGACAAGAGTATTTTTGGTGCAAGAAAATACAGTGGTTAAAGGCTTTTAAAAGTTCTTAGAAAATGATTCGGCTGCCGACAGAAGTCAAGCAACCTGGACTACGGCAGCCTGCACATGAGGGATAGGAATTTCTTCACCCATTTCACGCAGCATTTCGATGTGAAGGATTAGTGCCTCTTGCATTAACTCGCGAGTTTCGTCAACGGTGTCCGCGGCAGCAACGCATCCTGGAATATCTGGTGCGTAGGCAGCAAAATTATTCCCAGCTTTTTCAATAATTATTGTGTACTGAGTCATGATTTCCTCTGATTGAGTCCAGCTTGTTTAATGATTGCACGTGCAAGTCCAATGGGCAAGTCGCGACTTAAATGCCCAGCGACAGTGACTCCTCCACTTTTGAATGGATGCTTGAATTGCCTATGGCTGCCCGTTTGTCGAACTTCAATCCATCCGTCGTCTTCAATTATTTTTATGATTTCTCGCACTTTCACACGACACAAAGGTCGCGGTGATGCCTATTAAATCAAAATAATTTAAAACTATGAACGTGCGCGCTGGCGACGAAGCTCTGCTTCCATGAACCCATCTAGGTCACCATCAAGAACTGACTCAACGTTTCCAGTTTCAAAGTCGGTTCGGTGATCTTTAACGAGTTGATACGGAGCCTGAACGTAACTGCGGATCTGTGATCCCCAGGCATTCTCTCCGCGGTTCCCACTCAACGCATCCATTTCCGCTTGGCGCTCACTACGCGCCTTTTCTGCCAGCTTTGCTTCCAGGATTTGCATGGCACGGTCACGATTTTGGTGCTGTGAGCGTTCGTTCTGACAGCTGACCACGATGCCTGTTGGCATGTGTGTAATGCGAACAGCTGAGTCGGTCTTATTGATGTGCTGTCCACCCGCTCCAGAAGCACGATAGGTATCAACGCGAAGGTCTTTTTCATCGATTTCAACTTCATCAGCACCATCGTTAAGAAGAGGTGTGATTTCAAAGCTCGCAAAGCTTGTTTGACGTCGAGCCTGTGAGTCAAAGGGGCTAATACGAACAAGACGGTGCACGCCGCGCTCAGCACTTAGCCAGCCGTAGGCAAAACGACCTTTAATAATGAACGTGGCAGAAAGCAGTCCTGCTTCTTGTCCTTCAGAAACTTCGTCGTATTCAACTCCGAATCCACGACGTTCGGCCCAGCGTGAATACATGCGCATCAGCATCTCAGTCCAGTCCTGGGCATCGGTGCCACCAGCACCAGCGTGAAGTTCGACAATTGCGTCGTTCTGATCGTACGGACCACTGAAGAGACTCTGAGTTTCAAGAGCGCTGATTGCTTGTTCCAGTTTCGAGACAGTAGCAGTGAGTTCATCAAGAATTGAGAGATCGTCACCAGATGAAAGAGCTTCACGAGAAAAATCTGCCAGAACTTCGCCGTCGTCTAGTGCTGCTCGAAGTGCATCAAATGATCCGAGGTCATTGTTAAGTCGCCCGAGCTCAGTAGTTACTTCACGAGCGTGATCTTGATCGTTCCAAAGATTTGGGTCTTCAGCTTCGACACTTAGAGCAGCGTGTCGTTCACGGCTCTGGTCAATTTTTAGATACTCTTTCGCCGCATTCCAGCGAACCTCAAGTTCAGCCAGCGCTGTCGAGGCTTCGCGAACTGCGTTTTCAGCTTTATGGTCGGCCATGGCACTGCTTAAATTTCTTGCCACTTGCGCACCAGCACGGCTCATTACGACCAATCTTGTCGCCCTGCTTTGGCAGTGCCTTCTCGCCGGCCTTGTGAGCTGGAAGTTCGGTCGCACCTGGGGCAACTTCATTCGCATTCGTCTGGGCACGAGCAAGTCCAGCGTCATCATTAGAGGATGGATTTGGCGTTGTTTCAACGTGCGTTACAAAACGAATGAAGTCACGATCTACTTCTTCGAGCAAGTGCTCGAACATTGCGTAACCCTCTTTTTGCCACGCGGTGAGTGGGTCCTGCTGGGCAACTTGGCGAAGGTGAATTCCGTCTCGTAGGTAGTCCATGTCAGAAAGGTGCTCGCGCCAACGCTGATCAAGAATTTGCAACATAACGTCGCGTTCAATTTCTTTAGCGGTTTCGAGTCCGCCTTCGTAACCCTCGGACTTCTCAGCGTAGATTTTCTTCGCTTCAGTGACCACAGCTTCGATCACGTCTTCACGGTCGTTAAAGGCCTTTAGATCTTCAAGTGACATCTTTGTTGGGTAGTACGTCTGAAGGTCGACCATCAATGCGTTGATGTCCCACTCTTCATCAAACTCTGAATCGAGACGGTTAAGGACTGCCTCTTCAAGCACCGTTTCCATCAGTTCAAATGCTTGCTCGTGGATGTCTTCACCATCGATGACCTGCTGGCGACGACCATAAATAACTTTTCGCTGCTCGTTCATTACTTCGTCGTACTTAAGAACGTCCTTACGGATCTCAGCATTGCGTCCTTCAACGCCGTTTTGAGCGCGTTCGATTGCCTTGGTGACCATCTTGGCTTCAATGGCTTCACCATCTGGCATGGTGCGGTCCATAACCCATGACACTGCACCAGTTGCAAAAAGACGAAGTAGTTCGTCTTCGAGTGAAAGGTAAAAACGACTCTCGCCCGGGTCACCTTGACGACCGGAACGACCACGAAGCTGGTTGTCAATGCGTCGTGAATCGTGACGCTCGGTTCCTAGAACGTAGAGTCCGCCGGCAGCACGAACTTCTTCTCCTTCAGCGTCGCACAGTGGTTTCCACTTCGCGAATGATTCTTTGTAGGCGGCGTCGTACTCTTCAGTCCCCTGCTCTAAGCCCTTGCCCTGAACTTCTCGGTTTGCAAGACCTTCAGCGTTACCACCAAGGATTACGTCAACTCCACGACCGGCCATGTTGGTAGCAACTGTTACGGCGTGCTTACGACCTGCTTGGGCGACAACTTCAGCTTCACGGAAGTGTTGTTTTGCGTTAAGGACCTCGTGCTGAATACCAGCCTTGGTAAGCGCCTTCGAAAGAAGTTCAGACTTTTCAACTGATGCGGTACCGAGAAGAACTGGTTGTCCCTTGTCGTTACGCGCGCGAACGTCATCAACAATGGCATTGAACTTGTCTTGTTCCGTCTTATAAATAAGGTCAGCTTGGTCGATGCGCTGTGGGACACGGTGTGTAGGAATTGGCACAACAACGAGGCCATAAGTATTTCCAAATTCTGCTGCTTCGGTTTCAGCAGTTCCAGTCATACCGGAAAGCTTTTCGTAGAGGCGGAAGTAGTTCTGCAAGGTAACAGTTGCCCACGTGTGGTTTTCTTCTTGAATGCGAACGCGTTCCTTCGCTTCAACTGCTTGGTGCAATCCGTCAGACCAGCGGCGACCATCAAGGGTGCGACCGGTGAACTCGTCAATGATCTTTACTTCACCATCAGCAACAAGGTATTCCTTGTCTCGGTGAAAGAGTTCCTTGGCACGAAGAGCTTGACCGAGTTGGTGAACGTAATTTGTCGCAACTGCGTCATAAAGGTTGCTGACACCAAGTTGCTTCTCAACTTTTTCGATACCTGCTTCAGTTGGTACGACAGTCTTCTTTTCCTCGTCAACTTCGTAATCAACGTCGCGAGTAAGTGATCGAACGATTGTTGAGAATTGGTAGTACAGCTTCGTTACGTCTGACGCTGGGCCAGAGATGATGAGCGGGGTACGTGCTTCATCAATAAGGATTGAGTCAACTTCGTCGACGATTGCGTAGTGGTGACCACGCTGGACCATGTGCTCGGCGCGGCGTGCCATGTTGTCGCGTAGGTAGTCGAATCCAAATTCAGTGTTTGTTCCATACGTCACGTCTGACGCGTACGCCTGACGCTTGTCTTCAAACTCAGTGAGGTCTGGTCCAACTCGTCCAACGCTGATGCCTAGGAAGCGGTGCAGCTGTCCCATCCAGTTAGCGTCACGAGTGGCAAGGTAATCATTCACCGTTACAACGTGCACACCTTTTCCAGCCAGTGCGTTCAAGTACACCGGCAAAGTTGAAACGAGTGTCTTACCTTCACCAGTTTTCATTTCTGCAATCCAGCCGAAGTGCAGTGCCATTCCACCCATGAGTTGTTCGTCGTAGTGACGTTGACCAAGCACGCGTGTTGCGCCTTCACGAACAACAGCGAAGGCCTCAATTAGAAGGTCGTCGAGTGTTTCGCCGTCGTTTAGACGAGCGCGGAATTCATCGGTCTTGGCGCGAAGTTCTTCGTCGCTAAGGGCAGCCATGGCGTCACCAAGCTCGTTGATTGGTCCGACGAGACTGGCGAGTTCACGAACTCGCTTGCCTTCTCCGGCCTTCAGAATCTTGTTAAACACACTCATGTTGTGACTTACCTTTAGTACTAGTACTTCTAAAGCTTTAGAGCTGCGAGTGCCTGACCTGGTCTTTGACCCCACACCCGCCTACGCCGGGGATGACCACTTTGATCAATCCAACGCAGGACTTACATCTAAACCGCGCCATGCTCAGCGTCGTTAAACGCCTTACGTGGGTCGTTTTGCCCGCGGCTAGCATCGACTTTCAACCACAGCACACTCGCAGCCCTGGATACATTCTAGGCGTTTTAGGAAGTTAGCCCTTCGGGCGAATCACTAGTACCAGTACGAGTCGTAGCCCAAGCACCAGCGATGCCAGCGGAGCTAAAACACGTCTTAGACCGCGTGCGGTCTGCCACTCGAAGCGAAGAGCACTCTGATGGTGCGCAATGAGCATCTCTCTAGAGGCGCGGCTTCGAGATAGTCCTTCAATGTGAGTCACCACAGCATCGCTGCAAGCGCCCACACCGTACCCGTGTTCACGAACTTGCCAGCACAGTGCCATGTCTTCAGCGAACATGAAATACCGCTCGTCAAAGCCACCTATTTCTTCAAAGACATTTCTTCGAATTAAAAAACATGCGCCAGATACCCAGTCAACAGTTCCATCACTTCTAGGAGAACGGTAGGCCTTGGTGGCTGGGTTACTTGGCCACACTGGAGCCAGCAAGGCGTGCAATGCCGCAAGCCACAAGTTTGGAAACACTCGCTGTGATGGGTAGACACTCGCATCAGGGCGCTTAATCTGAGGACCGACCACAGCGACATCTGCATGCTCGTCTAAGTACTTCACCATTCGAGCAACGGCGTTCTCGTGGACCACAACGTCAGGATTGGAAACAAGAAGAAACTCGAACTCACCCGTTTGAGCAGCCCCACGATTGACCCCGCGACCGTAACCGAGATTTTGATGCGGCTCAACAAGTACTACGTCACGTCCGTCCAGTGCCGGAGGAGTTGAACCGACTTCGCCATTTTCTACAACGACAACTTGCCTGACACCATTTTGTCGAAGCGAGTCAATGCACTCAGCGAGTGCAGCGCCCGCATGGAAGTCCACAATGACGCAAGCGACTCTGGAAGAAACATCACTCATTAGCTGTTCCTTCTGGCTCGGTCATTTAGTAAACGTGTCACTGCATCATGCCAGTTAGGCAGTGGCAAGAATGAACTGTTCCACTTCGTTGTTGAAAGATCGCTCCGCACGGGTCGAGTAGCCAACGGAGCTGGAGATAAGTCTGACGTCTTAATCGGCGTTGCAAAGTCGTTTCCACGTCCAAGAACTTCTCCAGCAAACTTCGCAACCTCAAACCAGGTTGTTGTTTCAGTATTTGCAACGTGCCAGATTCCGCCCGGACGAGTTCGCACCAATGTGACAAGTGCTCTAGCTAAATCGCTGGCGACCGTTACGGTGCCAGTTTGATCATCAACGAATCGAACATTTTCTCCAGAAAGTGCACGATCCGCAATGACGTGCAGCACGTTCTTTCCTCGAACACCCATAACCCACGAGGTTCTAACAATCGTGTCGGCATCTGAACAGAGTTGCTCTCCAAGAAGTTTCGATGCGCCATAAACACCGAGGGGATTTGTCTGGTCGTCAACTTCGTAGGCGCTCCCCTTGTTGCCATCAAACACGTAGTCAGTTGAAATTGCAATGAGGTGAGCGCCATTTTCTTTGGCGGCGAGTGACAGCGATTCAGTTCCTTGAGCGTTCACCAAGAAGCAGTTATCACGATCGGTTTCAGCTTTATCAACCGCCGTGTAGGCAGCCAAGTGAACAATGACGTCAGGCTTGGCCGTTTCGACGGCTTTCATAACCGCATCGCGATTTGTTATGTCAAGGTCGTGATGGTTGAGCCCTAGGACTTCAAATTCTTCTTTTGTAACTGGAGAAGAGTCTGGTTGGAACGCTCGGTCTCCCCCTAGAGGAGTGGTGCCACCGAGAACGTCAACGAGGTCTACACCTACTTGACCGGCAGCTCCAGTTATGAGAACGCGAGTCATGGCGCAATCACCTGAACGTGGCGCACGTGGATGACGTCGCCCACCGAAATGATCTTCTCTTCTCCCGCAGCGTTCAAAATCAGTCGACCTGTTGCATCAATGCCGGTTGCGAGGGCTGGGAACATGGCGTCACTCTGTTCAACAATGACGCTTCGACCAATGGTTTCGAGAACTGATTCATATTCCGCTCGCAACATTTGCCGACCTGCTTCGGTGTCGAGCAGTCCACGGCGAATGTTTAGTTCTTCAAGAAGTTTTTCCAGAAGAGCTTCTGGAGTAATCGTCACACCGGAAACTTTCAGTGCATTAGTTGCTGGAAGTCCCTCGGGACTGTCGGTGAGATTTATCCCAATGCCTGTGACAATGGTGATTCCATTTTCAGATTGAACAACCTCGGCGAGTAGTCCAGCAATTTTCTTGTCATCAACAATTAAGTCATTGGGCCACTTGAGTTGTGGGTAGACACTGCAGAGTGCACCGAGCGCACTACGAGCACTGAGCGCAACCGCTGCTACAACTAGTTGCATTTCGTCTGGTGATGTTGGTGGTGAGAGAAGAATTGAGCACATGAGCGCTGAGCGTGGTGGCGCCTCCCAGGTGCGGTCCAGTCGTCCTCGACCCGCGCTCTGATAATCAGCACGAGCCACTAGGCCCTCAGAGGCGCCTTCTTTTGCCTTTACTGATACGTAAGTATTGGTGGAGTTGATTTCTTCAAAGTGCTCAACTCGCCAGGTAATCGGGTTCACTCCATAAACACTAGGGTTTAGGAGACAAGTGGTAAGAATTAATGTCCATTTACGGAGGTTTTAGGTGCTTAAGAAAGTCCTCATCGCTAACCGCGGTGAAATTGCGGTTCGTGTGATCCGAACCTGTCGAGAGATGGGCATTGGAACCGTTGCCGTCTATTCCGAACTTGACCGTAACGCGCTACACGTACGTCTCGCCGATGAGGCCTACGCCCTTGGTGGATCTACCGCCGCTGAGAGCTACTTGAATACTGAAGCCATTCTTGACGTCATCAAAAAGTCTGGTGCAGACGCCGTGCACCCGGGCTATGGATTCTTCTCAGAAAACACCGACTTCGCTCGCGCCATTACTGAAATGGGAGTGACCTTCATTGGGCCACCACCAGAAGCAATCGAAGTTATGGGTGACAAAATTTCTTCTCGTATTGCTGCACAAAAAGCCGGAGTATCTGGTGTTCCTGGTCGCAACGAAACATTGACTAACGCGAAAGAAGTTATTTCTTTCGGAAAAGAATTCGGATGGCCAGTGGCCATTAAGGCTGCCTACGGTGGCGGTGGACGCGGAATGAAAGTTGTTCATAACGCTGAAGAAGCTGAAGCAGCTCTTGAGAGTGCCATGCGTGAAGCTCTTAGCTACTTCGGTCGCTCAGAATGCTACGTAGAGCGCTACCTCACCTGGCCGCGTCACATTGAAATGCAAGTCATTGCCGACAAGCATGGCAACACACTCTGGCTCGGAGAACGTGACTGCTCAGCACAGCGTCGTCACCAAAAGCTCGTTGAAGAATCACCAGCGCCAAACTTCCCTGAAGAAGTTCGCCGTGCGATGGGTGAAGCTGCTGTAAAGGTCTCAGAAGCTTGTGGTTACTTCAACGCTGGAACAGTTGAATTCCTCTTCCAAGACGGAGAGTTCTTCTTCCTTGAAATGAACACTCGCCTCCAGGTAGAGCACCCAGTAACTGAGCTCGTTACCGGACTTGACCTCGTTGAGTGGCAGATTCGTATTGCAGCTGGAGAAAAGTTAGAACTCACCCAGGACAGCATTGAGCGAAATGGTCACTCCATTGAAGTTCGCATTAACGCTGAAGACCCATCTGGTGGAAAGTTCGTTCCCTCACCTGGCACGCTCACCCGCTTTGATCAGCCATCTGGTCCCGGAGTGCGTCTCGACGCTGGGTATGCAGCTGGTGACACTGTGTCGCAGTACTACGACAACTTGATTGGAAAGCTCATTGTGTGGGCACCAACTCGTGAGAAGGCTCGTCGCCGCATGCTTCGAGCTATTGAAGAAACTGTCATTGAAGGTGTTGCCACAACGCTTCCTGCTGACACGATCATCCTTGAGAGCGAAGACTTCGTAAACGGAACCCACTCAACTAAGTGGGTAGAAGAAACTCTTGACTTCACCAACCTCGTTGTATCCGCTACTGGTGGATCTGCTCCGGTTGATGGCAAGGTTCGAAAGGACGTCACTGCTGAAGTGAACGGACGTCGAGTCAATGTTTCAATCTGGGTTGAAGAGAATGGTGATGACGGTCTTCCAAAGGCACATTCAACTGCAGCCAAGCCTCGCCGCCAGCACCACACCGGAGCTATCGGTAGTGGATCTGGCAAGGTATCAGTTGCAATGCAAGGAACAATCGTCAAGGTTTCAGTTGCCGAAGGTGACACGGTTGAAGTCGGACAAGCCATTGTGATTCTTGAAGCCATGAAGATGGAAAACAACGTCAACGCCGAAAAGGCTGGTGTCGTTAAAACCATCAAGGTGAAGCCTGGTGACTCAGTTGCTGCTGGCGACGTTGTTGCCATTATCGAATGACCTCTCGCGACACTGCATCCGAAGCAATCAAAAGTGCTTCCAACACACTGGTAGAACTCAGCCACTTCATTCACAAAAACCCTGAGCTCGGTTACGAAGAGTTCAAGAGCGCTGAGGCTGTTGCCAATGCCGCAAAGTCAGCTGGCTTCAACGTGGAAACGGGAATTGCTGGTCTTGCAACTGCGTTTCGTGCCACCAAGGGATCTGGCGAACTGAGCATTGTGTTTTGCGCCGAATATGACGCTCTCCCCGATGTAGGTCACGCTTGTGGTCACAACATCATTGCAGCATCGTCACTTGGTGCCGCCATTGGACTTGGTGCAGTAGCTGACGAACTAGGACTCACCGTGACGCTTCTCGGAACGCCTTCTGAAGAAGGTGGCGGCGGAAAGATTGACCTGATTAATGCAGGTGAGTTCAAGAACGCCCACGCCGCAATGATGGTGCATCCTTGGCCAACTGAGCGTCTCGATGCACAGTGTCTTGCTGTTGATCACTTTGATGTGACGTTCACCGGAAAAGATGCACACGCATCTGCAGCGCCATTCGAAGGCATCAACGCGCTGGACGCCATGACTATTTCTCAAGTGGCTCTTGGCCTACTTCGCCAGCAACTCCACCCCGGTGATCAAGTACACGGCATTGTGGTTGAAAGCGGTTCCGCTGCAAACATCATCCCGAGCCATGCGCTCGGTCGTTTCATGGCCCGTTCAGTCACTTCAGCACGCCTTGGCGCACTGCGTAAGCGCATTGACGCGTGTTTCCAGGCAGGAGCACTTGCAACTGGCGCAGCATTAAAGATTGAAGAGCTTGGAAGTCAGTTCTCACACATGGAAACCAATGCCGAGATCTTGAACCACTACCGCAGCGCCGCCGAAGCACTTGGGCGAACATTTGAAATTGATGATGCACACACGCCACGGCCAACAATTTCAACGGACATGGCGAATGTTTCACTCGTTGTTCCGTCAATTCACCCACTCATTGCGATTCCCACTCATGGTGCGGTAAATCACCAACCTGAGTTCACCGCAGCCTGCATTACCAAGGAAGCCGACCAGGCAGTTATTGACGGCGCAGTTGCCCTCGCCCACACTGCTATTGCAGTTGCTGAAGACGCGGCGCTACGTGCAAAGTTGCTGAAGAAGTAATGGTCCTCGAGCACGCAGTTCTGCCGGTTACCCCTGGCGAAGAAGAAGCATTCGCGCAAGATCTAAAGATTGCCCTTCCCATCATTCGTTCAGCTCCTGGATGTCGTGGAGCAGAAGTTCGTCGTGAAGTGGAAGATCCAACCAAGCACTTGCTGCTTGTTCAGTGGGATTCAGTTGAAGCACACAATGAGTTTCGAAACACTGACCTGTACCAGCAGTGGCGTGCGCTAACGCATCCTCACTACTCCGGAAAAGTTGGCGTCGATTTCTTTGTGACGCACTTCTCAGAACCACTTACTACTTAGTGGGGCTGGTACGTTCCAAATTCAGCTCGTAGAACATCCGCAACTTCACCAAGTGTGGCCATGCGAGA
Source organism: Acidimicrobiales bacterium (assembly GCA_036787355.1). GTDB lineage: Bacteria > Actinomycetota > Acidimicrobiia > Acidimicrobiales > RAAP-2 > RAAP-2. The sequence goes on from DAIQPM010000033.1 coordinate 11,391, forward strand.
TAGCGCAGTCTTCATTGGATAGAGCAGGTTCTGTGTTCCGCGTGCAGCCGCTGCCACGTCATCGAGCGCAGCCTTCACGCCGTCATTGTCACGCTTAGTTTTAAGAGCCTTAACGCGAGTCACCTGGTCTTCTTGCTGCTTCTTATCGACCGGGAATACATCATTCTTGGTTGTTTCAACTTCTGCGAACTTGTTAACACCCACAACGACGTTGTCGCCCTTGTCCACATTGCGAGCAAATTCATACGCCGCAGATTCAATTTCGTCCTGCATGTAGTTAGCTTCAATTGCTGCCACTGCCCCGCCCATGTCATCAATGGCCTTAATGTACGCAGCCGCCAACTTCTCCACTTCATCAGTCATTGACTCCACAAAGTATGAACCAGCGAGTGGGTCAACGGTGTCGGCAATTCCTGATTCGTAGCCGAGGATCTGCTGGGTACGAAGAGCGAGCTTTGCGGCGTGCTCAGTTGGAAGGCCAAGCGCTTCGTCGAAACCATTGGTGTGCAGTGACTGTGTGCCACCAAGCGCTGCAGCCATGGCCTGGACGGCCACGCGAACCACATTGTTTAGTGGTTGCTGCGCAGTAAGAGTTGATCCACCCGTTTGTGTGTGGAAGCGAAGCATCATCGACTTAGGATCTTTTGCACCAAAACGGTCACGCATGATGTTTGCCCACAAACGGCGAGCAGCACGGTACTTGGCGATCTCTTCGAACATGTTGTTATGGGCGTTAAAGAAGAAGCTGAGTCGAGGAGCAAAGTCATCGATAGCGAGTCCAGCAGCCATGGCTGCTTCTACGTAAGCAATTCCGTTAGCGAGGGTGAAGGCGATCTCTTGCACTGCAGTAGAGCCTGCTTCACGAATGTGATAGCCAGAAATTGAAATTGTGTTCCAGTTAGGCATTTCCTTCGCGCAGTAGCTAAAGGTGTCGACGATAAGGCGCATCGAAGGACGTGGAGGATAAATGTACGTTCCGCGTGCAACGTATTCCTTCAAGATGTCATTTTGAATAGTTCCGCGAAGCTTGTCCCCGCTCACGCCCTGTTCTTCAGCGACAAGCTGGTAGAACAACAACAGTGTTGACGCTGTTGAGTTAATCGTCATTGAAGTCGTTACTTCGTCGAGTGGAAGTCCAGCCAGAAGGAGGCGCATGTCATCAAGTGACGAAATAGCAACTCCTACTTTTCCAACTTCACCTTCTGAGCGAACGTGGTCGGCGTCGTATCCCATCTGCGTAGGAAGATCGAACGCACATGACAGTCCAGTTTGTCCAGCACCGAGGAGAAACTTGAAACGTTCGTTCGTAGCTTCAGCAGTTCCGAATCCGGCGTACTGGCGCATGGTCCAGAGACGTCCTCGGTACATTGACTCTTGCACGCCTCGGGTGTAAGGAAATGATCCTGGTGCACCAAGCTTGGAAGCGGCGTCAAAGCCACTGAGGTCGCCTTCGGTGTAGATCGGATTAATTTCGATTCCAGAATCTGTAGTTCGCTTGTTCTCTGCCATGGGTATAAAGGTTAGGCGTTCTGGATGGACACATAACAATGCTCGAAAATGACTCTGACCAGGAGATTGTCACCAAGGAGCCAGCATCTAGGCAAAGATAGAGGTTATGTACTGCACCCACTGTGGATCCCAAGTTGATGGCGCGCACTGTTCGGTGTGCGGACAGGCAACTTCAGCAACGCTCGCTCGCGAAAAAGCAGGACAGCCAAAAGTTCTCGCAGGTTGGTGGCACCGCGTCGGAGCAACAATTATTGACAACATTGTTTTGCTTATTCCTTCCACGCTGATTGAAGTTGGAGCAACAGCGTTTGCCGGCAAATACTTAGGTGCAATTGCACTCTTGCTGTTTCAAGGGATGTACTTCACCCAAATGCTTTCTACAAAAGAGGGACAGACGATTGGCAACCGAGTCGCCAAGACTCGTGTCGTTGATGTACTTACCGGGGTTCTTCCCACTCGCCAGCAAGCTTTTAGAAGGTGGTTGCCATTCGCACTAATTCAAGCACTCGGAATCGTGGCAACATTCGCACTAATTCCACTTTCGCTTTTTATCGTGGTCGACTATTTCTTGCCACTCTTCGAT
>DAIQPM010000034.1:0-13311 GCA_036787355.1 Acidimicrobiales bacterium
TGGTGGTTTGTCACAAGCAACAACAGCAATAAAGCCCTCAACCTGATTTGCTGCGAGGTGTGCTGAAGCAGAGTCGTTTACGAGTTCTCGACCAATGAGTGAAAATCGCATCTGTGGTGTTCCATTGAGTTGGCCATCAGAAACGCCAACGGTGAATGCGGGGGAGATGAGTCTGTTGCCACTTACGTTGCTCGCAATGCGCTTTGACATTGCTTCTTGCACCGCTGTGACCTTGTTCTGAACTCCGAGGTAGCACTGGCTATCGCCGAGGTTTCCAAGAACCGCCCAGACTGGGCCGTGAATATTGGAGACGTCTTCGCCAAGGTATTTAGCGGTTCCGACTCGCTGGACGTCCCGGCCAGGATTCGTGGCTCCGCGAACGTTGACTTTTGTTGACGATTCTTGGTGTTCGGCCATTTGATAAGTCTAACGACGTGCAAAGTGGCCCTTTTGGCCCTTCGTGGAAAAGACAGGGAAATTTCTCTTGCCACCAGGCTCAGGCTGTGGCAAGATTGATGTATGACTTCTATTTTCGTGCTCGTGGTGGTGACAGGCTGATCAGCCGGTAATCACGCGTCTACGCAGATAACCGGCCTCCCAAAAAAGGGAGGTCTTTTTTTATTTAGTAAGCGAAGGAAAGAATTATGCAACTTACAGGTGCACAAGCATTAATTAAGAGCCTCGAGCAAGCGGGCGTCGATGTGATGTTCGGTTACCCAGGCGGCGCGATTCTGCCTACCTACGACGCCCTGCTCGACTCATCCATCCGTCACGTACTTGTTCGTCACGAACAAGGTGGCGGGCACATGGCCGAAGGCTACGCCCTGGCAACTGGAAAGCCGGGTGTACTCATGATCACTTCTGGCCCAGGAGCGACGAACGCTATTACACCTATTGCTGATGCCTACCTCGACAGTGTGCCCCTCGTTGTTATTACGGGACAGGTTTCTACGAGCGTCATGGGAACCGATGCATTCCAAGAAGCACCGATCATTGGAATCACGGCAGGAATTGTTAAGCACAGTTACTTAGTGCAGTCAGCTGATGAAATCCCTCGTGTTGTTGCTGCTGCGTTCTACATTGCAACAACGGGACGACCTGGACCAGTGCTCATTGACTTTCCAAAGAACGTTTCTCTAGAAACCATGGAGTGGTACTGGCCATCATCAGTTGAAGAACTCGACCTTCCTGGCTACCAACCTGAAGTTGCTCTCGACATGGATGCAGTTGCTGCTGCAGCAGAACTCATTAACCAAGCAGAGCGTCCAATCCTTTACGTTGGTGGAGGAACCATTAAGTCCGACGCCTCCAAGGAGCTGCTGGCCTTCGCCGAGCGAACTGGCATGCCTGTTGTTACGACGCTGCAGGCTCGTGGTGCGTTCCCAGACTCACACGAACAGCACCTCGGAATGCCTGGAATGCACGGAACGTATACGGCCGTTACCGCGATTCAACAATCCGACCTTCTCATCTCACTCGGAGCTCGTTTTGACGACCGAGTGACTGGAAAGGTTTCAACATTTGCTCCACACGCGAAAATCATTCACGTGGACATTGACCCGGTTGAGTTCAACAAGATTAAAAAGGTAAATGTTGCGATCCAGAGCAATGTTGCAACTGCTCTTAGCGCCCTAGATAAGACGGGCACAAAGCCAAAGAATCTAGAAGTCTGGTGGAAGCAGTTGAACGCTTGGCGTGAAGAGTTCCCACTCTTTTATGAAGCGCAAGAAGAAGGCTCACCACTTCGACCACAGATGGTTATCGAAGCGATTAACAAGAGCTCTAAGCCCGGAACGATTGTTTCGACTGATGTTGGACAGCATCAAATGTACGCAAGTCAATTCTGGAAGTTTGAAGAGCCACGTACGTGGTTGTCTTCAGGAGGAGCCGGAACAATGGGCTTCGGACTTCCGGCAGCGATTGGGGCCAAGGTTGGCGCTCCCGACACAACTGTGTGGGCAATCGTTGGTGATGGTGGAGTAGTTATGACTATTCAAGAACTTCTTGCCGCGAGTGCTGCTGGAATCAACATCAAGGTTTGCATTCTCAACAATGAATTCCTCGGCATGGTGTACCAGTGGCAACAACTTGTTTATGACGGCCGACTTTCTCACGTGGCGCTTCCAAGCCCGGACTTCGTAAAGATTGCAGAAGGTATGCACTGTGTAGGTATTAAGGCAACCACCGAAGCTGAAATGCACGCTGCGATCAAACAGGCCAATGAGATTAACGACCGACCGGTCGTGATTGACTTTAGAACTGACGCCAGCGAAAACGTATGGCCAATGGTTCACGCCGGTGCTTCAAACGACGACATCATTGTTCACCCATCACAGCGAGGCAACTAATGAACTCACATGAAATTATTGAAGAAGTAATTCACACGCCAGTACGACTTCACATCTTGTCGGTGAAGGTGGAGAACAAGCCCGGTGTGCTCATGCGCATTGCGGGGCTCTTCACGCGTCGTGGGTTCAACATCTACTCACTTTCGGTGGCACCATCTGAGCTAGGTGCTCGTTTTTCTCGAGTGACCATCGTCGTTGATGCTGAATCTGCACCACTTGAACAAATTGTTGGCCAGCTCAACAAACTCATCAATGTGGTTGAGATCTCAGACCTTTCTCCAAAGGACGCTGTGGAGCGTGAACTGCTCATCGCGACCGTTCCAACTCACGTTGACGTTCGTACGCCACTACTGGACATAATTGCCACGGCCAACGCCGCAATTATCGACGTAGACAGTTCAGCTGTGACAATCATGCTGGCTGGAACACCGTCTGCCTGTGACGACTTAGAACGTGAATTAGAGGCATTTGCCAACGTAGAGCTCTACCGGACCGGTCGTGTGGCTTTGCCTAGACTTGGTACTCCGGCCTAGGCCAAACGATCGAATAAGAAGAAAGAACAACTATGACAACCATGTTTTATAAGCAGGATGCAAAGCCTGAGCTTCTAAAGGACAAGAAGATTGCAGTCCTTGGTTACGGCTCGCAGGGTCACGCACACGCGCTCAACCTTCACGAATCTGGCTACAACGTCGTTGTTGGCCTTCGCCAAGACTCTTCGTCAGTTGCCAAGGCTGAAGCTGCAGGACTCAAGGTCATGTCAATCGCTGACGCTTCGAAGTGGGCAGACATCATCATGATCCTTGTTCCTGACACTGAGCAGAAGAAGACCTACGACAATGAGATCGCTCCGGGCCTGGAAGCTGGAAACCTCATCTTGTTCGCACACGGATTCAACATCCGCTTCGACCTCATCAACCCACCAGCCAACGTTGACGTTGCCATGGTGGCGCCAAAGGGCCCTGGACACCTTGTACGTCGCACCTACTCAGAAGGTGGCGGAGTTCCTGCACTTGTTGCAGTGCACCAAGACGCCACTGGTAACGCTCACGCGCTCGCACTTGCGTACGCGGACGGTATCGGTGCTACACGCGCTGGGGTTCTAGAGACAACATTCACAGAAGAGACAGAAACTGATCTCTTTGGTGAGCAGGCTGTTCTTTGTGGTGGCGTTTCAGCCCTTGTTAAGGCAGGATATGAAACTCTCGTAGAAGCTGGCTACCAGCCAGAGTCTGCTTACTTTGAGTGCCTTCACGAGCTCAAGCTCATTGTCGACCTTATGTACGAAGAGGGAATCACTGGAATGCGTTACAGCGTTTCAGACACCGCTGAATGGGGTGACCTCGTAAGTGGTCCTCGCGTAATTAATGCGGGCGTTAAGGCTGAGATGAAGAAAATCCTTACTGAAATCCAGGACGGCACATTTGCTGCTGCATGGATCAAGGAAAACGAAATTGGACGTCCTCGCTACCGTGAACTTCGCGAAGCCGGAAAAAACCACCCAATCGAGCAAATCGGTAAGAAGCTTCGCGCGATGATGCCATTCGTATCAGCCGGTAAGAAGTCGGTTGCTGAAATCTCTGGTGGAGACACTGACTGAATTAGTCTGATTTAAAAGACCCCTCGCATTAGCGGGGGGTCTTTTTATTTCGTGCCAGCGTCTTTGATGATGCCCTTAATTAGTCCAGGAAATACTAAAAAGTGGAACGGGGCAACTGAGTACCAGTAGGCACGGCCGAGTAGTCCCTTTGGTTTGTAAATTGCACGCTGTGTTAGGAGCGTTCCAGTGCCTACTGGCTCGACAGTCCACTCAATCCACGCGTCTCCAGGCAGCACCATTTCTGCGTGAAGCTTCAAATATTTGTTCTGAACAATTTCATCGACACGCCAGAAGTCAACAAAGTCTCCAACTATCAAATGCTCTGGATCACGTCTCCCACGTCGAACTCCAGGCCCTCCCCAAAGTTGATCGAGCGCTCCACGAACCTTCCATAGCCATTCACCCCGGTGCCAACCTTTTTCACCACCGAGTGACGAAACTGCGGCGAATACTTTTTCTGGACTGATTTCAGTGCGCGCAATTCTTTCATCATGAAGTTCTGTGCCACCTGCCCACTCAGGGTCAGTGATGTAAGCCTTAAAGGGTCGAAGGTCGGCATCGCTGAATGAAGTTGGAACTTGTTTGCTGGCAGTTCTTCCAAGTGCAAGCTGAATTGCTTCTCTAACGCCGCGCTCTGGTCCTCCGAGTGTGTCAACAGTCTTAGTTCCATGAACAATTACCTCGTTCACCAAACTGTCAACGAGGGGCTTAGCGAGACTTGCAGGAACAGGAGTAACAATGCCAACCCAGTGCGAAGAGAGGCGAGGAGTGAGGAATGGGACGGGAATTAGCCTTCTCTTTTTTAAGCCCGCTTCTTCGGCGTAGATGTCCATCATCTCGGCATAAGAAATGATGTCTTTGCCACCAATCTCGAAGATCCCTGGAATAGAACTTGGTGAATTGATGACTTTCACGAGGTAGTTAAGAACATCTGAAATGGCGATTGGCTGAGACTTTGTTCGCACCCACTTAGGTGTCACCATGACGGGGAGGACTTCTACGAGGTAGCGAAGCATTTCGAAACTTGCTGAACCTGAGCCAATGACTACAGCCGCTCGCAGCTCAGTTACGGGAATCGCGCCAGCCGCCAGAGTTTTTCCAACGCTGTGACGGCTAGTGAGGTGAACGCTCAATGTGTCGTCGTCTTCTCCCATCCCACCTAGGTAGATGATTCGTTTTACCCCAGCAACTTCGCACGCACTTCTGAAATTTTCTGCGTCGCGGGTTTCTTTTGCCACCCAGTCAGCACCATCACCAATGCCGTGAACTAAATAAACAGCAACGTCAACGTCGCGCATTGCCCCGCTGAGGTCTCCCTCGATTGAACCTTGAATAATTTCAACGTCACGTAGCCATGTCGCTTGCGAGAGTTTTCCCGGTGAGCGTACGAGGCAACGAACGGTGTTGCCTTCTTCAAGAAGTCTGGGCACTAAGCGCCCACCTACGTAGCCAGTGGCACCGGTAACTAATACACGACTCATTGGCGCCTCCATAGGTTCACTACTGGACACTAGGAGTTATTTAGAGATTCCCGACAATCCAGTTAATCGATGCACATAGTGAAGCGACATCTTCTGAGTCAATGGCTGGGAACATAGAAATGCGTAGTTGATTGCGACCTAGCTTGCGGTAGGGGTCAGTGTCGACAATGCCATTAGCTCGAAGGATCTTGGCAATTACCGCTGCGTCGATGTCGTCCTTAAAGTCAATAGTTCCTACAACGTTGCTTCGCTCGACGGGGTTTGCAACGAATGGAGTTGCAAAGTCAGACGCTTCAGCCCACGTGTAAAGAATTTCTGCTGAGGTGCGTGATCGACCCGCAGAGAAACTGAGGCCACCGTTGTCATTAAACCACTTAATCTGTGATGCCAACATGTGGATTGTTGCGAGCGCTGGTGTGTTGTAGGTCTGATTGAGGCGTGAGTTGTCGAGTGCAATCTTGAGATCGAAGAATGCTGGAGTCCACCGGCCTGATGCACTGATCTGCTCAATGCGCTCAATAGCTGCAGGTGAACAGATAGCGAGCCAGAGGCCACCGTCTGCTGCAAATGATTTTTGTGGTGCGAAGTAATACACGTCGAACTGTGAAGGATCAACCATGAGTCCACCAGCCGCAGATGTTGCATCAACGACTACGAGACCTTTCGATCCAGATGGGCGAGTGATTGGCATCATTACACCAGTTGAGGTTTCGTTATGAGTAAGTGCGTAGAGGTCGACACCATCAGTTGCTACTGCCTGAGGATGGGTTCCAACGTCACTCTTGATGACCTGTGGATCGTTGAGGTGAGGAGCCTGAGTAACGGCTTCGGCGAACTTAGAAGAGAACTCACCGAAGACGAGGTGTTGTGAGTGATTGAGCACGAGGTGAAACGTTGCAGCGTCCCAGAAACATGTTGATCCACCATTGCCGAGCAACACTTCGTAGCCGTCTGGAAGGTTGAAGAGTGCGCGCAGTCCATCTTGTACTTCTTTCACCTTGTTCTTTACAGTTGCTTGGCGGTGAGAAGTACCCATGTAGGTAGTACCGTCAGCGAGCAGAGCGGTGAGTTGTTCGGCGCGAACTTTCGACGGCCCGGCACCAAATCGGCCATCACGTGGAAGGAGTTCTGCAGGAATCTTTAGAGTGTCTGGGGAAGCCATAGAATTACATTCTTACGTAAAATGAATGGAGCAGTTGATGAGTTCGAGAGTTAGTCACCTACTTGCCGGTTTGGCCCCAAGTGCGACTCTGGCCGTCGATGCAAAGGCGAAGGCGCTCAAGGCTGCCGGAGAGCCAGTTATTGGCTACGGAGCTGGAGAACCTGACTTTCCGACCCCTCAGGCAATTGTGGACGCCGCCATAAAGGCCTGTGCTGATCCAAGCAACCACAAGTACACCCCCACAGCTGGTCTCCAAGATCTTCGTGAAGCAATTGTCTTTAAGACCAAGCGTGACACTGGGCTTGACATCAAAGCCAGCCAAGTACTGGTCACTAACGGTGGAAAGCACGCTGTAGCTACCACCTTCATGACCCTTGTCAACCCAGGCGATGAAGTTCTCATTCCTGCCCCGTACTGGACCACGTATCCAGAAGCGGTTTATCTTGCGGGTGGAATTCCAGTTCCTGTTTTAACGAGTGAAGCGAATGGATTTCGTGTAACCGTAGATGAACTTGAGAAGGCGCGCACCAAAAAGACAAAGCTGCTTGTGTTCGTTTCCCCATCTAACCCCACTGGCGCTGTCGTGACACCAGAAGAGATTGTAAAAATCGGACGATGGGCTGCTGAGCACGACATCTTGGTCATGCTCGATGAAATTTATGAACACCTTGTCTACGGTGATGCGAAGAACGTTTCAATGGCGACTGTGGCTCCAGAACTAGAAGACCGATGGGTAATTGTTAACGGAGTTGCTAAGACCTACGCAATGACTGGTTGGAGAATTGGTTGGATGATTGGCTCACAAGAAGTAATGAACGCGGCCATTAACTACCAGTCACAAACAACGTCAAACATTTCAAACATTTCACAGCGTGCCGCTGTTGCGGCCCTCACCGGTGACTTAAGCGCAGTTGACGAAATGAAAACCGCATTTAACCGTCGCCGTCTCATGATGGTTGAAAAGTTGAATGCAATCGATGGCATTTCCTGTGCCCTTCCTGAAGGTGCTTTCTATTGCTATCCAAACTTCACGGGCCTCCTCGGTCGCTCGCTCGGTGGCAAGGTTTCAAACACCACTTCAGAACTTGCCGATTCACTACTTGAAACGATCAAGATCGCGGCAGTTCCTGGAGAAGCCTTCGGAACCCCTGGATTCATGCGCTTCAGCTACGCCCTCGGAGACAAGGACATCGCAGAAGGACTTGACCGTTTGGCCGATTTAGTAGCCAAGGGCTAGTCATTTCAGTTTCGCTTTAAACTTTCCTTACCGATTGAAAGGTTCCCCCGTGGCCCGTGTTTTAGTTACAGAAGAAATTGCCGACAGTGGTCTCCAAGAACTACGTAACGCCGGACACGAAGTTGACATTCAGCTCGGTCTATCTCCAGAGCAGCTCATCGAGGCAGTGAAGGGTGCTCACGCACTGATCATTCGTTCGGCAACACAGGTTGATGCTCCAACGCTTGAAGCCGCGAAAGACATGATTGTTGTAGGTCGCGCTGGAATCGGACTCGACAATGTTGACGTCGCAAAGGCCACCGAGCTCGGAGTGATGGTTGTCAACGCCCCAGTATCGAACATTCTTTCTGCCGCTGAACAAACAATGGCACTTCTTCTCGCTCAAGCACGCAACATCCCACAGGCTCACTCAGCGCTAAAAGCTGGACGTTGGGAGCGCAGTAAGTGGGAAGGTGTTGAACTTCACGGCAAGACACTCGGAGTTATCGGACTTGGAAAGATTGGTGCACTCGTTGCCCAACGCGCCATGGCTTTTGGGATGCACCTCGTTGCTTACGACCCCTACATCACTGAAGAGCGAGCACGTCATATGGGAATTGACCTCATGACGCTGGACGAACTGCTCGCTAAGTCTGACTTCATCACCATTCACCTTCCAAAGACGAAGGAAACGACGAACCTCTTGAACGCTGAATCACTCAAAAAGTGCAAGCCAACAGTTCGTATCATCAACGTCGCACGTGGTGGCATTGTTAACGAGGCCGACCTCGCTGCAGCAATCAGTGCGGGCACCGTCCAAGGCGCCGCTCTAGACGTTTTCGAAAAAGAACCAACTACTGAGTCACCATTGTTTGAACTTCCGTCAGTTGTTGTAGTCCCTCACCTTGGTGCATCTACCGCTGAAGCGCAGGACAAGGCTGGCATCACTATTGCTGAACAAGTGCAACTTGCACTAGCTGGAGACTTTGTTCCATTCGCAGTCAACGTTTCTGCCGGAGAAGTTTCAAACGTTGTTCGTCCCTTCATGGGACTTGCAGAGATTCTTGGACGCTTCATTGGTGGGCTTCTTGACGGAAAACCAGGGGACCTGGAAGTTCTCTATCAGGGCGAGCTCGCAGGATCTGGAACCAAGATTCTCACTCTCTGCGCTCTTAAGGGACTGCTCACTGCTTCAGGAGATGATGGAGTGTCATTTGTGAATGCTCCTCAGCTCGCTGCAGAGAACAAGCTCTCATTCTCAGAAGAATCAATTGTTGATTCGCCAGAGTACGTAAACCTCATCACCGTTAAGGCTGGAGGGCACTCAGTCTCTGGAACGCTGATGACAATTGGTTCTCGTCTCGAAACTCGAATTGTGAGCGTCGATGGCCACAGCGTTGAAATTCCACCAGCCAGTTCAATGCTCGTGGTGCGAAACGATGACCGTCCGGGAATGATTGGCCATGTTGGCATGGCACTTGGCGATGCCGGGATTTCAATCGCTTCAATGGCCGTAGGACCAGACCCACAGTCAAAGACTGCGCTTATGGTGCTTTCAACTGGCTCACCAACACCAGCGAGTGTTATTGAGTCTCTTCGTGGTGCGAACGGCATCGTAGACATCCACTTGATTACTCTGCGCTAAAGCATTTGCTTGTACTGACCCGGTAGCCTCAAGTAGGTGGCGGCCATTAGAGAGACCTTAAGGACCAGGGGAATTTGGCCACTCTCAACAGACAACCGGCTTTCTCTTCGAGCTGGCTTTTGTCTAACATCGCTCATCGTTCTGGGAATTATTTTCCATCAGCGAAGTTACTCATCAGCAATGGCACTTGGAACGCTGTGGGCCATTGGCCAAGATGGGTCTGATCGCTGGAGGCAGCGTGGACCACGAATTCTTGGTGTTGCCTTTAGTGCTGGTGCAGGAGTGTTCGTTGGCGCGGAGTTTGTTGCTCACGTAGCTGGTCCATCCGCCGTTGTGATCCTGCTCGGCATCGCCGCGATAATTGCAGGAGTAATCGAAGCTTCGATGTACTCGGCACAAGGAATGTATTTACTTATAGGCGTGATCATCGGCGCTGGTCTCGGGTTCAAGGGGCATGTCTGGCAATCTGCACTTTGCTTCGTGCTTGGCGCAAGCTGGCTCTACTTCGTTGCGGCACTTACTGATTGGCGTGGGTACACCAAAGATCAGCGTTACGTCCTCGCCCATGCTTTTAATGTGTTGGCTTTGCGACTGAGCTCACCAGATTCTGGCGAGGCAATCCGTGCACGCACGGTTAGAGCAATTGATGCAGCGCAAGATGCCATTGGCGTCGTGCCCCTCAACAAGGAAAGTGCTGACGCTGTAGCGCTTCGCCAGTGTCTCATTGTGGCCATGCAGCTTGGTGAACTTTCATGGTATTTCACCGACAAGAAAATTGTCGCTGGAAAAGATTTGAAATCAGCGTTGCACGAAGTCGCCGCGTCTCTGAGAGCAGATGGAGCGAAGAAAGCGGTAGCGCTGCTAGAGGGATTTACAATGTCACTTCAGGGTGAAAATGATGCGGTGACCCGGGCATTTAAACCACCAACGAGTTCGACCCTTCCAGAAGGTCAGTCTTTTAAATCAACGCTCAGACGTCTACCAGTCACTGATCGAATTCGTTTCGCAGTCATTCTCAGCATTGCAGTAATTATTGCGACAGTTGTTACTCACATCCTGGACGGACCCAGGGGTTACTGGCTGCCCATGAGTGTCGCATTTATTTTTAGACCCGACCTCGGTCCAGTGGTGAAGCGTGCACTCAACAGAACCGCTGGAACTCTTGCGGGAGTTTCGATTGCAGCCTTAGTGGCGTTCACCGGCAATCAGGAATGGTTACTCATAGTGCTTTGTTTCATAATGGCCGGAGGAATTCCCTGGGCGCAGAAGCGCAGCCATGCCGTTGTCATCATGTTCTTTACGCCAATCATTTTCGTTTTTATCAGTGTCCTTGGCCCCGATACCAACCTCTTTTGGCCACGAATTATCGACACGGCAATTGCGGCTGCAATCGTTCTCTTCATTGACTATTTCATCTGGCTCCACGCACCATCACTTCGCCCACAACAGTTAACTGACGCAGCACAAATTGCCTTGGACCGATACGGTGAAATGACACCGCTCAGTGACATTATGACTAGGCACTTGCGCCGTCGGCGCGCAATTAGGGCTGTGCTGTTGGCGCGTGGTTCATTGGCTCAGTCACAGACAGAAACACACTTGCTTGAAGGAGCGAGTGAATCGTTGCCACAACGACTCGATGCCATGGAAGCGCGTATAAACAGAATCACCGTGACCCTTATTGAAGGCCACGGTGATTCTGAAAAAGATTTGACTTAGAAGTCGCGGTTGAATTTCACCGGGGCAATGGAGTTGATGCGTGCCATTACATCTGGAGTTAAGAGTGGAAGTACATCAAGGGCTGTCATGTTCTCACGAACCTGTGCAGCACTTGAAGCTCCTGTGATTACGGTTGAAACGTTCGGGTTCTTGGCGCACCAAGCTAGCGAAAGCTGAGTGAGGGAAACTCCGAGGTCATCAGCAACAACCTTCAACTCAGCAACCTTCTTGTTTTGCTTTTCGTCAGTGAGGCGGTCCTTCAACCATTCGTAACCAGGAAGTGTTGCACGTGAACCTGAAGGTGCTCCGGTGAGGTACTTGCCAGTGAGAAGACCAGAAGCAAGTGGTGACCAGATTGTTGTTCCAAGTCCGATGTCTTCATAGAGACGACGGTATTCATCTTCGATGGTGCCACGGTGAAGGATGTTGTACTGCGGTTGTTCCATTACTGGCTTGTGCAAGTGGTGCTTGTCAGCAATGTCGTACGCCGCGCGAATTTCATCTGCACTCCACTCACTAGTTCCCCAGTAGAGAGCCTTACCCTGAGAGATCATGTCGCTCATGGCCCAAACGGTTTCTTCGATTGGAGTGTTCTTGTCAGGGCGGTGACAGAAGACGAGGTCAAGAAAGTCAAGTCCGAAACGCTCAAGTGATCCATCAATTGCCTGGCTCAAGTATTTGCGGTTAAGGGTGTAACCCATGTTGGGAACTTTTTGGTCAATGCCCCAGAAGAATTTTGACGAGACTACGAATTCATTACGCTTCCATCCAAGGTCGCGGAATGCTTGTCCCATTACTTTTTCTGATGTACCAGATTCGTAACCTTCGGCGTTGTCGAAGAAGTTAACCCCTGCGTCTTTTGCGGCCTGTAGACATTCAGCGGCGTCGTTCGCTGTTTCGAGCTGTGACTTTTTTCCAAAGGTCACCCAACTACCAAAACTGAGAAGACTCACCTTTAGTCCTGAGCGTCCAAGTCTGCGATATTGCATCTCTGCCATTTTGTTCTCCTTATTTAGAGTTACTGCGCTGTTTTGCGAGGTACTTCTGGCCAAGTGTCATAAGAAACCGGGCGATTTACAGACGGCCGCTTAGTAATCATGACCACTCCTGCTACGGCTGAGCCGAGGAGAAGTAAAAATGACAATTTAAGAAGCGCCTTCATGGATAGTCAGGTTAGTGCCCCGGCAATGGGACCAATTCGAGGAGGGGGTAGAATTGGCATAGGAATTACGCGAGAAGGGATGGTGACTATGAAAAACCCACAGAAGCCATCTCCCATGGCGTGGCAGAAGTACCGCGCCACAATTCCAGTAGAACTTCCAGACCGCACCTGGCCAAATAAGCACCTCACCAAAGCTCCACTCTGGTCGAGCGTTGACCTACGTGATGGTAATCAGGCGCTCATTGATCCAATGGACCTTGAGCGAAAAAACGCCATGTTCACCCAACTGGTCGCCATGGGCTTCAAAGAAATCGAAGTCGGTTTTCCTTCAGCGAGTCAGCCAGATTTCGATTTTGTACGACACATTATTGAAAACGATCTCATTCCAGACGACGTGACAATTCAGGTGTTGACGCAGTGCCGTGAAGAACTGATTGAACGCACGTATGAATCAGTTAAGGGCGCGAAGAAAGCAATCATTCACTTCTACAACTCAACTTCAACATTGCAACGACGAGTTGTTTTCGGTCTTGACAAAGATGGCATCAAAAGAATTGCAACTGATGCCGCGGCCTTTTGTTTAACACTTGAAGCAACTTCACCACA
This sequence comes from Acidimicrobiales bacterium, assembly GCA_036787355.1. GTDB lineage: Bacteria > Actinomycetota > Acidimicrobiia > Acidimicrobiales > RAAP-2 > RAAP-2. Next base: position 12,940 of record DAIQPM010000034.1, read on the forward strand.
GACACAGTTCCGTTACGAATACTCGCCTGAGAGCTATACCGGTACTGAACTTGAATATGCGCTTGAGGTTTGCAACGCAGTGATTGATGTCATTAAGCCAACTGCTGAAAACCCAATCATTCTGAACTTGCCAGCCACGGTTGAAATGTACACACCGAACCTCTACGCCGACTCTATTGAGTGGTTCCTGCGCAATGTGAACAACCGTGAGTCTGTGATTCTTTCGCTTCACCCTCACAATGACCGAGGAACTGGCGTTGCTGCTGCAGAACTTGGTGTTCTGGCCGGAGCCGACCGAGTCGAAGGAACCTTGTTTGGTAACGGAGAACGCACAGGAAACGTTGACATTGTCAACCTTGCACTGAACTTGTT
>DAIQPM010000117.1:0-2543 GCA_036787355.1 Acidimicrobiales bacterium
ACATTGTTTTTGGTTCTACGAACTGGCAGGAATACGTCATTGCGGATGAAGAAAATAAGTTCCAAGTTATTCCAGCTGGAATGGGCATTGACTTAGCAACAACAATGAACGTGCTCGGAGTAACAGGCCTGACTGCATACTTCGGACTTTTGGAAGTTGGAGAATTTAAAGAAGGCGATGTAGTTGTTGTTTCTGGTGCTGCGGGAGCTACTGGATCAGTGGTTGGACAGATTGCCAAGGCTCGTGGGGCTAGCAAAGTAGTAGGTATCGCAGGTGGCCCTGAGAAGTGTGCCGAGGTCGTTGAGAAATACGGCTTTGATGTTTGCCTCGACTACCGCGAGCCAGGACTTCGCAAGAAGCTCCACGAAGTCTGCCCTAAGGGAATTGACCTTTTCTTTGACAACGTCGGAGGAATCATTCTTGACGATGCACTAGCGAACATTGCAATGCATGGACGTTTCGTAATTTGCGGTGCTATTTCTCAGTACAACGCAATGGAAAAGTCAGAAGGACTCCAAAACCACACCATGCTAATTATGCGTCGAGGGATGATGAAGGGATTCATCATCCTTGACTTCCTTGCTCGCTCAGGTGAAGCACAACTAGCGCTTGCTGGCATGGTGCTTGATGGATCACTTTCACACCAAGAACACCTCGTTCATGGACTCGAGAATGCACCAGACGCACTAAACCTTTTGTTCAGTGGTGGTAATCACGGAAAGACCTTGGTTGTCGTTGACGAAACCATCAAGCTCGCATAAAGAACAAACGTCAGAACGCGCCAAGCGTGTCACCAGTGTTCTTTTCCTAGTCGCGCTGTTTGCGGGCTTTGCCCAATTTGGTGCGGTGACATCTCTAAACGACGTTGCGAAGCACTTTGGAAACGTAACCTCAAGTGCATCGCTCAAGAGCGCTGTTGGGCTTTCGGGGTCTGTTCTCGGACTGGGACTTGGTTTATTGCGCGTTGCATCACTAGCATCGCTACCTCTAGCTTCGCTGGCTGATCGTTTCGGGCGCAAGAAAGTTCTCCGCAGAACTATGACAATTGGACTCGTTGCGACATCACTCGCATCGCTTAGTCCCAGCTACTGGTTCTTTGTGCTGTGTTTCGCGTTCGCGCGTCCACTTCTCTCGGCATCTTCAACAATTGTTCAGGTGATCACTGTTGAACTCTCAACAACTAAAAGTCGGATTAATCACATTGTTATCGTCTCTGCCGGTTCTGGAATTGGCGCTGGGCTTTCGGCGGTGCTTCATGGGGTCATCAGAGGACCAAATTCTTTCCGCTGGCTCTTTGCACTCGGAATCTTGCCGATTTTTGCACTCGTCCCATTTTTAAAGGTTGTTCCAGAATCACACGAACGAGACCAGAGTCACCCGACCGCTCGACTTGGCGCAGTAACAAAATCTCTACGTCCACGTCTTTTGATTGTTGCTTCCATCGCTTTTGTCGTCGGTGTCATTTCAGGACCCGCAAATGGATTTGCCTTCGTGTACGGCGAGGGTATTCTCAAACTCTCCCCACAATTCGCTGCATTTATTGTGACCTTAAGTGCTCTCACGGGTCTGGGCGGGCTACTTCTAAGTCGCGTCTTTGCAAAAAAATATGGAAGACGCATTACCGTAGCTGTAGGAGTTCTCGCTACTGCGCTCACTTCAACGCTTGCCTACAGCGGTGGAAAAATGAACTTCGTACTTGGCTACATGCTGGGCGTTGGTGCGGCTGGACTCATGTCGCCAGCTCTGACTGCAATGGCAACAGAGTTATTCACCCATAGTTTCCGCGCAACTGCCGCTGGATGGATTTTGGTGGCGGGAGTAATTGGTGCCGTAATCGGACTTGGGTTCTTCGGACTGATTGGTGACGCAGTTCACACCACAAGTGCGCTCTCACTTCGTCTGCCTGCAATCTTGACTTTCATTCCCTTGCTACCCGTTTTGTTCTTGCTCCGTAAATTACCGGAGAGCTCAGAAATGGAACTTATCTAAGTTCAACTTCAGCAACAAGTGCACGATGGTCACTGCCACCGTTACTTGCGCCACCGCCAAGTTTTTTCCAGGGGCCACGGCCGAGAATGTGATCAATCTGCGAGTGTGGAATTCGAGCTGGATAGGTTCGTGCACGTACGAGCGTTGACCAACCTGGAAGTAACACGCGAAGAAGTGGCCGCCAGCAATTGAAGTCTCCGGCAATTAAAACTGGCAATGATGGATCAAGCAGTCTGACAATCGCACTAATTCTGCGGTACTGCAAGTACGAGCCATGACTGAGGTGTGCCCCGTGCACAGCGATCACGTAAAAACTTTTTCCTTGGTCACGTAATTTGGCAATTATCAGAGCACGATTCACTTTTTCACGGGGCAGTCGACCTAAAGATTCGACATTGATTTCTTCGATTTCGAATCTTGTGAGTAATCCGAGCCCCCACGTTCCAGGCTCAAGAGTTACGTTTTGTCGATTTTTTATTTGAATCTTTTTTAGATCTCTCACTTCTCGGTAGTAGAGACCTCGCTCGGCACTGAAGTGGGCGAGCAGTGGTTGC
>DAIQPM010000035.1:0-13238 GCA_036787355.1 Acidimicrobiales bacterium
TACAGCTACAAACCCTGGAAAGGTGCCCCCTACGCCGGCGGTGCAGAAATTCATTCATACCTAGGCGAAGTGATCGAAGAATACGGCATTGCCAAGCACATTCGATATAACCAGCGCGTCGAGAGTCTTAATTGGGATACTGCAAGTAAGAAGTGGACTGTTGATGGAATCAACAAAGAAACCAAAGAGCAGTTCTCATTAAGCGCAGAATTCATTTGGTCGTGCCATGGTTACTACCGACAAGAAAAGGGCTACACACCAACATGGCCAGGCATGGAGGATTTCGATGGTGAAATAATTCACCCTCAGTCGTGGCCAGCGAGCACGAACTTCAAGGATAAGCACGTCGTAGTTATTGGCTCAGGAGCAACTGCAGCAACACTTGTTCCCGCAATCGCAAAGGATTGCGGTCACGTCACTGTCTTACAACGATCTCCTGCTTACTTCTTTCAAAGTCCAAATAAAGATGATCTCGCCGATCAACTCCGCACCGATGGAGTTGGCGACGAAGAAGTGCACGCGAAAGTTCGTGAGAAAGCAATTCTCGAAATGCAAGGGCTAACGAATTTTATTTCGGAAAATGCTGAAATTTCTAGAAACGGCATGATTCAAATGGTGACGAGCCAGCTGCCTGAGGGTTTCGATGTTGCGAAACACTTCACGCCTCGTTACCTTCCATCTGAACAACGGGTTGCTCGAATTCTTGATGGTGATTTTTTTAAAGTCATCAGTTCTGGACAAGTTTCAATGGTCACTGATGAAATCAGTACGTTCACAACTAGTGGTGTCGTCACCAAAGATGGAACTGTTATCGACGCTGACGTTGTAATCACCGCTACTGGTTTTGAACTTTCTGTGCTCGGTGACATTGCTATGAGCATTAATAATCTGCCAATCGATGTGGCTGAGAGAATCACGCACCGTGGCGTTATGTTCAGTGGCATTCCAAACTACGCCTGGAGCTTTGGTGCACTTCGACTTAGTTGGACCACTCGTATTGAGGTCATCAGTGACTACATTTCACGAATGCTGACTTTCATGGATAACCGTGGATCGAAAGTTGTTACACCAACCCTTCGCCCAGAAGATCAAGGAATGAAACTCCTCGCATTTGGCGACCCGAAATTTTCGCCAGGTTATGTACAGCGAGCTCGTGCATCACAGCCAAGGTCTGGCGACCGAGAACCGTGGATGATGAACATTGACTACTGGGATGAGCGCGAATCTCTTCCAAAAATCGGTTTTGAGGATGGAACACTTGTTTTCGATAATTAGTGAGAAGATGGAAAAATGACTAAAGCAAAAATCTTTGAATGGCTGGGCGTAGGAACCGCAATTTTTTATTCACTCCTTATTGCCATGAACGTTGGCGGCGAATTCATAGGATTCACCCTTCTGCTTCTCTCATCTATCTTCATTGGCATCTGGGCGCGCATGGGCAAGCACCGAGGGATTCTTTTTCTTCAGTTTTTCTATGCAACCGCAGGGATTATTGGAATGATCCGCTGGTTTAACTAAGCATTACTGAAACTTCTTAACAACTTCACGCGATTCGCGTGCCGCTGCTTTAAAGATGCCCTTACTCATTAATGATGATTCAACGTTTCTGCGTTGCTCATAAATAGCTTCGCGGTCTACATGAATCGAAGGGTCATCTGGAGCGGCCCAGCCCGCAAGGTCAGCCAAGTGACAGGCCAAGCGAATGTCAGAGTCAAGTAGCTCCATCGCTCTACGCATAAGGACGTCAGGTCCCCCAGCGAGTGAAGCAATTTCAGTGCCAAGGGCAGCATTCGGCGCTGGTTTAAGGTGAGAAGCCACTCCGTCCCACCAGCCACCATTGAGACGCCAGATGTTTCTAACCACAAATTCCGGCTCGTCATAGAGCGGACGAAGGTAGGGCTTCTCGAGAACATCCTTCGGAACTTTGACTTTGTGGATGATTGTGTCGAGTGTCTCACCAGCATTCATCATGGCGACTACTTCAATCACCAGAGACTCAAGTGACGTTGCAATGTCATCAAGCACTCTGGCGATACGCTCTTTTCCTTCAATAGGGAGTCCGTGTGCGGGAACAAGAAGTTCAGGCCCCTGTTCAATCATCTTTCGAAGCGCTTGCGCCCATTCGAGTGCGTAGCGCTGAACTTTTTGTGGGTTACCAGCATTTGGATAGTTCCAGATGATGAAGTCACCGGTGAACATCCACTTCTTCTCAGGAAGCCATGCCCACAAGTGATCATCAGTTTCACCTCGAGCATGGTGCAGCTCAATAGTTGTTCCCCCAGCGTTAAGGGTTAATTGCTCCGTGAACGTTTCATCAGGAACAAGTGTTGAACGAGAAAGAAAACGTTCGGCATCTTGATTGATTTCAACGCTCATGTCACTTCTGATGCCACCGAATTGGCGCTTATTAATCGCGACGTTCCAGAGATTTGTTTCTTCGTAACGAGCGAGTCGCTTTGCTACATTTTCATGAGCAATGACATGAGGGCGTTTTTCTCCCCGTGACTCAGCGTCTTTCTTAAATGCAACACTGCCACCTACGTGGTCGGCGTGTCCGTGAGTGTAAACAAGCGTTGTAATTGGCTTGTTGCTCCAGGTACGAATCGCCTCAACTACTCCTTGGCCACTTCCTGAGCCAGAAGCGTCAAAGCACATGAGGCCGTCACCGACATCAAGGACAACACAGTGGCTAAAACTCTCCACGATGGCAAGTCCATCTCGCAGCTCGGTGATTTCGTTCGTGATTCGATTGACAGATTCAGTCGCAACTCCTGAATCAATTACGACAGTTGATAACTCAAGTGGATTCATACAGACACACTACGTAAATTCACATCAACTTGCCTGAATTTTTAAGCATTGCTAACTGTTCTAAAATGATTATGTGGAGCCCTCAAAAGTCATTCTTTATTACTGTTTCACCCCTTTGAGTGACCCCGACGCGATTCGTCTCTGGCAAAAAGAACTATGCGAAAACCTAAATCTCAAGGGTCGTATTCTCATCTCAAAACATGGAATTAATGGCACCGTTGGTGGTGACATGTCGAATGTCATTGCCTACGTCAAGCAAACCCGCAAATATCTCCCCTTCAAGAAGATTGATTTCAAATGGTCTGAAGGAACTGGCGACGATTTCCCGCGACTCATGATCAAAGTTCGCGATGAAGTCGTTTCCTTCGGTGCCCCTGATGAACTGATTGTCGATGAAAACGGCGTCGTCGGTGGTGGAATTCATTTAAAGCCAAAGCAAGTAAATCAACTTGTTGAAGAACGTGGCGACGAGGTGGTCTTCTTCGATGGACGCAACCAGTTCGAAGCACGCATTGGAAAATTCAAGAATGCAATAGTTCCAGAAGTTGCAACAACTCGTGAATTTGTCGCAGAACTCGAAAGTGGAAAATACGACCACCTAAAGGACCGCCCCATCGTTAGCTACTGCACTGGTGGGATTCGCTGTGAAGTGCTTTCAAGCGTTATGAAGAATCGTGGATTCAAAGAGGTGTATCAAATAGATGGTGGCATTGTTCGCTACGCCGAAGAATTTGGAAGCGATGGTCTCTGGGAGGGATCGCTCTACATATTCGACAAGCGAATGAACCAAGAGTTTGGTAAGGATCCGAAAACTCTTGGTGAATGCGACCACTGCAGCGCACCAACGAGCAAGTTCTATAACTGTGCAAATCTCGCTTGTCGCAAACTAATCCTGCTCTGTGAGAACTGTAAAGACAACAACATCGCCACGAATTGCTCACCTAAGCACGCTGAGCTTCTCTACAAGTAGGTTTTAACCAAGAACACTGGGGGCCACAATGATTGAAGTTGAACAAATCGGCAAAGTTGGCGTGGTCACTCTTGCACGACCAGCTGCAAGAAACGCACTCACCGCTCAGATGATGCATGATCTTTTCAGAAGCGTCCAAGAGCTGGACGCCAGTAGCGATGTCAATGTAATTGTCGTCACCGGACAGGACCCGGCATTTTGTGCCGGGCTTGACCTAAAAGATCTAGCCACCACGTATAAAGACATTCGCCTCAGTGCTGAAGGCAGCACCCAGCAACATGGACTCCTTCCTAGGACAAGCAAGCCCATCATTGGTGCCATCAATGGTGCAGCAGTAACTGGTGGGCTTGAGGTAGCGCTTGGTTGTGACTGGCTGATCGCATCAGAGAAAGCTTCATTCGCTGATACTCACGCACGAGTCGGAGTGATGCCCGGTGGAGGAATGACTATTCGCCTTCCTCAACTAGTGGGCATCAACCGCGCTCGCCAGATGTCATTCACTGGCAATTTCATCGATGCCGAGACTGCCTACCAGTGGGGACTTGTTAATGAAGTCTGCGAACACGACAGCTTGATGACCAGAGTCATGGAGCAAGCCAGGACCATTGCAGAGATTGATCCACTTTCAGTAAAAGAAATTAGGACAATGTACGAAACACTTGGCAACCGTTCTGATGACGATGCTTACCTTGAAGAGGCAAAGTGGAGTCGCCGGTGGATGAAAGAGCGTTTTGATGCTGCAACCTTCGAGTCAAAGCGCGACGGCATCATTTCTCGCGGCAGCTCTCAGCAATAGATTGCTCATAGTAAGTACGATTACAAAGTGAAGTTATCTGGCCCAATAGCGCTCGTTGGCTCTGGCGAATACTTGCCGCAAATGCGCGAAATCGAGGCTTCTCTCCTCAAAGGCCGTCCAGCTAAGTACGTTCAAATTGCAACGGCTGCAGTACCTGATGGACCGAAGGTTCTTGAGTACTGGCACGACCTTGGAAAAAAGCAGGCTGACGCAATTGGCGTTGAACAGGTTGTTCTACACATCTCAACAAGAGACGATGCAGATGACCTAGAAAACGCAGCCATGATTCACGGTGCTGGTCTTATTTACCTATCTGGTGGAAATCCCGCATTTTTAGCTGACACGCTGAGGGGAACATTGGTGTGGGAAGCAATTGTCAACGAATGGGAAAATGGTGCTGCAGTTGCGGGATGCAGCGCGGGTGCAATGGTGATGAGCACTTCAGTTCCACCAATTTCTTCTCGTATGGCAAACCGTGGTGAAGTGCGGGGGTTGAATCTACTCCCGCATCTTCGAGTAATCCCACACTTTGATCGATTCAAAAACTACGTACCAGACCTAGAAACAAAATTCTTAGAGAATGTTGATTCATCAATTTCACTACTAGGCATTGACGAAGACACTGCTCTCGTTGGTGGTCCTGAGTACTGGACAGTTGATGGCCTCAGATCAGTTTGGTTGCTGAAAGCCGATGGAAGCATTGAGTTCAAACCTGGACAAAGCGTTCATACGCCACTCATTTAGGAGACTCAAAATGAACTTGCTAAATAAGACATCTTGAATTAAAAAGTAGACATGAATTCAATTCGCGTACTTGGCACGGAATGGTGCGGCGACTGCACGAGAGCAAAGGCATTTTTTGCTGAACACCACATTGCCTACGACTGGGTTGATGTTGACGAAGATCAGGACGCCCTTGCTGAATGCGTTGAACTCAATGGCGGCCAGCGAGTAGTGCCCACAATCATTTTTGAAGATGGGGACATTCTTGTTGAGCCATCAAATGATCAGCTCGCTCAGAAACTGGGTTTGTAGTTCTCCTTAGTCTGTAGGTAGAACCAAATCTCTTTATTTGTCGCCCAAGTAGCGACCTACCCACACCGTATAGACTTACTATTCGCGTCTCAGGGCCTTGGCTCTGGGAACACCGAGGACCTGTGGTGCAGCTCGGAGTGCACGCCGCCCTGTCAAGGCGGAGGTCGCGGGTTCAAATCCCGTCAGGTCCGCTCGGAGTCCCCTGTTTGGGGGCTTTCCTGGTCGAGTAGCTCAGTTGGCAGAGCGCGCGCCTGAAAAGCGTGAGGTCACCGGATCGACGCCGGTCTCGACCACCATTCGGTTGTTCCACGGGAATTTATTTATTTCCGTGGGACAACCTTTTTATTTTCCAGGCCAGAATTTTTCGAACCAACCTGAATTCGAACATGGTTTCTGCTTTTCGTTTCTTCCCATCCGCCGCGTGCAACGAGATTCTTTTGTAGCCCCACCATTGCAATTTCATGACGTGCGAGCGCCTCGTTTATAAATCCGAGTGGCTCAATCCGAGCAACGACATTTGAACCCTTAAGTCTTTTAACTAAATACGCACTCACCCGGTATCGATGCCTCCTAGTCGGGTGCACTGTCCTATACAGAAATTGCTCAGTCGTTTCTTCGTGAATCTTCATGCTTTGAATGTAGAAAACGACTGTGACATAAATCCGTGCAACAATAAAGTTCTATGAGTTCACTACCAAATATCACTCCTTCTTCTTGCAAGCAGCCGTCAGGTGTTGCGTGGCCAACAACGAGCTGGCCGCGAGGCGAAGTCTCTAATCAAGATGCTCTCGACAAAGTTGTCGACGAGATGTTCACGAGTGAAAATTTGAAAGAAACCAATGCGGTAGTTGTTGTAAAGGGTGGAAAAGTAGTTGCCGAACGTTACGGTGGTGAAACGTTTTACTTCGACAAGCCAGCCGAGCCCATTACTGCTTCGAGTCAGCTGATCTCGTGGTCAATGGCTAAATCAATGTTGCACATGATTATTGGAACGCTGAACGCGCAGGGACTGATTGACCCTGAACAAAATGCACCAGTCCCTGAATGGACTGACCCGAGCGATCCTCGCCACAACATCAAAGTCAAAGATCTCTTGGCGATGCGTGACGGTCTTAAGTTCGTCGAAGATTACGACGTTGACAATCCAAGCGACGTCATTGCAATGCTGTACGGAGACGCTAAGGCCGACATGGCTGGTTTTGTCGCTTCCAAGCCCCTTGCTCACGAGCCGGGAACGTTCTACAACTACTCGAGTGGAACAACCAACGTCTTGAGTCGAATCGTTGCTGACAATGTTGGCTACGGAGAAAAATACAACGAGTATCTAACCAAGAGGCTCTTTAGCCCACTTGGTATGAATAGCGCAGTTGCCGCGTATGACGACAAGGGTGTGTGGGTTGCGTCAAGTTTTGTTCACGCAACTGCACTCGACTTTGCAAAATTTGGACTCTTGTATTTACGCGGTGGCGAATGGGATGGCGAGCAACTCATTAGCGAAGACTGGGTCTCAACGGCGCAGACTCCCCACAGCCAAGATGAAAATGGCACCTACTACTCATGGCAGTGGTGGGTCACTGGCGACAAGTACGGCACGTACTGGGCCAATGGATATGAAGGTCAGATGATCAGTGTTGTTCCAGCACTTGATGCATTAGTACTTCGCTTTGGTCACACAACCGACGAGTTCTACCCAGACATCAGAGCGTGGCGAACACGAGTACTAGACGTACTCGCAGCTAGCTAGGCGCCTTCGTACTCAAATCCAAGATCTGGTGCGCTAAAAAGCGCATCGAACTTCCAGCCCTCTTCTTTGGCCATGACAGCTGCAGTGCCGCCACGGTCAACTACAGCGAGCAAAAGAACTACTTCAGCACCAAAGTCTCTAACCACTCTGGCCGCTTCCATAAGACTTGTTCCACGGGTAACGGTGTCTTCGGTAATAACCACGCGGTCGCCAGGCTTCAGTGAACCAGCAATGCGACCGCCAGCACCGTGATCTTTCACTTCTTTTCGAACGCTGAAAGCACGAAGCGCACGACCCTTGGTTCCCGCAACTCCAGCGGTGATAAACGTTGCGCCGTCGGCTCCCATCGTGAGACCACCAATTGCTGAGGCATCAGCTGGAATTTTCTCAAGGATGAGATTAGCGACGTCAACCATTACTTCAGGTGCGCAAATTGTTTGCTTTGAATCAATAAACCACGATGACTTGCGGCCTGACTTCAGAGTGAAGTCTCCCCTTCGAACTGAGTGTTCCAAGAGATGCTGCAGAACTCGTTCGCGTGCATCTGTCATGAGAGTACGACCTTTTGTGATCCAACTGAAACATTGCCAACAACCGTTGCGACAATACCTTGTGCTCTGGCAATTGTAAGGGCGGCTGAAGCGCTCGAAGGGTCCACACTCACAACCATCCCGAGGCCGCAGTTAAACACTCGAACCATTTCGTCAGCGCTTACCTGACCACGTCTTTGAATTTCGAAGAAAATTTCTGGAGTCTCGAATGAATCCATCTCAATGTTTGCGTTAAGTCCTTCTGGCAAAATGCGAACTACGTTGCCAAGAATTCCGCCACCCGTTATGTGTGCCGCTGCATGAACCGATGAACCCAGTTCTGCGCGCATTGCAGTGATTGTCGGTGCATAAATTACCGAAGGAACAAGCAACTCATCACCGAGCGAACGGGCCGAGCCTTCAAAGGCTGGCTTAACTAAATCGCTTCTATCCTTCACTAGAACGCTGCGCGCAAGTGAGTAACCGTTCGAACGCAGCCCTGGAGAACCGAGTCCAATAAGTACGTCACCACTACGCACTCGCTCCGGTCCCATTTCGCTGCCACGCTCCACAACGCCTACGGCAAATCCCGCAACGTCGAGATCGTCTGGTTTCATCACACCGCCGTGCTCTGCCGTTTCGCCACCGAGTAACGCGGTATTGGCCTGACGACAGCCTGCAGCAATACCAGTCACTAGTTCTTCTAGGCGCGCTGGATCAAGTGCACCAACAGCCACGTAGTCAAGAAGAAACAACGGTTCTGCACCAATGCATGCAAGGTCATCTACGAGCATTGCCACAAGGTCAATTCCGACTGAGTCGTAGCGGCCAACTTGTCGTGCCACTTCAAGCTTGGTGCCAACACCATCGGCGGACGCAACGAGGACCGGCTCTTTGAATTTTGTGGTGTCTAGTTTGAAGAGCCCACCAAATCCACCAATGCCACCGAGTACTTCTGGGCGCTTCGTGCTCGCAACAACTTCCTTAATTCTCTCAACTGCTTCATCGCCTGCGTCAATTGACACACCCGACTGTGCGTAGGTCATTCCACCAGGTGCTTGGTCGAGTAAACGACTCACCAGCGAGCTCCCTTGCCCAGTGCGACTGGCGTTGGAGCCGAGTAGTTACCAGTCAGACACGCGTCACAGCATTCGCCGTCTAGCTGAATGGCAGCTCGAAGATTTTCAAGTGAAATAAATTCAAGTGAGTCACATCCAATGAATTCACGCATTTCTTCAATGGTGTTGTTCGCAGCCAGAAGATCTTCACGCGTTGGAGTGTCAATGCCGTAGTAGCAAGGCCACGAGAATGGTGGCGACGAAATGCGGAGGTGAATTTCCTTGGCACCGGCGTCACGCAACATCGCGACGAGGGCCTTGGTAGTAGTTCCTCTAACAATGGAATCATCAATAACAACGAGACGTTGACCCTCAATATTTTCACGAAGTGGATTTAGCTTTCGACGAACGCTGGCTTCTCGCTTGTTTTGATCTGGCGAGATAAATGTGCGACCGATGTAGCGATTCTTCACTAGGCCGTAACCAAATGGAATGCCTGAAGCTTTCGCGAATCCCTCTGCTGCAGGGATGCCCGAGTCGGGAACACCCATAACAATGTCAGCATCTACGTGCGACTGTTTCGCGAGTAGCTCTCCCATGCGACGACGCGCCGTGTGCACTTGGTGACCCATGAGATAGGTATCAGGGCGAGCAAAATAAACGAATTCAAAAATGCACAGCATCTCTTTTTCGCCAGCTGGTTCTAACAACTGCACAAATGAAACACCTTCTTCGGTAATGGTCACCATCTCGCCAGGTTTAATTTCACGAACGAACGCTGCTCCAATTACGTCAAGCGCTGGTGACTCTGAAGCAACAATCCAACCTTCGGGTGCATCTTCTGTTCCGAGTCGACCTAAGCAGAGTGGTCTAAAACCGTGTGGGTCTCGAACTGCGTAAATGGTGTCTGATTCAAGAATCACCATTGAGAATGCGCCCTGCGCTTTAGACAGAACAGACCTCAGAGCGTGCGCCATTGCTGCGCCACTTTCGATTTCACGTGCCAGAAGTTCTGCAACGAGGTCAGAGTCTGAAAGCATTGTGGTCACTTGAATACCTGCAACTTCAGCAAGTTCACCCGTATTAGTGAGGTTGCCATTGTGACCAAGTGCAAAGCCCGATGCCCCAGCACTGCGATACACCGGTTGCGCAGCAGTCCAGTTCGCAGAACCTGATGTTGAATAACGAGTGTGTCCAATGACGTGTGATCCACTCAATGCGCGAAGTGTGGTGTCACTAAAAACGTGACTGACGAGTCCGTTATCTTTTACGACAGTAATTTGCTTGTTATCAAAAGTCGCCATTCCGGCAGATTCTTGACCGCGGTGCTGGAGTGCGTACATAGCGTCGTAGCAAAGGTGTGCCACGTTTCGTCCGGGGGCGATAATCCCTACAACTCCGCACGCTTCTTTCATTGAGCTTCCACCTTATGAGTATTTATTTGCGAAAGCACTGTGTAATCTTGGCACATGACTCAGGGCATCGGTACGCTTAGATAATGATTGACCTCCATACCCACTCGACGTTTTCTGACGGTTCTGATACTCCAGAACAGTTGGCAGAAAACGCCAGCAAAATCGGTATTTCGGCAATCTCACTCACCGACCACGACACCACCGCTAGCCATGAGCGCATGGCCGCCTCATGTGCCCAGTTCGGCATTGAACTCATACCTGGCACCGAGGTTTCATTACGCGATGGCGAGTTCCCAAAACAGCGCTCTGGTGGCCCCTCATCACCTCGAAACATCCATGTCCTCGCCTATTTCTTGCCACTCGACGAGGAACACCCCGTTCAGCAAAAATTGGCCGAAATGCGTCGCGACCGAAATGAACGCAACGAAGCACTGTTGAATCTTTTACGAGAAAATGGATTCGAGAAAATCGACCTTGACTATCTGACCAATCTTGTTGGCAATGCGGACAACATTGGTCGCCCTCACTTCGCGCAGGCAATGTTTGAGCTCCACCCTGAGATAGTTGGCGCCAAGGACCCTGAGAATTGGAACAAGGTTTTTATTGACTGGTTGGGTGAAGGTGGCAAGGCCCATGTGAGTCGAAAGAGCATGTCTGTTGAGTCATTCCTCGATGCTGCGAAGGGTTCTGGGACCGTGTTCTCGGTAGCGCACCCACTCGTCAACTATGTGAGCTCACTATCTCCAACTGAAATTGAAGACACGATGCCTAAGGTTCTTAACTCACTTCGCGATCGCGGATTCGCTGGAGCTGAGGCCTACTACGGCGGAGTGAACGAGAAGATTCGTGGACAAATGGTGAAGCTAACTCGAAACGCAGGAATGATTCCCACTGGTGGATCTGATTATCACGGCTCTTATAAAGAAGATGTGAAATTAGGTCTCGGTAGAACTGGTGATCTTCGAGTCCCTAATGAAGTACTCGACGAGTTAAAGGCAGCTCGTTAGTCAACTGATGCAAGCGCACTGGTGAGTGCGTTGCTTCGACGGCTTTCAATCTCTCGAACACTCACGTTGATTGATGAGCCAATGCGAAGTGAGTCGCCACCAACAGTTCCGAGAACTGCAATGTCAACGCCCGCATCTTTTGCACGTTGAGCGAACTGGGATACATCACTCGTCGCCATTACAAAACGACCTGGGAACTCACTAAAGAGTTCGCCATGCGAAGTGAGTTCATCTGCGTTTAGCCCTAAGCCAGTCGTTGCGACAATTTCAGCCAGTGCCGCACTAAGGCCGCCACTACCCACGTCGTGCACCGCAGTGACATCACTTTGTTCACCCTTGCAAATCCAGGCAATTTCACCAGCCACGAACTTGATAGTTGCATTAAAAGCGTTGACGTCAAGAGATGGAACAACTCCTCCACGTCGGCCACGTCGTGTGGCCCAACGTGTTCCACCAAGTGGGAATGCAGGACCGTCGTGTGCTTCACGTTTTCCAACAAGGACCACGCTGTCACCGGACTTCCAGTTCCATCCAGGTGGAGGGGCCACAAGTGAGTCAACAACGCCGAGAAGTCCAACGACTGGTGTTGGATCAATGTCGTTGCCGCCACTCTCGTTGTAGAGAGAAACATTGCCACCAACGACCGGGATGCCCATTGCGTTACAAGCTTCAGCCATGCCATCAACGGACTCAGAAAGTTGCCACATAACTTCTGGGTGCTCTGGGTTACCAAAGTTAAGACAGTTCACGAGAGCTTTTGCCGTTGCTCCAACGCAGGCGAGGTTTGAAACACTTTCAGCAACGGTGAGCAGTGTTCCTTTGCGAGGATCGAGTGCACACCAGCGAGGATTCGAATCAGTCGAAAGTGCAATGCCTCGGTTTGATGAAGGTAGCCCTGGTCCAGCGAGACGAAGAAGTGCTGCGTCTCGTCCTGGTCCCACAACAGTGTTCAAGAAGAGCTGTGAGTCGTACTGGCGATACACCCAGGCTGGGTCAATTAAAAGATCGAGCAAGTCTTCGTTTGGCGATCCAACTGGTTCATCAAGCGTCGGGTCGTCATTTTGAATCGCGTCCAGGTTTGCAGGTCGGCTCATTGGTCGGTTGTAGAGAGGAGCTTGATCTGCGAGTGACTTCGCTGGAACTTCACCAAGAATTTCGCCGTCAAAGCCGTCACGGACGCGAAGCATTCCGACAAGGTTTCCGTCCTTATCTTTCGACGGTTCAACAACATGTGCAACAACGTTCGCTCTGACTTCCCACTTCTTGCAGAGTGCTTCAACTGCGGGCCAGTCTTCAGGGGTCACAATTGCGAGCATGCGCTCTTGACTTTCAGAAGTCATGATTTCCCATGACACCATTCCCGCTTCTCGCTGAGGAACAGCATTGATGTTTACGTCAAGCCCGACGCCACCCTTGGCGGCCGTTTCACTCGTTGCGCAAACGAGTCCCGCTCCACCCAAGTCTTGAATACCGACAACGAGTTTTTGATCGAGTAACTCTAGACAAGCTTCGATGAGTCGCTTCTCTTCGTAGGGGTCGCCGACTTGAACACTTGGACGCTTGGCGTCATCAAGCGATGCAGCGCCGTCGTCGCCTTGAAACCCAGCGGATGCAAGTACTGATACGCCGCCAATGCCGTCACGACCAGTTGATGATCCGAGCAGTACTGCGTAATTACCAACGCCAGACGCGATACCAAGTACGAGTCGGTCCTTTGGCAGTGCGCCCACACAGAGAACATTGACGAGTGGGTTCGATGCGTAGCAATCATCGAAAGTGAGCTCTCCGCCAATGTTTGGAACGCCTACTGAGTTGCCATACCCCGAGACTCCAGAAACAACACCTTCTACTAACCAGCGCTGTCGCGCGTCG
>DAIQPM010000118.1:0-2533 GCA_036787355.1 Acidimicrobiales bacterium
AAGAAGACCTCGCTCGCGACGTTGCTTCACTCTCTGAAAAGTGGGGCGCAATTGAAGCCGAAGTTGCTAAGTCAAACACGCCTCGTCTTGTCTACCGTGACCTCGACCTAGCGGTTCGTGTTCTTCGTGAAGAACTGAACGATGACTACCGTGGCGTGATCATTGACGACCGCGAACTCTACGAAAAAGTTCGTGAATACGTACTTGCCGTTAACCCAGAGCTTGCAGACCGCATTGAGTACTACGACCGCAGCACTGAGGAACTTCCATTGTTCGAGCGCTACTTCGTTCACGAGCAACTTCACCGTGCACTTGACCGCAAGGTGTTCTTACCTTCTGGTGGATCACTCATCATTGAGCGCACTGAGGCCCTGACCGTGGTTGACGTAAACACCGGAAAGAACGTAGGAACCACCAATCTCGAAGAGACCGTGTTCAGGAACAACCTTGAAGCTGCTGAAGAAGTGGCTCGTCAGCTTCGCCTTCGTGACATCGGTGGAATCATTGTTATCGACTTCATTGACATGGAAGCCAAGGCGAACCGTGAAGCGGTCGCCTCAGCCCTTCGCCAAGCCCTGTCTCGCGATAAGACCCGAACTCAGGTCTTTGACATCTCTGACCTAGGTCTGGTTGAAATGACCCGTAAACGCGTCAATGAGGGGCTTTTGGAGTCAGTTTCTAACCTCTGCGCCGTTTGTGACGGTCGCGGCTTCGTTGTGGCCACCGGACTCTAGACCTCTAGTAGCCCCCAGAATTATCCGCTAAGATAGGAAACCTTATGTACGCAATTATCCGTGTTGGAACATCTCAAGAACGAGTCACCGAGGGCCAAGTTGTCCGCGTTGATCTACGTCCAGAAGAGGTTGGTTCTTCAATCAAGCTCGTACCCGTATTGCTCGTTGATGGTGACAAGGTCACTGCCGGCGCAGCACTAAGCGGCGTCACCGTTACTGCCAAGATTCTTGGCGAGGAAAAGGGTCCAAAGATTCGCGCCCTGACCTACAAGGCAAAGGCCAACCAGCGCAAGCGTTGGGGTCACCGCCAGCACTATTCGACTGTTGAAATCACCAAGATTTCAGCCAAAGCTTCAGCAACTGCGTAAGGAGTATTTATGTCAAAGACAAAAGGTGGAGGTTCCACAAGGAACGGACGCGATTCCAATGCCCAGCGCCTTGGTGTTAAGAGCTTCGACGGAACGCTCGTAACAACTGGCAGCATCATCATTCGCCAACGTGGAACACAGTTCCATCCAGGACGCAATGTTGGAATGGGCAAGGATCACACATTGTTTGCACTAGCTCCAGGAAACGTAAAGTTTGGTTTCCGTGGTGGCCGCAAGATTGTGGACATTCTCGTTTAATACTTTCTTTTAAGTAATAAAAAACCCCCGGGCAAATGCCCGGGGGTTTTTTATTACTGAAGTACTACTTAGCTCTCTTTTACTGTCTTCTTGAAAGTAGAACCAATTGAAACCTTTGGAGCCTTTGAAGCCTTCACTTGGATAGCTTCTCCAGTCTGTGGGTTACGGGCTGTACGAGCCTTGCGCTGTACACGCTCGAATGAGAGAAAGCCAGAAAGAACGATTTTTTCGCCCTTTGTAACGTTCTTGACGACCACATCTTCAAAGGCCTTTAGAACCTCTGCCACTGTGCTCTTTGTTGCGCCGCTTTCGGCAACGATTGCATCTACTAACTCGGCCTTGTTCACCGGAGCTCCTAACTCTTGTAAAAAGGTCTGGGAGTGTTCCCATAAACCTCTTAACATCTTTATCGCAAAAACCCTTAAAAATAGGGATTCTGCGCAATATTTGTGAAAGTAGGGGTTCTTTAGGGTTGTGAAACTCCTGGTCAGAGTTTATAAAAAAAGTACCAATAAATTCCCCAAAAACCTGCTTTCTCCTAAGGTGGAACCATGACTTCGATAGATCGCAACAAACTGGCCCAATTAGTCGCTTCCGAGAGGGCGCTCTACGAAAAGCGCCATCCTGGCTCAAAAAAACTCTACGAAGCATCGGACAATCTCTTTGCTCGAGTGCCCATGACGTGGATGAATAAGTGGGCTGGAGGGTTTCCTCTATCTTTTGTTTCAGCTCACGGAGTGACAATTACCGATGTGGACGGCAACGAATTCATCGATTTCGCCCTCGGAGACACTGGCGCCATGGCGGGACACTCCCCAGAACCACTAGTTAAGGCCATGGCGAAACGCATTGGCACTGATGGTGGGGTCACCACAATGCTCCCGACTGAAGATGCCCAGTGGGTGGCGGCAGAAATGACGCGCAGATTCGGTCTTCCTAAGTGGTCGTTCACCCTGAGCGCAACCGACGCCAATCGCTGGCTGCTGCGCTTGGTACGCCTTGTAACAAAGCGACCAAAGATTTTGGTGTTCTCGTATTCGTATCACGGCTCAGTCGACGAAACCTTTGTTTCCGTTGACGAACATGGCAACGCTCAGTCTCGTCCGGGAAATGTCGCTTCAGCATTTGATCCAACGTCTACAACTCGCGTTGTTGAATTCAATGATCTGGTGG
>DAIQPM010000119.1:0-2436 GCA_036787355.1 Acidimicrobiales bacterium
CCAAAGACGTACGAAGGACCAAAGTACCTAGAACATCAACGAGATGAAATTGATGCGCAGGTCGCGAAGGAACTCTCCTACACGCCAACAACAACCTGGGCCACAACTCGCGCTGGAGCGAAAAGTCAATTGAAGAACTTCATAGACAATCACTTCGCTGAATTTGGTCCACTCGAAGATGCCATGACCACTGACAACTGGGCACTGCATCACTCACTTCTCTCGCCTTACCTAAACAATGGACTCCTACATCCGAGTGAAGTCATCGACGCAGCTGTCAAAGCATTCAGCAAAGGAAAGATTCCGATCGCATCCGCCGAAGGTTTTATCCGTCAAATAATTGGCTGGCGCGAATATGTAAATGGGATGTACTGGTTTTTAGGGCCCGAATACCGAGAAAACAATCAACTAAACGCAACTCGCAAGCTCTTGCCGCTCTTCAACAATCCTGAAGCGACGCAAATGAAGTGTCTAAAGGAAACTGTCACGGACATCCAGAACAGGTCATGGGTTCACCACATCCCACGCTTGATGGTGCTCTCTAATCTTGCGCTCATCACTGGGACAAATCCTCAAGAGTTCTTGGACTGGATGAGAGAAGTCTTCATTGACGCAACCGAGTGGGTAATGGTTCCAAACGTCATTGGCATGGGTGTTCACGCTGACGGAGGTCAGATGATGACTAAGCCATACGCGGCGGGCGGAGCGTACATTTCACGAATGTCTAACTACTGCAAAGGTTGCGCCTACAACCCGAAGCTACGAACTGGCGATACGGCTTGTCCATTCACAACTCTGTACTGGGACTTTCTTGATCGTCACAGGGAAACGTTCGTCAAGAATCACAGAATGAGCCAGCAGGTATTCGGTCTCAATCTACTCTCTGATTTACCCGAAGTGAGGAAACGAGCCACTGAAGTCCTGAAGGGACTCTCCAACGGAACTATCTGAGTAGCACTCTTCGGTGGCACTGACATAAACCATCAATTGACCGTAATCACCTTAAAACGCAGTTTGATTTATTCAAGAATGTTTTTAAGGATTAAGCGTGCACGTTCTGGTGCCGGGTCTTCTGGGAAATACTCAACGTAAAGTTGCATTGCTTGTTCCACTGAGCTGATCGTGCATGCCTTCAGCAAAACAGCGATATCAGGCTCATCACGGCTTCCCCGACTTGCTCGAATTTTCATTGCCAGCATTGTCCTGTCGTCAGCGGCAAGCACTTCTAGAGAGCCAAAGCGATAGAGCGGACGCCAATCTGGTGATTTAAAGACCGGAATGAAGCCATTCGCTGCTGCGTTCAACCAGTCGGTTGGTAGACCGCGTCTGATGGCAACTTCTTGGGCTATCTGGATCACAATGTCTCGTGGGTAGAAATCTCCATCAACATCAAACGTAGAGTCGCGTGAGTCATGCGCAAGAACCATTACCGCACCTCCCACAAGGTAGAGCTTCGCGCTAATTTTTCTGTTTTCTAATTCGGCACCAACTTCACCAAGCGCTGCGACCATTTCAGACCGGTCCACTAAACACTCGCCAGTTCATCTGCTGCGACGATTACGCCATGTCGAAGAAAAGCGGCAGGGGAAGTTGCGAACTCCCAGTCATGCAGTAGTGGATTTGATGAGAGATGCCAGAACGGCTTTAAAAAACGTGAACCATCATTAATCCACTTTGGAGGAGATACATCTTTGAGGGAGCATTCGTTCTCAACTATCGCTGCAAGAAAAGAGTCCCAACGTGAATCACCCACAAGAATCGGAGGATCGTTTATCAATTCACAAAATTCGTCTGCGTCTGAGGAACTTATGAAATCCTGAAAACTTATGCAATGTCGCAGCGCAGCATCATTCTTGCTTTGAGCATCCACATTCCTCTTCAGCACTTCTCGAATTTGGATTGCCGTATTGAGAACACCGTAACGAGCCAAGGGCCTCACCTCAAGGCACAACGAGCCTCCTCCTGCTTCAATGATTGAACTCAGCAACGTCAGGGATGGTTCGCGCTGAGCAGACTCAATGGCGGCAATCGTTGGCTGTGGAACTCCAGCAAGGTTGGCAAGTTCGCGCTGAGATAGCCCCTTCGAAATCCGAAAGGACCGAAGGGTAGTAGAGATTTTTTGTTTTCCATCCATTGATAAATGATACTTGATTTAGTATCAAATATCAAGACTTAGTCGGGGTGTCTTGAACCCTTTTTTGACTGATGTGTGAAATTTGGAATCGGATCCAGAAGGTATGGATCGAGAACTCCCGTAGGGCCAAGTACTGACTTCACCTTGTCTTGATCAAACGCGCTGAGCTTAAAGAATTCGTCTCGAATATAGAGACGAGCTGCTTCACGGTATGGATTGGTGGCAAATGTGACTGGCCCAGTTCCGAGGTCAACTTCGAAGTTCTTCTCCCCCTTCAGCATTGCCTCATACGTTGCGTACAT
>DAIQPM010000120.1:0-2433 GCA_036787355.1 Acidimicrobiales bacterium
TCAGCATTTGATCCAACGTCTACAACTCGCGTTGTTGAATTCAATGATCTGGTGGCACTGGAGCGTGAACTTGCTCACGGAGACGTTGCAGCAGTACTGACCGAGCCGGCGCTCACGAATATCGGCATCGTTCTGCCTGAACCAGGATTCTTAGAAGGTGTTCGCGAACTCTGCACTAAGTACGGATCACTTTTGATCCTTGACGAGACTCACACATTTTCTGCGGGGCCCGGTGGATCAACGAAGCGGTTCAATCTAAAGCCTGACGCCATCACTATTGGAAAATCACTCGGTGGTGGTGTGCCGTGTGGCGCATATGGGCTCAGCGAAGAACTATCTAACCGCGTTCTTAGCGCCGTCGACGAAGGCGTTGACATTATTGACGTCGGTGGTGTTGGAGGAACCCTCGCTGGAAATGCCATGAGTTTTGCTGCGATGCGTGCGGTGCTCGGAGAAGTGCTTACTGACGATGTCTTCGCGCCAATGGAAGAGCTCGCCACGTTATTTGCGAGCGGCGTTCAGTCCACTATTGATAGCTACGGCCTTCCATGGTCGATTAGCCA
Source organism: Acidimicrobiales bacterium (assembly GCA_036787355.1). Taxonomy (GTDB): domain Bacteria; phylum Actinomycetota; class Acidimicrobiia; order Acidimicrobiales; family RAAP-2; genus RAAP-2. The sequence goes on from DAIQPM010000120.1 coordinate 564, forward strand.
GCTAGGTGCACGCTGTGAGTACCGATTCGCAAATCCTGCTCCAAAGAGTGGTGGGGAATCGTTGAAGTCTTCAGACCCACTGCTTGAGGACTACCTGCATCTCTATGGAATAAATCGTGGCGTTCTTATTACGCCGTTTCACAACATGGCCCTTATGTGTCCTGTAACGACTCGCGCACATGTGCTCTTGCACGATGCAGTCTTCTTAGATGCAGTGCGTGAATTAGTCGAATAAGAGGTCTTCGCTGAGTCTCGTAGGATAGAGGGGTGTCCTCCTTCGTAGATTCCGCTCAACTCCATGCCAAAGCTGGCGACGGTGGGGCCGGCTGCGTCTCGTTTCGCCGTGAAGCGCACGTTTCTAAGGGTGGCCCAGACGGTGGTGACGGTGGAAGAGGCGGCAGCGTCTGGGTAATTGCTGACCACAACCAGGCATCGCTGCTTGGATTTCGCGACCACCCATTTCGCAGAGCCACCGACGGACAGAACGGCACTTCTAAGCGCCAGCATGGATCCAGCGGCAAGGACATAATTGTCACTGTTCCTATTGGAACAATGATTTATTCACAAGATGGTGAACTCCTCGCAGACTTAGATGGACCGGGTGACAAGTGGCTTGCCGCAGAAGGCGGTCTCGGCGGTGCTGGCAACAACCGTTTCTTGTCAAATAACCGACGTGCTCCAGCATTCGCGGAGCAGGGAGAATTTGGACAAGAGGCGTGGTACAACCTCGAGCTCAAATTGAATGCCGACGTTGCGCTCATTGGATTTCCAAACGTCGGTAAGTCAACACTGATTTCTCGCGTTTCTGCAGCACGTCCAAAGATTGCGGACTACCCATTCACCACACTTGTACCAAACCTCGGAGTTGTTCGAGTGGGAACGCGCAGTGGCCGACCAGATGACGCGACTGAATTCGTAATGGCCGACATCCCAGGACTTATTGAAGGCGCCGCTGAAGGACGTGGACTTGGACACGACTTCCTTCGCCACGTAGAACGAGCACGTGTTCTTTGCGTGCTGCTCGACCTTTCTGAACTTGCTCCACTTGGCCCCCAGGAACAGCTCGACATTTTGCTCCGTGAACTAGGTGACTACATGGGAGATCTCTTAGAGCGTCCGCGAGTAGTCGTGGGATCTAAGGGTGATGTTGCTTATAACGAAATTGAAGACACCCTCACAATTTCTTCGGTAACAGGCGAGGGAATTGACAAGCTTGTTTCAGAGCTCGCTGGATTAGTGGTGCAGGTTCGCCACGAAGAAGCCCAGGCTTCAGAGCACGAAGTTGTGATTCACAAACCAGTCTCTGAAGAGATCAAAGTTGAAAAGCTGGCTGACAACTCATGGGTCATTATTGGCCGTGCCGCCGCTCGTGCCGTGCGCTTCCAAGACCTCACGAACGACGAAGCACTCGCAGAAATTGTTAGACGACTAAAAGACCTTGGTGTCGACCGCATGCTTACTCGTGCCGGTGTTAGAGAAGGCGACATTGTCAACATTGGCCAACTATCTTTTGAGTGGTGGCGTGATGCTGGTGGTGCTGGACTTGATCGCGGCGAACATCACCGCACAACTCGTCGTGAGCGACTTGCTCGCCATGGACGACTTGACCTAGGTGACAGCGATGACGACGAATAGTGCAGTTGTAAAAATCGGGACCACGTCGGTTACTGATGCATCTGGGGGAGTGGACTACTCAGTCCTTGTCAGCATCGCTAGCGATGTTGTAAAGCTTCGCTCAGAAGGCTGGAACATCGTTGTTGTAACTTCTGGTGCCATCACTGCCGGATGGGCAGAAGTGGGCAAGGGCTCATCTCGCCCCACTGATGCACAAACACTTCAGGCTGTTTCAGCCGTTGGCCAACCACTGCTG
>DAIQPM010000036.1:0-10921 GCA_036787355.1 Acidimicrobiales bacterium
TTTTGGCCATGCCAACGTACTTAGGAATCAAGCCACCGAGCGAACGCTTCGCTGGCGCGATCAACACAATGACGTGCGAAGGAATGATGCAAGACGGTAAGGCACTGCAGATGGCAACCAGTCACGAACTGGGTCAGAACTTTGCGAAAGCATTCGACATTAAGTTTCAAAACAAAGAAGGACAGTCCGCTCTTTGCTGGACAACTTCATGGGGATCTTCAACGAGACTCGTTGGTGGACTAATCATGGCTCACGGTGACGACAATGGTCTCATTGTTCCGCCACACTTAGCCCCAACGCAAGTTGTTGTTATTGCAGTTCGCGAAGACGATGAAGTGATTGCTGCATGTAACAAGATTGCAGCTGCACTAAAGAGTGCGGGAGTTCGTGTTCGTATCGACAACGGTGGTGCAAGCTTTGGTCGTCGTGTCACTGACTGGGAAATTAAGGGTGTGCCTATTCGTGTCGAAGTTGGACCAAGAGACCTTGCTGAAGGTGTGGTTGCACTAGTTCGTCGAGACACTTCTGAAAAGGTATCCATCTCACCTGATGCAGTGGCAGCGAGTGTTCCTGGAATTCTTGAACAGATGCAGAGCCAGATGTACGAGGCGCAACTCGCACGCAGAAACGCCAATACTCATGATGTGAAGTCGATTGATGAGGCAATGCAGGCAGCGCAGACCGGATTCGCCCGATTGGACTGGGACCTCGTTGGCTCAGCTGGTGAGGCTAGATTGAAGACTGATGCCATTACGGTTCGCTGCTTGCAGCGTCGAGATGGTTCAATGCCCGTGACGGACACTGAAAAAGATCTGATTTGCATCGTCGCTAAGTCGTATTAACCCAGTTACTTGAAAATCAAGGAATTAGCCGGGATTGTGGATTTTCACGCCCTATTGAGTCTTTTCCCTGATACTGCTACAATTTAACCCGACAGTCCGCTACGGACGTTTGGACTCGTTTAAGCGCGGGCCTTTGGCTCGCGCTTTCTCATTCCTATACGTCCCTGCGACATAGAGAGGAGATGGCCATGGATCTGGAGACACCACTGCGTCCGCTCCTATCTAATCTCGGACTTGACCTCTATGACCTTGAGATGATTTCAGGCACTTTGACCATCACCGTCACTAAAGACGGAGGGGTTGATTTAGAGTCCCTGACCAAGGCAAACCGTGTGATCGGAGAGTGGCTTGATGCCAATGACCCAATCCCAAATCGCTACACCCTGGACGTGTCGAGTCCGGGACTAGAGCGACGCCTTCGTACCCCAGCACACTTTCTTACAACCGTTGGTGAAGTTGTCACACTGCGAGAACTTCGCAAGGACCTTCCAACACGTCGACTCGAAGGCACCGTCCTTCGCTGCGACGAAAAAACAGTCACACTCAATGATGCAGAAGCCGGTGAAGTCACCGTTGCTATTTCTGATGTTGAACGTGCACGCACAGTTTTCAAGTGGGGGCCAGAAGCTAAGCCCTCACCATCCAAGGCAACGTCTGGCAAGTCAGGCAAGAAAGGTTAATCATGGCGAACTTTGAATTTATTGAAGCGTTATCGCAAATTGCACGAGACCAGAACATTGACGAAGGCGAGTTGCTCATTGCTCTTGCTAACGCGCTGCTCGCTGCGTACAAGCGTCGTCCCGACTCAGCAGAAGATGCTGAAGTTGAAATCAACCCAGAGACCGGTGACATCAAGGTGTGGGGCCTCGAGCTCGACCTTGAAGGAAACGTTACGAAGGAATGGGATGCGACACCTGAAGACTTCGGTCGAATTGCTGCCCAGACTGCAAAGCAAGTGCTTATGCAACTTATTCGTGACATTCAGCGTCGCCAGATGTACGAAGAGTTCGCAAACCGCGAAGGAGACATCGTCTCTGGAACAGTCCAGCAGAACGACAACCGCTACACACTTCTTGATCTGGGCCGCGTAGAGGCACTATTGCCACAGGCTGAGCAAATTGCCTTTGAGCGCTACGAACACGGTGCTCGCATCAAGGTGTACATCGTTGAAGTACGAAAGACGAACAAGGGCCCACAGATTGTTGTGAGTCGCACCCACCCAGCACTCGTGGCGAAGTTGTTCGAAATCGAAGTTCCTGAAATCGCAAATGGCATCGTTGAGATCAAGGCGCTGGCCCGTGAGCCCGGTCACCGTTCAAAGATTGCCGTTGCCTCAAATGACCAAATGGTGGACCCAGTTGGTGCATGCGTAGGAGCTCGAGGGTCTCGAGTTCGCAACATCACTAACGAGCTTCGCTCAGAGCGCATTGACGTCGTTCCTTACAGTGATGACCCAATTGAGTTCATCCAAGCAGCGCTGCAGCCTGCACGAGTTCGTGAAGTCCAGCTAAACGAAGAAGAAGGAATTGCGACCGTGATTGTCCACGACCAGCAGCTCTCGCTTGCTATCGGTAAGGAAGGCCAGAATGCCCGCCTTGCAGCTCGACTCACCGGATGGCGTATTGATATTCGTTCTGAGAACGAGGGCCAAGAAGACGTCGTTGCTGAAGAAGTGTGGACCGATGGTGATGAAGTTATTGACGAAACAGTTTCTGTAACTGACGAAGCTGTTGTTGTTGACGAAGTAATCACCGACGCAGAAGGTGACGTCGAAGAAATCGTTGTTGCTGAAGTTGTCGCGGAGGACGAAGCATAAGACCGATTCGCACATGTGTTGTCTGTCGAAATAGACGTGACGACACTGAAATGATTCGCGCTGGGCGAACTCTTGATGGTACGTGGTACATCAACAGGGGAGTCGGGCGAGGAATCTGGTTGTGCGCTGATGGAGTTTGTAGTGAGGAAGTACAGAGTGGTCAGATCGCCCGCTCGCTTAGAAGTTCGGTGAGCGATAGCGATGTGGAGCAGTTAAGGCAGTTGATTAACCGCTCGAAGCAGTAAGTGTTGTGAAAGAATTAATGACTGTGTTTACAAGAATGTAAGCACGCGAATTTTTAAAGGATCGTTTTGGCGCAGAAGAAGATACGAGTACACGAGCTCTCGAAAGAGCTCGGACTTACGAGCAAAGAGTTGCTCGGTCTCGCCCAAAAACTAGGTATTGGCGCGACGAGCCCCTCCGCCTCTATTGAAGATGCACAGGCCGACCGCATCCGTCGAAAGGCCGACGCCGAGGGCCTGCGACGCGAAGTCGTTCCTGAAGAGCCAAAGGCAGCAAAAGCCACCAAGGCCACGAAAGCAACGAAGGCTACAAAAGCAACGAAGGCTAAAGCCGAAACTGTTGAGCCTGCACTAAAAGAAGATGTAAGCGAAAAACCTGAGCCTCAGATGCGTGCGAGCAAAGCCGTTGAGGTAGAACCTGAGACTGCGACAAGCGCACCTGTAGCTGCAGAGCCAGGAGCGGAAGACGCTCCAAAGGTTGTTCGCAGCCGCACCGCTGCTCCAAAGGCTGCCCCAACTCGCACAGTTTCACCAGACGGTCCTGTGACCATGCGTCCAACGCAGCGTCCAACAAGTGCAGAGCCAACCGATGGCGCTCCACAGCCACCACGTCCGCCAATGAGTTCTACTGGCCGACCAATTCCTCCACCTCCAAGTCGCCCAATGAGCGCGACTGGTCGACCAATCCCTCCACCTCCTGGAGCACGTCGTCCGATGCCAAGTACTGGTGGTCGTCCAGGTGCACCATCAGGTCCTCGTACCGGTGGTCCTCGTCCTACAACAGGTGCTCCACGTACCGGTGGTCCTTCACGTCCAGGTGGTGGCTTTAGTGGTCCTCGCACTGGCGGTCCAGGTGGACCAGGAGCGGGCGGTCCAGGTGCTGGTGCCCCAGGTGCTGGTGGTCCAGGTCGCGGTGCTCCACAACGCGGCGGTCCGGGTGGTGGTCCTCGCGGATCACAGCGTAAGAAGACCGCACGTCGTCGTCGAAATGTTGATGAGCTAGAGCCAACCCAGATGACTACATGGCAGCCGAGCAATGCTCCGGTGCCAACAGGTGAAATTCTTATCGAGCGCGGTTCAACCGCTAAGGACGTTGGTCCAAAGCTAAACCGCAGCGCCGCAGACATAATTCGCTTCTTGTTCTTGCAAGGTGAAATCGTTACTGCAGTGCAAAGTTTGAGCGATGACATGATCGAGCTCTACGCCGCAGAAGTTGGCGCAGAAGTTCGTCTCGTTGACCCAGGTGAACAACAAGAAGCTGCGCTACTCGCGAAGTTCTTCGACGAAGACGACGAAGACGACGACATCCCAGTTATTCCGCGCTCTCCAGTTGTAACCGTTATGGGTCACGTTGACCACGGTAAGACAATGCTTCTGGACAAGATTCGTAAAACAAATGTTGTAGCTGGCGAAGCTGGTGGAATTACTCAACACATTGGCGCGTACAAGGTTGACTGGAAAGACGGAGCTATTGCGTTCCTCGACACCCCAGGTCACGAAGCCTTCACCGCTATGCGTTCACGCGGAGCAAAAGTTACCGACATCATCATCTTGGTGGTAGCTGGAGACGACGGTGTAATGCCTCAGACCATTGAAGCAATCGAACACGCCAAGCTTTCAAACGTTCCAGTCATTGTGGCCGTTAACAAGATGGACAAGCCCGATGCAAACCCTGACCGCGTTCTAGAGCAGTTGAGTCAACACGGTTTAGTTCCAGAAAAGTGGGGAGGCGACACCATCTGTGTTGAGATCTCTGCGTTGCAAGGAACTGGCATTGATGAACTTCTCGAGCAAGTACTTCTCGTGGCTGAAATCGCTGAACTTACTGCTCGCCCGACTGGTCGCGCTGTAGGAACTGTTCTGGAAGCGAACCTGGAAAGTGGTCGTGGCCCTGTGGCGACGGTCATGATCCAAAAGGGAATCCTTTCTGTTGGTGACTGTGTTGTTGCCGGCCCGGCCTTTGGAAAAGTAAAGGCACTCATCAACGACCAAGGCAAGCAGATCAAAACTGCTGGACCGTCTACTCCAGTTCAGATCCTCGGTTTCTCGGAGCCTCCATACGCTGGTGACGAAATGCGTGTTGCACGTGACCTTACTCACGCTCGCTCACTCGCAGAAGCTCGTGCGCAACGTGCACGTCTTATTACTCACCAACCAGGTGCTGGAACAAGTGGCGCACGCCTCGAAGACCTCTTCGAACAGATTCAGCGTGGAGAAACAGCCACACTGAACATTGTTCTTAAGGCCGACGTTCAGGGCTCACTAGAAGCATGTACTGAGTCGCTTAAGAAGCTTGAGCGTGAAGACGTGAAGCTTGTGATTGTTCAGCGTGGTGTTGGTGGAATTACTGAAAACAATGTTCAGCTCGCACAGGCCTCGAATGCAACCATCATTGGATTCAACGTTCGACCTGACAAGCGCGCTCGTGACCTCGCCGAAAAAGAAGGCGTACAGATTCGCACCTACGAAATCATTTACAAGTTGATCGAAGAAATTCAGGCAGCGATGCTCGGTCTTCTTTCTCCTGTCTTTGAAGAAGTCATTACTGGTGAAGCTGAAGTTCGCGAAATCTTCCGTGTACCGAAGATTGGTGCCATTGCTGGTTGCTACGTACGTGATGGTGTGATTACTCGTGGTTCTAAGGTTCGATTCCTTCGTGAAGGAACAATCATCTGGAAGGGCTCGATTACATCACTTCGACGCTTCAAGGATGATGCACGTGAAGTGCAGTCGGGCTTCGAGTGCGGTATTGGACTCTCTGACTACCAGGACCTCAAAGAAGGCGACATCATTGAAACCTTCGAAGAGCGCGAGATTCCTCGCACGGCCTAAATCATGGCCCGCACCGAAGGTGGTCACCACCCATATCCTCGCTCAGCGAGGGTGAACAAAATTCTTCAGCAAGTTATCTCTGATGAGATGACACGTCTGTCTGACCTCGATGACCGCCTCGGAATTCTTACTGTTACTGGTGTTGACACATCACCTGACATGCGCCAAGCAATGGTGTATTTCGACTCGTTAACTCCAGAAGCAAAAGAAGTTCTAGAAGAGTCGCGCGCACAGATCCAAGCATCGGTAAATGCTCAGACCAGGCTCAAGCGAACTCCGAAGTTGTCGTTCATGGCAGACCCCGCAATTACAAGTGGTGGAGCTGTGGAAGACATCCTTAGGCGCCAAGCCAATGAAGACAAATAACGGCCTTTTATTAATTGATAAGCCCCAGGGCATCACAAGTCACGACGTCGTGTCTCGTGTGCGAAGAGCACTCGGCGAAAAGCGTGTTGGCCACGCAGGAACCCTCGATCCAATGGCAACGGGACTACTCATCATTGGCGTGGGCCCAGCAACTCGACTCATTCGCTTCGCCCAGAGTGAGAAGAAGCTCTATACCGGCATCGTGAAACTAGGCAGTTCCACTGACTCACTAGATGCAGACGGCGAAGTCACTGGCAGGGCTGATGTGCCAGAGCTCTCACTAGAGATTGTTCAGTCGTGCGCTTCTTCGATGCTCGGAACGCAGCAGCAAATTCCACCAATGGTCTCTGCCATCAAAGTAGGTGGAAAAAGGCTTTATGAAATGGCGCGTGAGGGCATTGAAATTGAACGGGCTCCAAGAGAGATAACAATCTCACGCTTTGAAGTGTGTCCAACTGAGTCAAATGACGAATGGAACTTCGTTGTTGAATGCACTGTTGGCACCTACATCCGAGTTTTACTAAGCGACCTCGCGGTGCGACTTGGCACCCTCGGACATCTGACTGCGCTTCGCAGAGAGGCGAGTGGTCACCACTCGGTGAAGGATGCTCTCACCCTTGATGCATTGAAGACCCTCGCTGAAAACGGCACTGACGTCCTTCGACCTCCCGTTGACTTCGTGACGGGACTAGAAACCGTGATCCTCCACGACGAGCAAGAACGCCGAGTTCGCATGGGTCAGCAAATTGAAATTGCCCAGTCGTTCACATCGCCAGAGATTGCGGCCCTAGACGTGAGTGGGCAGCTGGTGGCCATTTTGCAGCCACGGGGCCAGTTGTGGAAACCCGAACTCGTTTTGCCTGATTCGCGTGAAGGTAAGTTGGATTCGTGAAGATTTTGAGAGACACTCCTTCAAGCGCACCAAGCGCGGTGGCCGTCGGGGTATTTGATGGACTGCACCGCGGTCATCAACGCGTCTTGGAGAATCTAAAAGAAATCGCCACTCGCCATGGTGTGCTTTCTTCAGTGGTGACATTCGATCCACACCCTGCAGTCGCACTTGCTCCTGACCGAGCTCCATCGCAACTTGGCACGATTGAGCAACGACTCGAAGGATTAGAGGCACTCGGAATTGATCAGGTGCGAGTACTTACATTCAATGCTGCACTCGCTGGAGAAACTGCTGAATCTTTCATCGCAAGAGTTCTCGTGGATGAGATGAAAGCAACTCACATTGTTGTTGGCGAGGATTTCAGATTCGGCCATGAACGACAAGGCAACGTGTCAATGCTCGAAAGTCTTAGTGAATCATTCGGATACCAGGTTCATCCAGCCAGCATTTTTGGTGACGGTGAACGTTGGAGCTCAACGTCTGTTCGTGCAGCACTTTCCAAAGGCAACCTTGACATCGCCAACGAAGTACTAGGCCGCCCATTTGTTCTTCGCGGCACTGTCGTGCATGGTGACGCACGTGGTGCAGAACTTGGCTATCCAACTGCAAACATTTACTCACATCCTCGCCAGCAACTTCCAGCAATTGGTATTTACGCTGGCGCTACAAGAACAACAGGTGGCGAGTGGATGCCAGCTGCAATCTCTGTAGGAAAGCGACCTCAGTTCTACGAAGACGGTCAGCTTTTGGTGGAAGTGCACATCCCGGGATTTAGTGGAGACTTGTACGACCAGGTGCTCGATACTGCTTTTATTTCCCTTCTTCGCGGGGAAATGACCTTCGATGGGGTAGAAGCGCTAATTGCTCAGATTGACCGGGACACGGCTCAATCTCTAGAGATTTTCAAGTCTTTTCGACCTGATACTTCAATTCTGCTAAGGTAGGTACTCGGTCAGCGACGCTGATCAAGTGGGTCGTCACGTTGGCGGCTCGCAACGGGACCCCCGATTCATAAGGTAAATACGTAAATGGCTGAGAAGCAAGAAATCATCAAGGAATACCAAGCGCACGGAACTGACACCGGCTCGTCCGAAGTTCAGATCGCGCTCTTGACTGACCGGATTTCACACCTCACTGAGCACCTCAAAGTGCACAAGGGTGATCACCACACACGTCGTGGACTTATGAAGCTCATTGGACAACGCCGTCGTCTGCTCGATTATGTGCAGAATGGCAATGTTGAGCATTACCGCGAGCTAATTGGCCGTCTCGGCATTCGTCGCTAATCAAGCGACACGTCGACGCCGTCGACGTGTTCAACACATCTGAATCCCTGGAAGCCAGTGGAGGACAATCGCAAAGTGTTGCGAAGGTTGCTCACTGGGATCCGGGCAGAGTGTTGCTAACTAAATAGGAGCATTTCCATGACTGACGCAATCCGCGTAAGTAGCCCAATCACGGGTACAGACAAAACATTGAGTTTTGAAGCAGGACACCTGGCACAACTCGCCGATGGAGCCGTAATGGCTCGTATTGGTGACACCATGCTTCTCGCAACCGTTGCCGCACAGCGCAGCGCACGAGAAGGTGTTGACTTCTTCCCACTTACTGTTGACATTGAAGAGCGTGCATACGCCGCCGGAAAAATCCCAGGGGCGTACTTCCGCCGCGAAGGAAAACTTTCGGACCAGGCAGTACTTATCTGTCGCCTCATCGACCGACCACTTCGTCCGTCATTCCCTAAGGGATTTCGTAACGAAGTTCAGGTAGTTGGCACAGTATTTAGTGCTGACCAGGAAAACCCACATGACATCTTGGCCATCAACGCATCTTCTGCTGCATTGATGATCTCAGGCATCCCATTCGAAGGCCCAATTGGTGCAGTTCGTATGGCGTACACAACAGATGGCGTATGGGCACCACACCCAACATTCGCTGAAGGTGACGCTGCGACATTCGAACTCGTTGTTGCTGGCCGCGCACTAACTGACTCAGTTGAATCAGACATCGCCATCATGATGGTTGAAGCTGGTGGAACTGAAGGATCATTCGAAAAGTACGCCGACGGAGCTCCAAAGGTTTCTGAAGATGTTCTTTCTGCTGGTCTTGAAGCTTCGAAGCTTTGGATCCGTGAAGCAATCAACCTTCAGCGTGAACTCGTCAAGGCTTACGTTGCTGAGCGTGGACCAATCGTCCCAATCGAATTCCCTGACTTTGTTGACTACCAAGACGACGTGTACGCACGCGTTGAAGCTGTTGGTAAGGCCAAGCTTGCTGAAGCAAACAAGCTCACAGAAAAGCAGCCACGTCAAGAAGCTCTCGACGCAGCAACTAAGGAAATCGTTGCTGAACTCAGCGCTGAGTTCCCAGACCGCACTACAGAAATCAAGGCTGCTGTTAAGTCAGTAACCAAGAAGATTGTTCGTGCGCGCATTGTTGATGAGGGAATGCGTATCGACGGCCGTGGAGCTGCAGACATTCGTCCGCTCTCTGCAGAGCTAGACCTTTTCCCAATGACACACGGTTCAGCAATGTTCCAGCGTGGAGACACACAGGTTGTAAACGTCACAACGCTCGGCATGCCACGCATGCGCCAGCAGCTTGACTCAATTACACCTGACGAGTGGCGCCGCTACATGCACCACTACAACTTCCCTCCATACTCAGTTGGTGAAACTGGTCGCGTAGGAGCTCCTAAGCGTCGTGAAGTTGGTCACGGAATGCTCGCTGAGCGTGCACTTATTCCAGTTCTTCCAAACGAGCAGGACTTTGCTTACACGCTTCGTGTTGTTTCAGACATCATGGCATCTAACGGTTCAACGTCTATGGCTTCAGTATGTGGTTCTACTTTGTCGCTTATGGCTGCGGGTGTTCCAATCAAGGCTCCAGTTGCGGGTATCGCAATGGGACTTGTTTACGAAGATGGCAAGTACGTAACGCTTACTGACATCTTGGGTGCAGAAGACGCATTCGGTGACATGGACTTTAAGGTTGCAGGAACTGCTGATGCTGTTACTGCACTACAACTTGACACGAAGATTGACGGACTCCCTGCTGACGTGCTTTCAAAAGCACTGCACCAGGCAAAGGATGCTCGTCTCACAATCTTGAAGCTGATCACTGACACAATCGCAGAGCCACGTAGCGAAGTTGCTGCTGTTGCTCCGAAGATTGTGACTATTGAGATTCCAATCGACAAGATCGGTGAAGTTATTGGGCCAAAGGGTAAGGTCATCAACACATTGCAGCAAGAGACTGGTGCAGACATCGCAGTTGACGATGATGGCGTTGTTGGAACCGTAACTATTGGTGCAAAGGATGGACGCGCTGTTGAAGAAGCACGTCGTCGCATCTCACTAATCCTTGACCCACCAGTTGCTGAAGTTGGAGCGGTGTACCCAGGACGCGTTGTAAACATCGCGAAGTTCGGTGCATTCATTTCAATCATGCCTGGCCGTGACGGACTGCTTCACATTTCGAAGATGTCGCCACTAAATGATGGAAAGCGCATCGGACAGGTTGAAGATGTTGTTGAACTTGGTCAAACTCTTGAAGTGAAGGTTGATGACATTGACCCGCAGGGCAAGGTTTCACTTTCACTCGCTGGTGAATACGCCAACATGGCAGTAGATGAAGAGCCACGCGCTCCTCGTCCACCACGCGAAGACCGCGGACCTCGTGAAGAGCGTGCTCCTCGCGAGGACAAGCCAAAGGCTCCATCGTCTTCTTTTGAAGCATCGTTTGAAGCAGAACTTGCTGATGAAATTGGTGACTTGGGTCCTGGTGGTCCTTCATTCGATAACGGAGACGGTGGAAACCGTCGAGGACCTCGTCCACGTCGTCGCTAAAACATTTAAAACCCCCTGTGAATCAATGCAAAGTTGATTCACAGGGGGTTTTTCTTTTGTAGCGTAGAGAGAATGAATAGCAC
>DAIQPM010000036.1:11021-12413 GCA_036787355.1 Acidimicrobiales bacterium
GCCATGCTGGGACAGCTGGTCCATTTGGCGGTCGTGCAAGGCTCGGCACTCATTCCTTGGTTTGTCCTGGTGTTTCTCTCACTGGCTCGGCGCCTTCGCGACCTCCCAGAAACTGCGACGCTGAGAGAGATTGTCGGTCGAGTTAGAACTTCAGTTGTTTGGTTCGCTGTACTGCTGGGTCTTACGTTTCTAACTGGCGAACCAAGATCGATTGCTGAAATTGAATTACTAGGGCTGATAGTAGTTCCCTCAATTCTCCTCATCCGTTCTTCGTATTTTCTGGTCTCTTGGAAGAAGCGTGCCAGCTATCTACTAACACTCGGCGTCGGTGGGGTACTGGGTATTGGAATCGGTATCTGCCAGTTACTTCCTGGTTGGGCATTCATTGGATCATCGAACCGAGCGGCAATCTCATACTGGTTCTTTGGTTCTGGTTCACTGTCGGTCAAGTGGAGTGCGCTGTTCTTCATCCCAGATATCTTTGGTGGCAATGGTGCGGTTGCTGGCCCTGGATATTTCGTTAATTACAACTTGGCAGAAGTAACCAGCTACGCAGGAATTCTCGCAATGATTGGTTTCTTTGCATTTCTCTCTCGTTTGAAGCGAAAGGGATGGCAAGGTGAAGATAAAGACTTCGTTCTCTACGTTGTTGTCGCGGTAGTTGGTTTATTCGCAACGTGGGGCTCGTTCACACCGCTCGGTCACATCTTCCACGGCATTCCGCTCCTGAAAAGCACTCGACTCCAAAGTCGCAATGTCATTCTGGTCGACTTCGCGCTGTCGGTATTTCTGGCGCTATGGATACACCACATTGAAAAGAAAGACTTCAAGAAAGCAGGTCTCGTGGGAAGGGCGAGGTGGTTCACTCTCGCTCCCGCAGCTTTCACTGCACTGCTTGCTATTGGAATGATGTTCTGGGGTCCTCACATCATTAATTTCCTTGGAACTGGAATCGCTGACTCGTACATGGCGAACAGTGAAAAAGTAACTTTGGTTCAACACCTGCTGATCGCGATGGCGATTTTGGCGGTCTGCACAATGTTTATTGCAAAGAAGTGGGCGCTGAAGTCACTTCTTGTGATCTTGACAATTGATGTGCTGATTTTCTGCCTGTACTGCGGCACTGGAATCGTTGGCGGCAACGTACAAACTCAGCCATCAAGACAACAAGCACTTTCGCTCTTTGGTTCAACTGGGCGAACATTAATGATTGACTACGCCGGATCGAACGCCGACGCGATTCAGAACCTTGGAATTGTCGATTCAAACGTGTTCACGGGAATACCTAGTGCGCAGGGCTACGGGTCATTGGTATCAGCACAGTATGCAGCGGTGACAGGAACACACTCCGAAGCTTTGGCTGATCCCTGCAACCTTGGACGCGGGGAATTT
>DAIQPM010000121.1:0-2383 GCA_036787355.1 Acidimicrobiales bacterium
TGGTGGGAGAAAAGCCAGGACTTATGTCGCGAGTTTGCGCAATATATGTTCGTGGCGGGGGCAGGATTTGAACCTACGACCTTCGGGTTATGAGCCCGACGAGCTACCCGAATTAGGGCAACGTCACAGTGATTTATGACCTAATGAGAGTTATAAAAATGAAAATTCTGAGTAAGGCGCTGAATGTGTAATTTGTGTGTAAATCTTCCGCTCAAATTAAGGCCCGAAGGAGTTCGGTCACTACGAGCTCTAACGACTCAAATTCCGAGACGGTCGGATTTCAGGCCATGCATCAAATAGCGGGATAGGTTAGAAAATCTCATCTAAGGCGCCCAAGGTCAATAACTTGATGTTCCAAAGGTGGTCAATGGCATCAAAGGCCTCTCGCAGTGGTCTAAGGGTCGTTTTCCAGCCAGCGCCATCCGTGACCCAAATGAAATCGAAACCCTGGCTCTTCAACAGTGAGAAGAGACCTTTGTACTCCCCTGCGGTTGCCTTCAATTTCGACCCACCGCCCCCATAAAAATTGGTTTCAAGTATCACGAGCTTGTTGCCATCACTCAGTACAAAGTCATAGATTCGAGAGCTCTTGTCGACGGGAACAGTAATGTCAAAGGCTGCGATTATGTCCGACTGAGTGGCCTGCTCAATGACCCTAAATTTTCCTGAGGCAGCTTGCTGGCGAAGAATGGCCCCAACGACTGCTTCCATGCTCGTCCCCGATCGGTTCTTTCTTCCGTTTGAGTCCAGCCCTGCCTCAACACCAAGCACATAGTCAACAAGATTTTTTACACCGTCTTTAGCGAAGAGACGAATGAGACCGCTTGATTTAACAAAGTTGAGAGCATCCTGCCTTGCCTTTGGCGTGGTAGCGGGAACCGAGAAGTCGAAATTCAAGTCAGGCGCACCAAGATCCGCCAAATCGGCGATGATTGAAAAGGTCTTGCTGTGCGCTCCGTCTCGAACAATCAACACTGGGATGCACATCACTATTTCCGGATGGCTGATCAAGAGCTCGTCGAACTCTTGATCGAAGTTCTCCTTTCCGATCAAGTAATTCCAGATGTTGAGTTGAATTTCACTTTCGCGAGTGTTGACGAACACCTTCTCCCAGTTGACAAAAAAATCCCATAACTTGAGCGACGGCCGTATCGTAGATACAAATAGATCGAAGCTTTGTTCAACGTCGTTAGCCCCCAGGTTGCGGTGAACCGAAGTGACCTTCATTCCTCATCCGCCATGATCTCACCGCCCAAATCGAACTGAGATGCCCTTCTTTCAACTTCTTGCTCCAACCGCGGCACCGCCAACGAGTTGATGAAATCTTCACTCATGTCAATGCCGATGTAGCGTCGACCATGGCGCAGGGCAACAACACCGGTAGTGGCCGATCCTGAAAAAGGATCGAGGACGATGTCTCCCTTGTTGGTCGAGGACAGAACTATACGCTCTAAAACCGCCTCAGCTTTTTGCGTTGGGTGCTTTCCGAATTTCTTTTCTTCGGCCAAAGGCGTAGTAATGGCCCAAACGCTGCGCATCTGCTTCCCGGGATTCTTGATCATGTCCTTGGGGAAAGAACCATTGCGCATTGCGTCGTAATTGAACGTGTGTCGCGATTTTTTAGAAACGCTTGCCCAAATTATGGTTTCGTGACTTGCCGTGAACATGCGGCAACCGAGGTTTGGTGCGGCATTTGGTTTGTACCAAGCGATGTCATTCAGGATTCTCCAACCCTGCAGCTGCAGCGCGTACCCACAGGCATAGATGGAGTGATACGTGCCCGAAATCCAGATCGTTCCATCAGGCTTGAGAAGTCTCCGACAAGCCTCGATCCAACGGTAGTGAAACTCGAAATCTTGAGCCACCCCTTGGCTCTTGTCCCAGTCGCCCTTGTGGACGCTCACACGCTTGCCAGCGTGGACCGTGTAGCCGCCGTTAGAGAGGTTGTAAGGAGGGTCGGCGAAAATCATGTCAACGCTCGCCGCGGGCAATGACTCCATCACATCCAGGCAGTCGCCCAGATAGAGGTCAGCTTCACCGATCTCCGCATACTTCTTGAGATTAGTCATTGGCCTCCTGAGGTCTAAACACCTATTCTACGAGACGGTGCAACATTGAGCGGGCCTCAACGGACGCCAGTGATCTCGCACAGATGGCCGGTATGGCCACGCCAAAATACCTTTGGGCTCTACTTCAAAATGGGCATTAAAACGAAAAGGCCAGTGGGCACCCGCGCCGCCTCAGCTCTCTGTGACCAGTCGGGATCTTTCTCAATGTGTAAATGGGCGTGAAATGAGTAAAGGCCACCCTTTCGGATGGCCTTTACTTCCTTAGTGGCGGGGGCAGGATTTGAACCTACGACCTTCGGGTTATGAGCCCGACG
>DAIQPM010000037.1:0-11535 GCA_036787355.1 Acidimicrobiales bacterium
GTGGACTGAACACCGAAGCTCATGCGGTTCACTCCACCTGCTCGGTAGGCCTTCAGTCTCTCGAGGTCAGCGTCTTCTGGATTGCATTCAACAGTTACTTCGCAGTCTTCAGATTTAGGTATTGCATCAAGTATCGAAAGCAGCTGATCTGCGGTGAGTCTCGACGGCGTCCCGCCCCCAAAGAAAACTGAAGTAGCAGTTCTCATGCCCTCGCTTCGTGCCCACTCGATTTCTTGGACAACACACGCCACGTAGTCCGCCATCAAATGATCGCGGTCAGAGTACGTGGCAAAAGCGCAGTAATCACATCGGTGCGCACAGAATGGAACGTGCACGTAAACGCCGAAGTCACTCACTTATTTGCCTTGGCGAGCTCTTTGGCTTTTGCCTTGGCGAGCTCTTTGGCTTCTGCGTAGCGAGCAAGGGCATCGTCTCGTTCCGTTGCAGCGTCAACCATTGGAGGAAAGTAACCAGGTGCCGCGAGCAGCCCTTCACCTCCGCCTGGCTGCAAGCACTGCGGTGCTGGAATGTCTCTCAGTTCACTCACGTACTTATGAATAAAAAGTCCCTGCGGATCGAACCGTTCTGCCTGAAGAGATGGATTGAAAACTCGGTAGAAAGGAGCAGCGTCAGTGCCAGTTCCAGCAGTCCACTGCCAGCCATTTTGATTCGATGCAATGTCACCATCAATGAGGTGCCACATGAACCACTTCGCTCCCCAACGCCAGTCGAGATGCAGATGCTTCACTAGGAATGAAGCAACCAGCATGCGAACTCGGTTGTGCATCCATCCGTCTTCTAGGAGCTGGCGCATAGCGGCGTCAACCATGGGGTATCCAGTTTGACCCTTGGCCCACATCTGGAATCGCTCTACGGCTTTGTCATCGGTATCGACTCGTAGATAGTCCATTGTGGATATCAGGTTGCTCTTAACCGCCTGAGGATTATGGAACAAGACGTCGGCGTAGAACTCTCTCCAACAGATTTCAGATCGATACTGCACGCTGCCCGTTGACATTCCGTCAACAGCATTCAAGATCTGGCGCGGATGAATGGTTCCAAAGCGTAAATGTGGGCTTAGGCGACTCACACCGGCAATCGAAGGAATATTTCTTGCTTCGTTATACGCATCAACTGAGGGAAGGAAGTTTTGAAGTAGTTGATGAGCAATTTCTTCACCGGCTGGTGGAAGGGTTTTCGCTTCAACCAGTCCCAAGTCACCAAAGTAGTGAGGGCGATTAGTTGCCGAGTGCTTCACAAGTTCATCGAGCGAAACGGAAGTTCCTTTTGTCCATGAAACACCAGTCGGCGCATCAATCGGAGTTTCAAGTGGTTGCAGTTCCCAGCCACGCCGAAATGCCGTGAAGACCCGACATGGTGTTCCCGTTTGAGTCCTTACCGTTCCAGGAATAACTGAATACGGTGAGTCAATGAAATGCAGCTTCACTCCCGCACTTGCGAGCGATGCGCGAACCTGTTCGTCTCGTGCTTGCCCCTTTGGTGCATAGTCACCAGTTGCAAAAACTTCAGTGGCGCCCACTTCCTTAGCAAGTGCAAGGAGTTCTATTCCTGGATCGCCGCTACGAATTGTGAGCTTCTTATTTAATGAAACGTCGAGTGACTCGAGTGTCGCTCTAAGAAACTTCACTCGGTTCGGGCCAGCCGGAGAGGAGAACGTGGTGTCAACAATCCAGACGGGAACAACGTCACCGTCACCAGCACGAACTGCGGCGATGAGCGCCGGGTTATCAGCTAAACGAAGATCTCGTCGGAACCAGAAGATTGATGACACGAAGCGACCCTACCGTGCGTCTTTAGGACCTGCGAGCGGTGGCGTAGAACGCGGAACCTTTAGGCGCTTTCCGAAGTGCTGCTCAATTGACTCTTGTGCAATTCCCATTATTTCGCCAGCTCCAGCAGGTAATTGTTCTTTAAGCACGCCCGCAAGGTCACCGCCAAGAATGCGGCGAATAAGAGCCAGCCCTTCAGCGCTGATTGACACGCCGGAGCGACATGTGGCGCAGAGAGTCCCTCCCATTTGAGCATCGAAGGAAACGAGTGGGCCAGTTTTCTCACAATTCACACAGTGTTCAACGACCGGTTCTGATCCATCATGGGCCAAGAGTTTGAAATAGAAGGAGGCAGGAATAAGTGCTGGGTAAAAGTCAGGGTTATCGAGACTCAACAGCACTCTCGTCAGTAGTTCAAAGATGCCCTCATCTGCAACGTCATCACTAGGTATGGCGTCAATCACCTCAACAACGCCGTAGCCAGCGTTGATGCGGTCGTAGTCTCCTCGAAGAGTCTTTAACTGATCGATGAGTTGCACATTCTTTGCAATGTAGAGATCGCCCTTGGACTGAGCCAAGTGAACTTTTACGTAGCTAAGAGGTTCGAGTGATCCACCAATTTTGCTCGTTGGTTTCCTGATTCCTTTAGCGAAGACACGAATCTTCCCGTGGTTCCTCGTCCAAAGAACTACAACGCGATCTGATTCACCAGACTTATACGTCCGAAGAACTACTGCATCGTCTTTTAGTTCCTTCACTTCTCCGTCTCATCATCTGCGTCATTCCACTTTGGTTTGTGGGGCTTGACTCCAAGGTATCTATCAAGTGCGACACCACCAGCAACCAAGACCGCAAGAATGAGCGGAATAGCGAGTGGCGTCAGCAAACTGGTTACTCCGTTGATCTCCAAACACCAGAGAAATGCGTAGAAGAGAATCAGCAGAACGATTGCAGTCTTTGTGGCTTTCACTTGTCGAGTCCTCCAAAGCGACGCTCGCGCTGCTGGAATTCTTCCACCGCCTTAAAAAGATCTTCACGGCGAAAGTCTGGCCAGAGCACATCAGTAAAAACCATTTCTGTGTACGCCATCTCCCAGAGCAAGAAGTTAGAAGTTCGATATTCTCCTGATGTTCTGATCACGAGATCTGGATCTGCAAGTTCTGGGTGATAGAGACGAGAGCGAATTGCTTTTTCGTCGATTTTGTTCGCGGGGACTTTGTCTCGAACCAGCTGCTGGACAGCATCAACGATTTCTGCCCGACCACCGTAGTTAAAGGCAATGTTGAGAGTCATGGTTTTGTTCTTCTTGGTCAATTCTTCAGCTTCTTCAATGCGCTTTAAAACACCTTTTGGAACACGCCAGTCGCGGCGACCAGAAAAAACAATTCGAACACCTTCGCCATGAAGCTCGTGTTGGCGTCGCTCCATCAAACTTCGATTGAAGTTCATTAAGTAGCGGACCTCATCAACTGGACGGCGCCAGTTCTCAGTCGAAAAGGCGTACAGCGTTAGAACTTTGACACCAATGCTGAGTGCGCCGTAGACGGTGTCAACGATTGAAGCTTCTCCGGCGCCGTGACCATCTGTTCGAGGTAGTCCTTGACGTTGCGCCCAGCGACCGTTACCGTCCATCACGACGGCTATGTGCTGGGGCACGCTGGAACGCTCGAGAGAGCGTGGAACCGGGACTGGACGAGGATCAGACACGTATAAAACCTAGTCCTAATCGGTAAAAGAACCGCACCGCACCATCTAAGGTCGTCTCGTGGAATCCTTCGACCCAGATGACGACATGCCCTACGTGGAGCCTTTGGACAATGGCGGAATTCAACTTGGCGAAGATGTCATAGAAATTGATACTGACCGGGCAATTGAACTTCTGGACCGGATTACCCAAGACTTACCTGGGGGCGGTGAGACTCGCGAAGGTCAACGCAACATGGTTACAGCGGTTGCCAAGGCATTCTCAAAGCGCCAACATCTCGTTGTTGAAGCCGGCACCGGCGTTGGAAAATCACTCGCCTACTTAATTCCTGCTGCCATGAGCGGGCACCGAGTTGTAATTGCCACGGCTACGAAAAACCTCCAAGATCAATTGTTTTCAAAAGATGCTCCAGCTGTTGCTCAGTATTCAAGCAAGACCAAGGTTGCAATCTTGAAGGGCAAGCAAAACTACCTTTGTCGAAACCGTGCTCAGAGTGTTAGTGGCGGAGCACAGATGAGTTTTGATGATGGATCAGATGTGCCTAAGGGCGTCGCTGATCAAATGCGAAGAATTCTTGCTTGGTCTAATGAAACAACTACCGGTGACGTGGATGAAATCCCTTTCGAAGTTGATAATCGAGCATGGCGTGGACTCTCAGTAACAGCTCAAGAGTGCCTCGGCCGCGCGCAGTGTCCACAAGGCGGAAACTGTTTCGCTGAACTGGCCAAAGACCGTGCTGCTGAGAGCAATGTGTTGATTGTTAACACTCACCTTTACGCAGCCCACCTGGCATCCGGGTCAATGTTGCTTCCAGCACACGAGTTTGTGGTCTTTGATGAAGCCCACGACGTACTGGACATTTTTGCTTCACTGCTCGGCACTTCGTTCACTGCTCAGAGTCTTCGTGCACTCGCAGGAGTAGCTCGACCTTTGCTTGGAAATGATCACCTAGCAAAATGCCTCGAGCTCGTCGCAATTGCTGATCGACTTTCAACATCCTTAGAAATTCAGTTCGATTCCACTCAACTCACTGGACTCAGCGAAGACTGTGCACGAGAAATAACCGCATCGGCGTCACTCGTCACACAGATAATTGAAGCAATTAGGGCAATGACCATTACTGACGCGAATGAAGAAGCTCGCAGAATTAGAACGCTTGGACCAGCTGTACACCTTGGCAACGATCTAGCGCGAATAAACAGCATTAAAAAGGGAGAGCTTCTTTTCCTCGTTAAACGTGAGCGTGAAATAGGAATTGAAATTTCCCTCGTTGACGTTGGCCCACGCCTGCACGATGATCTTTGGGGCAGCGTGACTGCAGTTCTTACGAGCGCAACTATCCCCGACACTCTGCCAAAGAGTCTCGGCCTGGATGTTGACTGCGTAGTTGAACGCTTTGAGAGCCCCTTCAACTATCAAGAAAACTCACTGCTCTATGTTCCTGAGAATTTTCCAGGTCGTAATGAAGATGGCGCTGAGGCCGCAATCATTGAAGAGCTTGTCGACCTCATTACGGCAGCAAAGGGCAGAACACTGGCTCTCTTCACTAATCGATCCGTGATGAACCGAGTAGCTGAAGCCGTTGAAAAAAGGATCACCACCCCGGTCCTTGTTCAAGGCACGCTTTCACGTCAGCGAATCATTGAGCAATTTCGCGACATTGATGCAGCCAGTCTTTTTGCCGTTGCCAGCTTCTGGCAAGGAATTGACGTTCCTGGCGATTCGCTGAGCTTGGTCACGATTGATCGTCTCCCTTTCAGCGTTCCCGGTGACCCATTGGCTGATGCACGACGCGATCTCTCAACAAATCCCTTTATGGAAGTTGATCTTCCGAGAGCTTCAATGTTGCTCGCTCAAGGAGTTGGAAGGCTCATCCGTTCAAAGACTGACCGTGGCGTAGTGGCAGTGCTGGACATTCGCCTAGCCGAAGCAAGGTATAGAAGTGAAATGTTTAAGAAGCTACCGCCAATGAAGCGAACTCGCGACAAACAAGAAGTCGTTGCGTTTTTAGAAAGTATTTAATAACCGAAACGATCAAGCATGTCGTCACGCTTTTGCCATCCCGGCTCAACCGACACCTTGAGCTCCAAGAAACAGCCCTCTGGAAGTTGACGTCGTGCCGCGATTCCTACGTCCTTAAGTAACTGGCCACCTTTTCCAATGACCATTCCTTTTTGACTTTCACGTTCAACCAAGATTTCAACGGTGATGTGTGGCCATTCGAATTCTGTAACTCGACAGTGAATTGAGTGAGGCAGCTCTTGCTTGGTCTTTCGAACTAGTTGCTCACGAACAAGTTCCGCTACCCAAATAGCTTCAGGAACATCTGAAACTTCGTCTTCAGGAAATAGAAACGGTGATTCAGGCATTGCTGCCATGACGTACTTCAACAACTCTGCTGTTCCTTCACCAGTCTTTGCCGAAACTGGAAAATACTCAACACGAGGAACTACTGCGGTGAGCGATCGCTCTTCTGCAATCTCTTGCACCGCGACAGTTGCTGCCATGAGCTGTTTGGCGACTGCTTCGCGACCAGGCTTATCCATCTTGTTCACAATGAGAACTGGTCGCGGACCATTTGGATGGCGAGCAGATTCGAGCATTGCCTGAATCACAGTTCGGTCTCCGGGCCCAATAGAGGCACCAGCCTCAATGACTGCCATCACGACATCGACACCTTCGGCGGCAGTTCGTGCAGTCGCGTTCAGGCGACCACCAAGAGAAGTCTTAGGGCGGTGAATACCAGGGGTGTCTACGAAGATGACTTGGATGTCACCTTCGGTAAAAACTCCTCTAATCGCATTACGAGTGGTGTTTGGTGTTGATGAAGTAATTGAAATTTTGGTTCCAACAACTTGATTGATGAGCGTTGACTTACCAACGTTCGGGCGACCAAGAATCGCCGCGAATCCAGACTTCGTCACTCTTGCTCCTGTACTGGTTCAATAAGAACCTCTTCAATACGAACACCATCAATGCGAACCACGGTTAAGCGGTAATGCTCGGTATCAAAAGAGTCTCCCACTTCTGGGACGTCACCCGCGAGGTCTAGCACGAGGCCACCCACGGTGTCCCATGGTCCAGTAGGAAGAGCGAGTGAATATTCATCATTGACGTCATCTATGTTCTCTCGACCACTGACTTCAATTCCGGCCTCAATTGATTGAATTTCCTCTTCAACTTCAACCGGGTCAGACTCGTCTGTAATTTCTCCAACGAGTTCCTCCAAAATGTCTTCGAGTGTCACAAGTCCTGCTGTGCCACCGTGTTCATCAATCACAATGCACATGTGAGTCTTGGCTTGGCGAATCTCGGTGAGAAGTAGGGCAACCTTTTTCGTTTCAGGAACGAACCGTGGCTCGCCCATCCCTACGCTGATTGCTTCTTCGCCTCGACCTTCTGCGACGAGGCTCGCGAGATGACGAAGGTTGACAATGCCAACAACGTCATCAATGTCTTCTCCCGTTACTGGAATGCGAGTGCGACCCGTGGTGATTGCCAGATCGAGAGCTTCACGGACTGTTGCGCTTGCAGAGAGTTCAACAATGTCGGTTCTAGGAACCATGATTTCTCGAACAATGGTGTCACCGAATTCAATGACTGAGTGAATGAAGTTTCGCTCCTCAGACGCGATTGCTTCATCTTCGTGGGCAACGTCAGCCATGGCCAGCACTTCCGATTCAGTCATTCGGTGCGAGCTCGTGCTTTCACCCAGAAGGCCAATGGCCCAGTCAGCAATTGAGAGTAGAAGTCGCGATAGCCACTTAATTGGCCAGAACTTCAGAATGCTCGCAACAATAGGAGCCGCTGAAAGTGCCGACTTGTCTGGATGTTGGACTGCATAGTTCTTCGGAATTGCTTCAAAAATAACGAAGATGACAACAACTTCAGCAATTGTTGCTACTAAAACTCCTGCTGCGCCAAAGAGTCGCTCAGCGAGCACGCCAACCATGGTTGCTGAAACCAATTGACAAATGAGAACTAACAACAGCAGTGGATTCAGAAATTTCTCCGGAGCTTCAGCGAGCTGCACCAATGCTTTTGCGCCACGGCGACCTTCATCTCGCAGTGATCGAGCTCTGGATTTATTCATTCTCACGAGTGCAGTTTCAGCGGATGCAAAGAACCCTGACAGCAACAACAAAATAAGAACTGTCACCCCTAGATAGGTGTCACCAGTTGACCATTCAATCGCCATCATGATTCATTCTTTCGGTAGTGACGACTGAGAAGCTCACGTTCGCGAGCTTCCATTCGTTCAGCTTCTTCATCAACCATGTGGTCCCATCCAAGTAAATGAAGGACCCCATGAACAACAAGCAACGCAACTTCATCATCAAATGTGCACTCGTGCTCAACAGCATTACGAGCAGCGACTGATGGACAAATAACAATGTCTCCGACGAGTTGTGGAATTTCCAATGCAGGTGGTTCACCTGGCCCACTGCCACCAGCGTCTGGCACTCGCCCACTTGGACCTGGCTCATTGTCAATAGGAAAACTCAATACGTCAGTTGGGCCGTCTTTACCCATGAATTGTTTGTTTAGCGCAGCAATAGTTGGTTCGTCTGAGAAGATCAACGAAACTTCAGCTAGGCCTCGAACACCTTCATCGCCGAGAGCCCCCTGGGCGAGAGCGACCCATCGCTCCAGGTCAATGTCAAACTCATGCTGCTCATCGGCAGCGTAAATGTCAATGGTCATGGCAGGTAGTTGTCGAATGCGGTGACAATGTCCGCAACAATACGGTGGCGCACAACGTCTTTGGCGCCTAGGTGGATGAAGCTAATGCCGTCAACATTCCAGAGAATCTTTTCAATGTTTGCGAGCCCACTGGGCTTTCCATTGAGGTCAACCTGGGTGACGTCACCAGTAACAACGGCTTTTGAGTTGAATCCAATTCGTGTGAGGAACATCTTCATTTGCTCAGGAGTGGTGTTCTGGGCTTCGTCAAGAATGATGAACGAATCATTGAGCGTTCGCCCGCGCATGAAGGCCAGTGGAGCAACTTCAATAGTTCCGTTCGCGATCATTCGCTGCGCTCCCTCAGGACCGACCATGTCATACAGTGCGTCGTACAGCGGTCGAAGGTAAGGGTCGATCTTGGCCATGAGGTCACCGGGCAAGAATCCGAGGTGCTCTCCTGCTTCAACAGCTGGGCGGGTGAGAACTATTCGATTCACTTGACGACGGTGCAGTGCCTGCACCGCTTGAGCGACAGCCAAGTAACTCTTTCCAGTTCCTGCAGGTCCAATTCCAAAAGTGATGATTGAAGCGTCAATGGCATCCGTGTAGCGCTTTTGTCCCGCAGTTGAAGGACGAATAGCTTTTCCTTTTGCTCCTCGAACTACTTCGTGCTTTAAGACTTCACTTGGTCGAAGATCGTCAGCCACCATGTCGATGGTGCGTGAAATTTTTACAACGTCGAGTGCTTGTCCGCTTTCAAGAACGAGTACCAGTTCGTCAAAAAGACGAAGTACTTTTGCGGCGTCAGGACCAGTGACCGAAATCTGATTTCCCTGAACACGAATCTTGGATGCAGGAAATGAGCGCTCGATAACACGCAGGTGCTCATCTCTAGGTCCAAGCAACCCCGACATGAGGTGCGTGTTAGGTACGAAGGTGGTCGCCGTCATGGCTTCTTCAGCCGTGGCATCAAAGGTCATCCGGGTGGCCAGTCCATTCTGCGTCCACCCATCACGTGCATGTGAAGGTGTGGCACGGTCATTTGAGCGTCTTCACCAACATTGAAAATAAGTCGGTAGCCGCTTTCCTTAATTCCTTCGAGCTCAACAACTTCTTGCGCAAGGAGGAAAAGATCGTCAACAATGCCGCCGTGGTTGTTTGTCACGTGGCCAGCAGTCGCAATATGTTCTTTGGGAATTACGAGAACGTGCACTGGGGCCTGGGGTGCAATGTCATAGAACGCGTACGCAGTGTCGCTCTGTGCGACGGTCTTCGACGGAATCTCTCCCGCAACTATTTTGCAAAACAGGCAATCACTCATGTGTTGTAAACATCATTACCCATTTTGACGGCTATTTAGGGTAAATCCCCAGTCGCCTGCACCATAAGCCAGAAGCGAGGCAGCAACTACCCCGGCGGTGTCTCCACGAAGAACCGTGGGTCCAAGTCCGAGCTTTTTGCGCTCAGGGCCCCATTCTTCAGGTGCCCAGCCGCCTTCAGGCCCTACCGCAACACTTCTGACGCCAGACCAGTCACTTATCCCACCGAAATCAGCAACACAAACATTCACAGGAACGTCACTAATTTGCACCGGTTCATCAATGACAATGTCGTAGGTCCTGCGACATTGGCCGCAGGACTCTGCAGCAATGCGACGCCATCTCGACAAGATCTTGTCTCTCACGTCACCTTTGAACTTCACTGCAATACGACTGCTCAGTAGAGGAACAATTCGGCTCACACCTAGTTCAGTTGCTTTTGCAACCACCCATTCACTGCGATCACCCTTTAGCGGAACCAGATACAAAACTGTTTCTTCGGTTACTGGATCAATGGCAACTGGCGTAACGCGGGTGATGCTGGTGTCTGTTACTTCACACAGTGACCACGAACCTTCTCCGTTGGTTACAACAATCTCTTCGCCGCTCTTGGCACGAAGCACTGTTCGAAGGTGATGCTCATCATCCTTGGTGAGTTCTGGTCGCTCAGGGTTTTGCACACGGAACTGACCTAGCGCATCAATCCTGCGCTGCCAGAGTTCGGCACTCACTTCTTAGATCCACGACGGTGAAAGAGTCCACCCTTTTCGTTCACAACTTCACCGCGATGCTCGGCGAGCTTTCGAAGAAGCTCTTCAGAGGTTTCATCCAGTTTGGTTGGAACGTCAACAACCAGGTGAACAAAGAGGTCACCGTGTCCACGGCCGTGAAGATGCTGAATGCCTTGGTGGCGAATGCGCTGAACAGTGCCGGTTTGAGTACCAGCTTCAACTTCCACTGTGTGTGTTTCACGAAGGGTTGGAACTTCAATTGTTGTTCCAAACACGGCCTGCGTATAAGAGATCCGAGCTTCGTGATGAAGATCATTGCCATCGCGCTCAAAGCGAGGGTCCTCTGCAACGCGCAGGTGAACAAAGAGTCGACCATTACCGCCACCACGTGCACCCGCGGGACCGCGGTCTTGGAGACGCATGGTGGATCCTTCTTCAACACCTGCAGGAATTTGAACATTCATGGTGACGGTGTCGTTTCGACGACCTTCTCCTCGACAGTCCTTGCATGGTGAATCAATTCGAGATCCCATTCCGTTGCATCTAGAGCACGGCATAGAAGTGACCATCTGGCCCAAGATTGAGTTACGAATGCGCTGGACTACGCCCATGCCCGCGCACTCGACGCAGACAACCGGTGACGTGCCATCGGCACAGCCATTTCCCTTACAAGTCGCACAACTAACTGGAAGCGTTACCGTGAGTTCTTTTGTTGCACCAAAGGCTGCTTCATCGAGCGTGATGTCAAGCACTACTTCGGCGTCAGGACCAGGTTGAGGCCCACCGCGCTGTTGTTGACGAGCACCCATGCCGCCAAAGAACATGTCAAAGATGTCTTGGACTGAGCCACCACCACCGAATGGATTTCCGCCGCCACCCACGTCAGATCCGAAACGGTCGTAGTTAGAGCGACGCTCAGGGTCTGAAAGAATTTCGTAGGCCTGCGAAACCTCTTTAAACCTTGCTTCGGCTGCAGCATCACCGGGATTCGCGTCAGGGTGGAGTTGGCGAGCAAGGCGACGGTAGGACTTCTTCAGGTCATCTTGTGAAACGTTGCGATCAACTTCCAGGATTTCGTATAAATCTGAACTAGACAATTTCTTCTCCACCAAAGTGTTGTGTGAGGTGCTTTGAAACAGTCTCTGCTGCAATCATCGCTTCGCGGTATTTCATTCGTGTTGGACCAAGTAGGCCAACTGCTCCTACTGAATTTCCATCAATGGTGACTGGTGCGACGATCACTGAAGCTGCAGAAAGTGGCTCGTAACCATTTTCGGATCCGATGGAAACTGAAATGTCTTGCT
>DAIQPM010000122.1:0-2249 GCA_036787355.1 Acidimicrobiales bacterium
TTCCATTGTCACTTGCTTCATCGGTGAAATAGTCCTCGCAGCTAACGCAGTAGAGGCCGGAGTAAGTGTCTTTATAGATAAAACCGTTGTCGTAAATCGCTGTGAGGAACTTCTGCACACTTTCGTAGTGGCGAGGCTCGGTAGTTCGAATGAAATCGTCATAACTAATGCCGAGTGCATCCCAAGCTTCTCGGAACCGTGCTGAGGTGGTATCAGCCCAGGCTTGTGGTGATACACCGTTCTTTTCTGCAGCGTCGGCAACCTTTTGGCCGTGCTCGTCTGTTCCGGTGAGGAACTTGGTCTCATCACCAATGAGTCGGTGCCACCGAGCCAAGGCGTCAGCATTCACCGTGCAATAGGCGTGGCCTACGTGAGGTGCGTCATTGACGTAGTAAATCGGCGTAGTGATATAGAAGCGAGCCATTAACTAAAGGTTACTAAGTTATGAATCCTGCTCGGCTCGAACATCGAGACCGAGTTGATACGCAACTCGGTGAGCAACCCCGAGCGTTTCAGAGACGTACGAGACTGCGTCTCGCAAGGTAGCCCCACTACTCAGCTGCTCAATGATGGCCTTTTTGGCCGTTTCATCATTGATTACAGGCGAAGGTTCTGCGCCATCAAGAACAACAACAATTTCACCGAGGACTTCTCTTGATGAGTATCGATCATGCACTTCTTTCAGAGTTCCACGAATTACTTCTTCATGGAGCTTGGTGATTTCTCTGCAAACGGCCACCCTGCGGTCTGGGTAGTGAACTGCTAATTCGCTAAGGGTGGTTACGAGTCGTTGAGGTGATTCATAAAAGACAACCGTGCGTTGTTCTTTGGCCCACTGTGCGTAGAGCGCTTCACGTTCACCAGCTTTTCTAGGAACGAACCCTTCCATAATGAAACGTTCAGTTGGAAGACCGCTAATGGTGAGTGCAGCAATAACCGCCGCTGGTCCAGGAGCCGTCGTCACAAAAAGTCCAGCTTCTGCAACTGCAGCAACAACACGTGTGCCTGGGTCACTGATACCCGGAGTGCCAGCATCGCTGATCAGAACGACAACTTGACCTTCGCTGACTCGCTTGATGACCTCTTCGCACTGAGAAGCTTCATTGTGCTCATGAAGGGCTTTCAGTCGACCGTTGACGGGAATATTGTTCGCACTGAAGAGCGTGCTCGAGTGGCGGGTGTCTTCGCAGTACACAACGTCGGCTTTTTCCAGTAATTCCAGGGCACGACGAGAAATGTCTCCGAGATTGCCAAGAGGGGTTGCTACCACTACAAGTTGTCCTTGCATCTGCACGTAATTCCCTTCGTTTGGCTTAGTAGGCCATTTACCTACTAACATTGTCACCTATGTCAAAGCGGACTAACAAGCGCAAGCTACGAGCCAAGAAAAAGGCTAACCACGGCAAGAAGCCGAACTGCGGTCGCGGCTAAAGCCGTACCCTTACAGTTTCCCGTCCCACCCACAGTTTCGCTCTTTTAAGAGGGCGCTCAGTGGCGTAGGCGTGTCGGTTATTACGCCATCAACCCCGAGGTCCACCAATCTGGACATCGACTCGACATCATTAATTGTCCATACGTGAACGGCCACACCTGACTTGTGAGCTGACTCGACAAATTGCTCATTCACAACCGTGATATCTCCGAAAGTTTCTGGAACCTGGAATGAGCACACCGGAGGAACCTTGAGTTCTCCGCCTTCGAGCATCGAGAAAAAGAATGCTGAAGTCTCATTCGTAGCCGCAGAAGTAGCAACTTCGGGGGCCAGCAAGCGAAACTTCTGAATCGCGTCGTCATGAAATGACGCAACGATCACCGAACTTGTTCGCTCAAGCCGTTGCAGCTCTTTATAAAGGAGCTCTTCATAGGGTTCAACATCAGGGGTTGTTTGCTTGATGTCCATGTTGAGTAGAACTCCTGGGAACGCTTCGCTCACTTCTTCAAGGGTTGCGATTGCAAAACTGCGGTCTATCGGTGCTTTGCCTCGGTGCACGTATTCACTGTCGCTACGACCCGGAGAAACTGCTTCTCCCGCAATCCACCAATACGCATTATCCATTTCTTGGATCTCGGCCAAAGTGAAATTGGCAATACTCCCCTGGTGGTTCGTGGTGCGGTCAACGGTTTCATCGTGACAAACAACAATCTTTCGATCTTTCGTTGCATGAACGTCCAGTTCAACTGCAGTAGCGCCATTCTTTAGTGCGTTCGAAATTGCAGCGATTGTTGATGATGGCCCTTCGAAGGAGCCG
>DAIQPM010000123.1:0-2237 GCA_036787355.1 Acidimicrobiales bacterium
CTTTTGAAAACAGTTGCCGACAAAGTAAACGGCTAGTTGATGTCAAATTCGGAAATTATTCAGCGGGTTCTGAAGGGAGATCCTTCGCTCTTTGAGGGTTCGACTGCAGAGACCTCACTTGGATGGTTGCGTCACCCCGAAATGTATCTCGGAGAGTGGCTTGATGACATTGCACAGAAACTCCCTCACCGCCATGAAAGGACTGTCCTTCTTGGTGTCGGTGGCTCGTCAGGCCCTGGTCTGTTCTTCGCAGAAGCGAAACGATCTACAAATCTCCATGTACTAGACACTTCGAATCCAGATTCAATAAGTGACGTTCACTTCTCAAATGCAACCGTTATTGCCGCATCGAAATCCGGCGCGACAATCGAAACATTGAGTCTGCTGTCCTACGCACTTGAAAACGGACTCCTCGCCGAGGACCTCGTCATCATCACTGACCCCGGAACCGCACTCGCCACAGTTGGTGAAAAACTTGGCTGTCTTGTGATCGACGGTGACGTTAATACTGGTGGAAGGTTTTCAGCTCTCTCACCGTTTGGTCTCGTCCCAGCGCTGTACGCCGGGTGGACACCTGAGACGCTGCGCAGTGAATTGTCAGAGTCTTTCTTGAACGCTGATGTTGTCGGTCATGCTTTCGAGGAAGCGGCAATTCATGCTGCAGACGTGAACTTCGGACACGGAAATTTTCCACTTACAGCTGATCCCGTTTCATCTGGTGGGGCAACGTGGCTTGAGCAGTTGATTGCTGAAACAACTGGAAAGCACGATCGCGGCTTCATACCTATTTATGAATCAGCCACCAAAAAGTACGAACCATCACAGATCATGCACTATCACTTGGTTGCATCCCTTCTCGCTTGGCACCTTGGTGTCGATCCGTTCAATCAGCCAAATGTTGACGCGGTGAAAACTTCAGTATTCGATCTCCTCGAGAACAAGATCGAATGGACTCCTCCAGAATTTGACAAGGAAGATTTGAAGCATGATTTCAAAACCGCGACTTATCGAACTTTGCAGGTCTACGGTCCTCTGAGCATCGCGGGGGCTCTAAGTGATCTGCAGTCACGTGTACAGAAGAAGTATGGAACTACGACTGCAAATTTAGGACCAAGATATTTGCACTCAACGGGTCAGCTCCATAAGGGTGGTCCGAAAAATATTGCGGCCCTTCAGATTGTCATTCGACCCACCTCCAATCCTCTGCCAATTCCAGGGTCAACCCCCGAGTCAACTTTCCAAGATCTGCACATGGCCCAGGCAATCAGTGACTTCAAGGCAATGACCGCCAGCGGCCGTCACGTTGCCCAAATAATTGTTGATGACCTGAGCGAAGTGGCTCAGCTATTAGCTCTTTAGTCCTAGGATGCTCGCATGACTATTACACGAGGGTTTAACAACCAGCACCTCATAAATGAGTCAGCCTCTTCTCTCGCATCTGAGGCATTCGCCAAGGCTCGTAGGCGCCATGGGCACATCGTCACTTATTCTCCAAAGGTCTTCATACCTTTGACCAAACTTTGTCGAGACCGTTGTGGATATTGCACGTTTGCACAGGCTCCAGCACACGTTGCATCTCCGTACATGTCAATTGAAGAAGTTCTAGAAGTTGCCAATGCTGGAAAAGCAGCTGGTTGCACAGAAGCACTCTTCACACTTGGTGAGCGCCCCGAGCTTCGCTACGACGAAGCGGCAAAGTGGCTTGCTGCTCGTGGATACCAGTCCACTGTTGACTACGTGGCAGCAGCTGCCAAGGCAGTGCTTGATGAAACTGGACTGCTTCCCCATGCCAACGCTGGAGCACTCTATTTCTCAGAGCTAGAACAACTCCGCGAAGTTTCTGCTTCTCAAGGAATGATGCTCGAATCGCTCGCAGAACTTGATGCGCATCGACTTGCACCTGACAAGGATCCACAGCGTCGTCTCAACACCATGCGTTTTGCAGGTCAATTGAAGATTCCATTCACCACCGGACTTCTCGTTGGTATTGGAGAAACTCGTGAAGACAGAATTGCAACTCTTGAAGCAATCGCACTCGCTCATGAAGAATACGGGCACATTCAAGAAGTAATTGTTCAGAACTTCCTTCCAAAGCCACGAACGGCAATGGCACATGAACCAGCAGCGACTGACGAAGAGTTCCACTGGACGATCGCCGCAGCTCGTTTGATTTTGCCAGGTGACATCCACTTGCAGGCACCACCGAATCTGAGCGATGACCCCACTCGACTTCTGGC
>DAIQPM010000038.1:0-5689 GCA_036787355.1 Acidimicrobiales bacterium
CCAAGTAGTGGTTTCAGCCGATGTCGCCGTCTACGGAATTCACTCGGATTCTGAACTTTTTTCACTCGAAGACTTGGGCTTTAAGGCCGTCACCTCGGCACTCTCAGATCTGGCCGCCATGGGGGCTCACCCTCGGGGGCTCACGGTCTCGGTAAGTGCTCCACCTGGAACTGACCTCGAAAAACTGCACCGCGGCATTTCACTCGCGAGTGAAGTTTGCGGCTGTCCAGTTGTTGGTGGAGACCTATCTGGCGCAACAGATACATCTGTCGCAGTGAGTGTTATTGGTGAAGTGCCACGAGGTGAGGCGGTGCTTCGAACAGGTGCAAAGAACGGTGACGAGATATTTGTTACCGGTGCACTAGGAAGTGCCAGCGCGGGACTTCGCCTCCGTCGTGGGGGAGCGTCACTCGACAATGAATTAGTAACGGCACAGCGTAGACCACTTGCACGAATTAATGAGGGCCTCGCTGCACGTGAGTCTGGAGTCAGCGCAATGATGGATTTAAGTGACGGGATAGGACTTGATCTACACCGTCTGGCCAGCGCTTCCAATGTTGGTTTTGCCTTAGACCAAGTACCGATTGCAAATGGTGCCACGTTGCAAGAAGCAATTAGCGGCGGCGAAGATTATGAACTACTCATCACCACGAGTGATCCTGAAAAATTGAGATCAACATTTCTACAGCGTGGACTGAGAGAGCCAATTTCTATCGGCACAATTGTGTCGGACCCGGCATCGCGGACGTTGAAGGGTCAAGATTTTGAAAAATTAGGCTGGCAACATCAACTCTGAAAAGTTGTGAATTAAGCGTTGGCCTTGCGACGAGCTGGCTTAGTGATTTTTCCTGAGCGTAGGCAACCGGTGCAGACGTTGACACGCTTAGGTGTTCCGCCAACAACTGCCTTTACACGCTGGATGTTTGGATTCCAACGGCGCTTGGTGCGGCGGTGGGAGTGTGAGACGTTCATGCCGAATGACGGCTTCTTACCGCAGATTTCGCAGACTGATGCCATGATGAACTTTCTCCTTTTTCCCGGCCGCTGCCCTTGCAGAGGTCGGTATAAACCGAATGACCATTGTAGCATCGCTAGCAATGACCTTGTCCACCGTGCTGACCGCTGAAGACCTTCGAGCCACTATTGCCACGTTTGGCGAGCTTTTGCGCTCGCACAAGGAAGTCATCAACCGTCTAAATGTCTACCCCGTCCCGGACGGCGACACCGGTACGAACATGACCCTAACGATTGAGTCAGTGGTCGCGGAACTCGGACTTTTGAAAGACAACGCAACCATTGAGCAAGTTTGCAAGGCAATCTCTCACGGTTCGCTGATGGGCGCACGCGGAAACTCTGGCGTCATCCTTTCGCAACTACTTCGTGGGCTCGTTGAAAAGTTTCCAAGCGCGAGTGAGATCACCCCAGAGCTTTTGGTTGAGTCCCTAGAGCACGCCGACGTACTCGCACGCCAGGCAGTAGTTCGACCGATCGAAGGAACGATTCTTTCTATTGCACGTGCCGGCGCAGTTGGCGCTCGTCGTTCACTTGGTTCACTAAGTGAAGTCGTCAGGGGTGCCAGAGATGAAGGGCAAGTTGCGCTGGCATTCACACCTGAACAGTTACCAGTTCTAAAACAAGCCGGAGTCGTTGACTCGGGAGGTACTGGACTGCTCTTGTTGTTCGATGCGTTCTGTCACGTCATTGCGGGAGATGAACTCCCGATTGCTCCTCCGGTTGAATCAATTGAAGTGAATGTTCATGAGCAGGTTGTTTCACACGAAGAAGGCGACATTGCTGACCTTCGTTATGAAGTGATGTATTTGCTCGACGCTGATGACTCAAAGATGGCCGCGTTTCGTGAAGTGTGGTCGGGCATTGGAGACTCGATTGTGATTGTTGGAGGCGACGGCCTCTACAACTGCCACATTCACACCGATGACATTGGTGCATCTATTGAAGCTGCCTTAGACGCTGGACGCCCTCGTGAAATTCGAGTCACTGATCTCAGTGAGCAAGTAATTGAAGAACGCTGGGTTCGTGAAGGCAGCGAAGGTCAAGTTGAAGAGACAACTCCAGCACCAGCGACATCAGTTGTTGCAGTAGTAGCGGGAGAAGGAGTCGGAAGAATTTTCCGCTCGCTCGGTGTACGTGTGCTCGTAAAGGGCGGCCAGTCAATGAACCCTTCAACGCAAGACCTCGTCAACGCGGTCATCGCTACGGGGTCTAATGAAGTGGTTCTGCTTCCTAACAACAAAAACATTCGCCCTGTTGCAGAACAGGTCGCGGCACTTGTTGATCAACACGTAACAGTGGTCCCGACAAATTCAATTGTTGAAGGATTCGCGGCGCTACTTTCCTATGACCCAGACGCAAGCGCCGTGCAGAACAAAGAGTCAATGTCTGATTCAGCGCAGAATGTGATCGCAGCAGAAGTCACGCAGGCCGTACGAGACACCACCACCAACGCTGGACAAGTTCGCGTGGGGGACTGGATTGGCCTCAGCGCTGAAGGCGTTCTCTCCATTGCTGACTCCATTGCTAACGCCAGCTCGAAGTTGTTGTCGGTGCTTATTACCAACAAGCACGAAATTCTCACGATCATTGAAGGCGACGGAGCAACGGCGGCCAATACTCGTCGAATCACAGACTTCCTCGAAGAAGAGTTCCCAAATATTGCTGTCGAAGTTCACCACGGTGGACAGCCGCTCTATCCGTACTACTTCGGTATCGAGTGAGCGACGCGGCGCTTCGCCGACTGCGTCAGCTAGATGACGTCAAAGTAGGCCAACTGCGTCATGTGGGAGAAAAGCGAACCGCAGCCCTAGGCACAATTGGCATTGAAAGTGTCTTTGATCTTCTGACGGTGTATCCACGGCGCTACATTGACCGCACAAAACGAGTTGATCTCAGCGATTTGGCGATCGGCGAAGAAGCAGCGGTATTTGGTGAAGTTCGAAAAATAAGTAGTCGACGAACCAAGCAGGGCAAGGTCATGGTTGAAGCAACTGTGAGTGACGACGGCGAATCTCTGAAAGTTGTTTTCTTTAATCAAGCGTGGCGAGAAAAACAAATGCCCGTGGGAGTCCAAGCGCTCTTTTTTGGAAAAGTAACTGACTACAAAGGTCAACGACAAATGACCAATCCAGTGGTCGACGTGATTGTTGGAGCATCAGGTATTGAACGTGACGCTTCACGAGTTGGCCGAGTAGTTCCCATCTATCCGTCTTCAGGAAAAGCAGGACTAACGAGTTGGGAGATTGGTGGCTTCATTGAAGAGTCACTTCGACGAGCAGGTCCACTGCTTGATCCAGTTCCAAGTGCATCACTCAATCAGTTCGATTTGATTGACCGCACGCAATCATTTTGGGGGATACACCTCCCGACAGAGTTGAGCAACGTTGCGCCTGCGCGCAGGCGACTCGCGTTTGATGAGTTGCTTCGATTGCAACTGCTCCTGGCGCTTCGACGTCGTAAATTAGAAATGACCGCAGCTGGTATTTCCCATCCAATTGGCGAGCACGATCTCGATGTCGCACCTGGTGCGCTTCGCGACCCTGAGTCGTCGCTCGTTCGACAATTTTTAGGAGGACACCGCTTTGCTTTAACAAACGCACAGCGTCGCGTCCTTCACGAAATCGCGAATGACATGTCCTCCGCACTTCCCATGCATCGTTTGCTACAAGGTGACGTTGGATCTGGAAAAACTGTTGTAGCGCTCACATCACTCCTCGCAGCGATTGATGGTGGCAGACAAGGCGCACTCATGGCGCCAACGGAGGTTCTTGCTGAACAGCATGTGGCGTCCATCAGAAGAGATCTGGAAGGGCTCACCAAGAAAGATGATGCGGTGCTTGGCGGAGTGAGGCCGCTTTCAATTCATCTGTTGTCTGGAAAGCTTCGAGTGAAAGAACGACAATTCGTAATAGATGGACTCTTGGATGGTTCAATTGATTTGGTCGTAGGAACGCATGCGCTCCTCACCGATGACGTGCGCTTTAAAGCGCTTGGCGCAGTCGTCATTGACGAGCAGCATCGATTCGGAGTGCAACAGCGCGCCACACTTCGAGACAAAGGTCGTGAGCGCTCACTCGAACAAGCTGACCCGGATCTTCTGGTCATGACCGCAACTCCCATTCCTCGCACCGCTGCCATGGTGCTCTTTGGTGACCTTGACCGCTCGGTGCTCGACGAAATGCCTGGAGGCAGGCTCCCTATAAAAACACAGTGGGCAAATAACGACCTCGATGTTGCTGGGTGTTGGCAACACGTTCGAGAAGAAGTTGCGGCCGGCCGACGCGCCTACGTCATCTGTCCTCTCGTCGAAGGCTCAGAAAAAATTGAAGCGACGAGTGCGGTGGAAGAAAGAAATCGCCTAGCGCTGGAAGAACTGCGTGGACTCAGTGTTGGTTTGCTGCACGGACAAATGAAGAGTCAAGAAAAAGAACAGATCATGGAGGACTTCAGAAGTGGCGAGATTCAAGTTCTCGTGGCCACAGTCGTCATCGAAGTCGGAGTTGATGTTCCAGAGGCGAGTGTGATTGTTATTGAAGACGCTTGGCGATTCGGCCTCGCTCAACTTCATCAGCTGCGTGGTCGCGTAGGAAGAAGTGGCGATCAAAGTTATTGCTACTTGCTTGGTGAGCCATCAAGCGAAGACGGTCAAAGGAGAATTGAAGCTCTCGTGAACTCAAACGACGGATTTGCGCTTGCTGAAATTGATCTCGACATCAGAGGTGAAGGAACAATTCTTGGTTCTCGCCAGCGTGGTCGAAGTGACTTGCAGTTAGCTTCGCTTAAAAATGACGAAGACCTTCTCCTCGCGGCTCAAGAGGTGGCGAAATCAATGGTGAGTGCAAACGGGCTTGACGCAGAACCTGAAATGGTTGATGAACTTCGATTATTTGTTGACCCAGAAGAAGCAGACTTCCTATTTAAGTCATAGTGACAAAAAACGCCTACCCTTAGAGGGTGCGCGTAATTGGTGGAACAGCTCGAGGACGAGCACTTAAAGCAAAGATTCCGCCAACGGTGCGTCCCACAACCGACTTCGCTCGTGAAGCAATTTTCTCGATGCTTGAAAGCCGTGGTGGACTCTATGACCTCGTTGTTGCCGATCTCTACTGCGGAACTGGTGCAATGGGCATTGAAGCATTGTCTCGCGGGGCTGCGAAGGTGTACTTCGTTGATTCA
This sequence comes from Acidimicrobiales bacterium, assembly GCA_036787355.1. Taxonomy (GTDB): domain Bacteria; phylum Actinomycetota; class Acidimicrobiia; order Acidimicrobiales; family RAAP-2; genus RAAP-2. Next base: position 5,191 of record DAIQPM010000038.1, read on the forward strand.
GACCCTGAGTGCTTGGCGGCTGCAAAATTTAATCTTGAGCCACTCAACCTCGAAGGTGAGGCCGTTTTCATTCGTTCGACCTTGCCGGTGTGGCAGCCGCCCAGCGACCTAGACCTAGTTCTTGCGGACCCACCATATGGCCCCTTTGATCTAGCTGGAGTTCTAAAGGGCGTAAGCGCCACTAGGGCTGTAATTGAGAACGATCGTCACATGGATGCACCAGAGGGATGGGTCGTTTCGAAAACCAAGCGATACGGCACTACGCTCGTAACGTTGTTAGAAACACAGGAAGGCGACCTCGAATGACCACAGTTGGACTAATTCCTGGATCATTTGATCCTTTTCATAACGGTCACCTTGAAGTGGTGGAGCGTGCTTCACACATCTTTGATGAAATTGTCGTCGCCGCAATCCGCAACCCTCAGAAGTCCGAAGCTCTTTTCGACCTCGACGAACGTCGCGACATGATCATTGAGTCATGTGCACACATCAAAAATGT
>DAIQPM010000038.1:5789-11122 GCA_036787355.1 Acidimicrobiales bacterium
CTCGACATTAAGTTTCCAAAGGAGTCATAATGACATCATTTGAGGACTACAACTTGGGCGATGATTTTTTGCAACCCGAGCCCAATAACTCTCAGCACAACATTGAAGACAATCTTCGCCACCTTGAAGAGATCATTGTTCACGCTAAGCAAATGCCACTTTCAAGTTCTGCTTTGGTGCAGCGCGAAGAAGTGCTCGCAATCATTCAAGACGCCCTTAACAATCTGCCTGAAGAAATTCGACAGGCTCGTTGGGCGCTTCGAGACCGCGAAGAACTTATGGCCGCTGAGCAGCAGAAGGCTCAGCAGTTAATGGATCAAGTACGCGCTGAAGCAGCTCGAATGGTTGACAAGACTGAAATTGTTCGCCAATCGCGAATTCAAGCCGACAAAATCATTGCTGATGCGCAGGCCACAGCTCGAAAGATGATCAATGAGTCTGATGACTTCATTGACGGCAAGCTGGGTGGTTTCGAAATCGTGCTGGACCGTTTGCTACGAACTGTGCAGTCTGGGCGCGAGCGCATGGCGTCACAGGGCATGCCACTTTCGCTTGCGGGTGAAGAACCAGGTCCAGACGAGTTCTTTATGCCACCTTCAGCGCCACCTGCGGCACAAAGCAGTGATCCCTACGAAGAGTCCTATTTCGATCAGGATTCCTTTTAACGATCGTGGCATCACCATTTCTCGTCCCAGTGGCGTTGCTCTTACGCGATGTTCCATCATCGATTGACATTTCTCTTGACGTCCCATTCGATGAGAAAAAAGAATTCGCCCCACGTGGACGTGCAGAGACTGACGTAATAAGTGATGCTCCACTAAAAATCAATGTGAAGCTGCAAAGTTTCAGTGGAGGACTGCACGCACGAGGTTCAGTTGAAGCTCCATGGCACGGAATCTGTCGCCGTTGCTCAGTCGAAGTCCTTGGAGTGTCGAAGGTTGTTGTCAGCGAGCGCTTCGTCGATGAGCGTGGCCCTGGGGACGACGACGCTTATCTAATCGAGAATGATTTTGTCGACCTGGCCCCGATGGCTCATGATGCGATTTTCCTTGATTTACCGCTCGCTCCACTCTGCAAAGAAGACTGCAAGGGACTTTGCCCATACTGCGGAATTGACCGAAATGAAGCCACTTGCGAGTGTCAAGGCCCGGTGGACCCGCGCTGGGCTACACTAGACAACCTGCGATTCATTGACTTTCCGTCAGATGAGTCCAAAGAAAATTGACGGTTAAGCCCGTTAACGTTGAAAGAGAAGATCGATGCCAGTTCCAAAGAGGAAGACCAGTAAAGCCAAGGGGCGTTCACGCCAAGCTGCTGCGTGGCGCCTAGACCGTCCTTCACGTTCTGTATGCCCTCAGTGTGCAACTTCTAAGTTGCCCCACATCGTGTGCCCTAACTGCGGTTGGTACAAGGGTCGCGTAGCAGTCGAGGTCAACTAATTTGACTCTTCCCATCGCTCTAGATGCGATGGGTGGTGACTTTGCACCCAGTGAAATCATTGCTGGTGCTCGACGCGCCGTCGATGAACTTGGTTTAGAAGTCATACTCGTCGGAGTTCCTGAACTCATGGGAGACCCACTCGGTCTCGAAGTATTTGCATGCACTGAAGTCATTGCCATGGACGACGAACCTGGCGGAAGTGTTCGAAAGAAAAAAGATTCCTCACTTGTTCGCGCTGCTGAACTTGTTAGAGACGGAAAAGCTAGCGCGATGGTTTCTGCTGGAAATACTGGAGCCACTATGGCTTCAGCTCTACTTCGTATGGGACGACTACCTGGCGTAGTGCGCCCTTGTATCGCAACTCCAATTCCTAATCCTGGTGGATCACCGTGCATCTTGGTGGACGCCGGCGCGAACTCGGAATGCACACCAGAGATGCTGGTTCAGTTCGCTCAAATGGGATCAGCATTCGCAAAAGCTCGTTACGCGATTGAAAGTCCTAAGGTTGGACTCCTCTCAATTGGCGAAGAGTCAACTAAGGGAACTCCGCTCGTTAAAGAAACACACGAGCTGCTCGCTGCCCTTAGCGATTTCAACTTCTTCGGAAACGTTGAAGGTCGCGACCTAATCCCATCACCAGTTGACGTTGTCGTTACTGACGGCTTCACCGGCAACGTTGCACTTAAGACACTTGAAGGTGCACTGAAGTACATCTTTGGTGCAGTGCTCGGCGTTATCAACACCAATGATGCAACTAAGGCTGCCGGCGATGTTCTATTCGAGCATTTACTTCCAATCGCGGGAGAATTAACTCCCGACAAGCAGGGAGGAGCGATGCTTCTCGGACTTGAAGGGATTTGCATCATCAGTCACGGTTCATCCAACGCCACGGCGATTATGAATGCGCTTCGCGTAGCTTCAGAAATGGACAAAGCGGGAGTCGTCGAGAAACTTCGACTCACCATTCGACCTGATCAAGGCTAATAATTCTCGTACTATGTACGAAATCTCGGTATCCTTTAGTAGCAACATTTAAGGAGTGGCCATGTCCGCTGACGCTGGAAGTTCAACACCGCTCGATCGAGCAGCAATATTGAACATTGTTAAAGAGCAATTAGCTGAAATCTTGGAAAAAACACCAGGTGAAATTTCAGAGACACAATCATTCACCGACATGGGTGCAGATTCTCTTGCCCTAATTGAACTCGTAGAAGCCTTGGAAGAAAAGCTTGCAACCTACGTTCCAGGTTTTCACATTGACGACGAAGACCTAGAGAACTTGGGATGCGTAAATGACGCCGTTGATTACGTTTCAACCAAGCTCCAGGGCGCGTAACGAGGTCTGTGAGTCTTTTGACCTCAACTCTTGAGGCACTGGCAAATCACTTAGGCATGAGTCCTGAGAGCGAGTTGCTTCGTGTCGCGCTTACACATTCGAGCTACGCCGCAGAACACGACTGCGTCTCTAACGAGCGGCTCGAATTCTTAGGCGACGCAGTTGTGGACCTTGCTATTGCTGATCTGATCACACGCGAGTATCCAGAACTAAACGAAGGAACTGGATCGTTGGTTCGCTCTCGAGTTGTAAATGAAGCTTCCCTCGCATCACTCGCGCGTCGACTTGACCTCGGCTCTTGCATAAAAGTTGGCAAGGGTGAAATCAAATCAGGTGGCACTGAGCGTGATTCACTCCTCGCAGATGCATTCGAAGCTGTCGTAGCAGCTGTCTATCTTGAAAATGGATTTCAGTCTTCATGTGATTTCGTCCAGGCAATGTTGGCTGATGACGTAGCTGACGCCTCGCTTGCACCAGACGAAGTTGATCCAAAGACACAACTTCGCCAGTGGAGTGAGCAACAAGGTCATGGCACGCCCACCTACGAAGTTTCGGGAAGTGGTCCACTTCACGCGACAACATTTGAAGCAACAGTTCGAGTTGGAACATCACTCGTAGCCAGTGGCCATGGACGTTCAAAAAAGAGCGCAGAATCGCAAGCTGCAAAAGCTGCGTTGGAAAGGCGAAGCAATGCCTGAGTTACCAGAAATAGAAACAATACGAGGATCACTGTCACGCGACTTGGTTGGTAAAAAAATCAAGGGAGCGGCGGTGACCTCCGGGAAGATCGTTCGACGTCATAAGACTGCAAAAGATTTTCGTACCGCAGTTGAAGGGCACACTATTAAGTCTGCTCAACGACTCGGAAAAAACTTGATCTTTGGACTCGACAACGGAACAAGCCTCGTAATTGACCTCGACGTAAGCGGACGTATTCTTCGTTCGCAAGGACCCAAGGATGAGAAGCCAAAACACACGCACGTTGTCTTTACTTTCACTCAGGGTGGAGAGATTCGCTACGTTGATGCACTGTCGAAGGGGGAGTTATACGTCTCAACTCCGCCGCCAGAGGGCTCAGAAGTTGAGATTTCTAAGTTCGCTCGACTCAGCGTTGGCGGTGACGGCCTAGGCCTTCGTAAGCAAATTCCCGAGCTCACAATGCTCGGTATTGACCCCTTTGAAGATCAAATTGGCTGGGACCGATTCGCGGCGATTCTTCGCAGCCGAACCACGGATCTGAAGTCCGTTTTGACCGATCAGAACATCTTGGCTGGCCTCGGTGAAATCTACGCCGACGAGGCACTTTTTGCTGCTGGTCTTGGCCACGACCGTGAATCCGAGTCACTTTCAACAATTGAAATCCGACGTCTGCACCGTGCAATCACTGAAATTCTTCAAGAAGCAATCAAGTACGGCGGAACTTCTTTAGAGAAGGATCCTTTTCGTGACCCAGACGGAAAAGAAGGCAATTATCAGCAATACCTTCAGGTCTATGACCGCGAGGGGCTCCCTTGCATGCAATGTCGCCAGCCCATCAAAAAAGCATTAATTAAGGGTCAGACAACGTTCTTCTGTGACAAGTGTCAGAGCTAAACGACTTTTTAACCTCAGAAGATTGCTAGCGTCTCAGCGTGTTTCTTAAGCGATTAACCATGAAGGGCTTTAAGTCCTTTGCCGACAGTACGACCATTGAGTTCGAGCCGGGCGTCACCGCTGTCGTGGGTCCAAACGGATCAGGAAAGTCCAATGTTGTCGACGCTGTGGTTTGGGTGCTTGGTGCTCAGGGAACAAAAGTTCTTCGCAGTGCAAAAATGGACGACGTTATTTTCGCTGGTACCACCAACAAAGCAGCACTCGGTCGTGCTGAAGTTTCTCTAACACTCGACAACTCAGAAGGCCGACTCAGCGTTGATGGCGCTGAAGTCACAATTTCTCGAACATTGTTCCGTAACGGTGACTCCGAATACGCAATCAATGGAACTACTTGTCGCTTGCTCGACATTCAAGAACTGCTTTCTGATTCAGGAGTTGGGCGAAACCAGCACATGATTATTGGTCAGGGACAACTTGACTCGATTCTGCAATCGACACCTGAGCATCGACGCTCGGTGATTGAAGAGGCTGCCGGAGTTTCGATTCATCGTCGTCGTAAAGAACGCTCAGAACGTCGTCTTGCTCAGACGCAAGAAAATCTAGAGCGTCTAGGTGACCTCGTACGAGAAGTTCGTCGTCAAATGCGACCGCTCGAGCGCCAAGCACAATCAGCACGCAGTTTCGCAGAGGTTGAAGCCGAGCTTCGTGCAGCACGCCATTCACTGTTCTCAACTCGCGCGGCATCTTTTGAATCACGTCAAATTGAACTAGGAAAAGAGCTCGCTGAGTTCTCTTCTAAAGAGCAAGAAGTTAGAAATGAGATTTTGACGCTTGATGCCAGAGCTTCAGCGACGGCGTCTGAAATGGCAAGTCGCCGTGAAGAAACCCTCGCCTCAACACTTGGAACTCTTCAGGGGCTCGCGGAGCGCGCTCGTGGAACTGCGTCAATTATCCAAGAGCGTGA
>DAIQPM010000124.1:0-2164 GCA_036787355.1 Acidimicrobiales bacterium
TATGAGCCAGGAGAAGTGTGCGTGATATGTACTGGCAGCCAAGGGGAGCCTCTTGCCGCCCTTTCAAAGCTGTCGCGTGGAGATGCGCGTGACTTCACCGTTGGAGCAGACGACACAATCATCCTCAGTTCACACCCGATTCCTGGGAATGAGTGGTCCGTTGGAAGACTGATCGACGACCTTCACCGTGCTGGAACTGAAGTAATCCATTCAGGTCATGAGCCGGTCCATGCTTCGGGCCATGCTCGCCAAGGTGAGCTGCGCACGTTTCACCAGTTGCTTCGTCCAAGAAATTTTGTTCCGGTTCACGGTGAGTTCCGTCACCTTGTTCATCACGCCGACCTTGCAGAATCAATGGGTATGTCACATGAGCACATTCTCATTTGTGAAGACGGTGACCAGGTGGAAGTTAGCGAAGCCGGCATTCGTCTTTCCGGCCAGATCCCTGCTGGTTTTCACTACATTGATGGCAGCGCCGGAGATCTTGATGAGAAACCACTCGAAGAGCGAAGAATGCTTGCTGAATACGGAGTCCTTCAGATCTCAGCTGGTATTGACCGTGAGCGTGGGGTGATTGTTCAACCTGTTCGAATTACTACTCGTGGCTGGTTCGAAGGTGAACATGACAAGAAACTTCTTGATGCTGTTGGCGACACTGTTCGTGACTCAATCCAGAATGCACTGAGCGATGGTGACCGTGACGAAGGATCAATTAATAAGATCGCGCAGCGAGCAGCAGGAAGAATTCTCGGGCAAAAGTATCGTCGCCAGCCTGTTCTACTGCCAGCGATTGTTGTTCTCTAGTCCTGCTTATTAGGTTCGCCGTTTTCGGCGTTCTTCTCACCGTGGCGCCAAAAGGCTTTGCGACTGATCTGTTCGTCCTTTAGCCCTCGGTCGAGCAATGCTTCACGCAGGACCTTTGTGATTGTGAATTCACCAAAGAGATAGGCGTGACCCTCGTCAGGCGGGAATGCGAAAGCACTTAGACCACTGAGTAGTCCTGCAGGATCATTCTCCGCTCGACCATTCTTGTCAACAAAGATTCCAGTGACTCCGAGTCCTTCGTCAAATGATGCGGTAACAGCGTCATCATCATGCTTAGTTTCAACAATGAAAATTGCCTTGCCAGGAATCTCGATACTCTCAGCCATTCGATAAAAAGCGGCGAGACCCGAAACATCACCCATAAAGAGGTACCAATCGGCGAGGGGGTCTAATGGTATTTTTCCACGAGGACCTACCAGGTCAACCTCATCACCCGGCTTGGCATTCTTCGCCCAGTGGCTTCCTGGTCCTTCATGGTCGGTACTAACCCACAGCGTGAACTGGTCATTTTCGGCGTCAACAGATCGAACGCTGTAGCGCCTGCGCCCAAAGGCGCCATTGTTGTCGGTCATGCGCACCATTACGTCGTTACCGGGCACTCCAGCGAGCTTCTCAGCGTTTCCTTTAAGTATCACCTCATACAAAGAGGTGCTTATCTGCTTGGAAGAGACAACGGACCCTACGTAGGCATTGACTCCCAGGCGCTCGGCGAGTTTGACGGAAGAGCTATCTGGTTGCGACATGAAACCACACTAGATGGATTGGCACTAAAAATGGGCATAAGTTCAGTAAGTTAGATGGTTGTGGCACAAGCACGACACAAGAAAAAGCCTGCCAAAAAGGCCCCCGCTCGTTCAACGAAGCGCACAGCACCTACGGACTCACCGTCGGCCTGGAAGCGCCATGAACGAGACATCTGGATCGTTGTACTTGTAGTTGTTGGACTCTTCTCACTGCTCGCTGAAGCTGGCGCTCTTGGACCAGTAGGGCACAGCATTTCCAAAGGGCTTTCATCCCTATTTGGTATTGGTCGCTTCGCAATTCCACCAATCCTCATTGGCCTTGGTGCTGGTCTCATCTGGGGCAACCTCGAAGTTGACCGCACAAGATTTGGCTGGGGCGTTGGCTTAGGGCTTGTTGGTGCTTGCGGACTTGGACACTTGTTTGGCGGGAGACCCACACTCGGTGCTTCAACTTCTGAACTCGCACATGGCGGTGGATGGCTAGGAGTACTTATTGGTGGGGGACTGCACCGAACAATTGGAATCGCCGGGGCACTGGTGGTTTTGCTCGCAGTAATAATCATCGCAGTCATGGTGACAACTGGCATTGGACTTAG
>DAIQPM010000039.1:0-10982 GCA_036787355.1 Acidimicrobiales bacterium
CGTGAGGCCTATCTTGCTGACGTAATGAGTGCACTTGGTGACAAGCTGAGTTCATTCTCTATTGAGGCTGATGTTCGTGGTCGCCCAAAGCATCTCTGGAGCATTTACGAAAAGATGGTCGTGGGTGGAAAAGAATTTGATGAAATCTTCGACCTCGTAGGAATGCGAATCATTGTTGAAGATGAGCGCGACTGTTGGGCAGTGCTTGGAGCAATCCACTCACTCTGGTCTCCAGTTCCGGGCCGCTTTAAGGATTACATCAACTCTCCTAAGTTCAACCTCTACCAGTCGCTTCACACCACGGTTATCGGACCTAGGTCTAAGTCTGTGGAAGTCCAAATTCGTACCTCTGAAATGCACCGTCGTGCTGAATTTGGTATCGCTGCTCACTGGGGCTACAAAGAAGGCGCAACGCAAAAAGAAATTGCTTGGATGCAACGACTCTCTGACGTGGAAGAAGAAGAGACTGATCCGATTGCCTTCCTCGAGGCGTTGAAGCTCGACCTCGAACACGACGAGGTGTACGTCTTCACACCGAAGGGACGAGTGATCGCACTCGTTGAAGGAGCAACTCCAGTTGACTTTGCCTACGCCGTACACACCGAAGTTGGTCACAAATGCGTCGGAGCAAAAGTTAATGGGCGACTGGTTCCACTCGACACCCCACTTCGATCAGCTGACGTTATTGAAATCGTCACCAGCAAGCAAGATGGATCTGGTCCCTCAAGGGACTGGCTCAACATTGCGAAATCATCGAGAGCTAAATCAAAGATTCGCCAGTGGTTCCAGCGCGAACGACGAGAAGACGCCATTGAAGGTGGAAGAGAAGAGCTGACTAAGGCGCTGCGTCGCGAAGGACTTCCGATCGCCACAACGTTCTCTTCAAAAGCACTTGATGCTGTAGTGAGTGCACTCAACCTTGAGGATCAAGATGCGCTGATGATGGCAATTGACAGTGGTCAAATTTCTGGCCTTGCCGTGGTGCAGAGACTGTCACGCGAGCTCCAAGGTGGCGAAGGTGAGCAGCTTCCAACAACTGTTTCTCGCATTCCAAAGACGGGGCGAACCAACCGTCGCGGTGCTGGCGTGTACGTGGAGGGTCTCGACGACGTAATGATTCACCTGGCGAGGTGCTGTTCACCAGTTCCAGGTGACCAAATCATGGGATTCATTACCCAGGGACGCGGTGTGTCAGTTCACCGTAGCGACTGCTCTAATGCGGTCGCTTTGGCGCAACGCCTCGGCGAGCGAATCATTGAAGTTGAATGGGACGGTTCAACCGGAGGACATTTCCGCGCGGTACTTGAAATCATGGCCTTTGACCGGACTCGCTTGCTCCTTGATGTATCGAGCGTGATTGCTGAGTACCACCTAAGCATTATTTCCAGTAGTTCAAGTACTTCAGGGTCTCGAATCGTACGAATTATCTTCGATGTTGAACTCGCAGATCCAACACACCTAAGTAGTCTTCTTGCAGCACTTAAAAACGTCGACGGCGTTTTTGACGCCTTCCGCCAACTACCAGGTCAGAACAAGAACTCATGAGCGAATTCCAAGCACCCATAGGAACACACGATGTCATTGGGCCTCAGTCCTACGAATGGGAAGGCCTCATCGGCACTTTCGCAGAATTTGCCCACCGCTTCGGATTCTCACTAGTAATTTCTCCAATGTTCGAAGATATTGGAGTCTTCAATCGTGGCATTGGTGAAAACAGCGATGTAGCGAAGAAAGAAATGTACGTCTTCACTGACCGCGGTGAGAGGACGTATGCACTTCGCCCAGAGGGCACTGCATCAGTTGTCCGTGCTTTTGTTCAACACAACCCGACGACTCCATGGAAAGCTTGGTACGCAACACCAGCTTTTCGCTACGAACGCCCACAAGCTGGTCGCTACCGCCAACACCACCAAGTTGGTGTTGAAGTCCTTGGCTCTGATGACCCAGCTGTTGACGTTGAGGTAATCACCTTGGCGTGGCGCTTCTACGAGGCAATCGGTCTTAAGAAAATTCGTCTCCTTATTAACTCAATGGGTCACGACGAATGCCGTGGCGCATACGTTGAACTTCTAAAGGATCACTTGAAGTCAAATGTCGCATCACTGTGTGACGAGCACCAAAAGGTATGGGAGCAGAATCCACTTCGCGTTCTTGACTGCAAGAAAACTCCATGCATCGAGGTAACGAGCAAGGGCCCGATGTTGCCCGATCATGTATGTGCAGACTGCAGCACGCACTTTGCAAAAGTTGTTGCTGGACTCACTTCGCTTGGAATTACGCCAGAGCTGAATCCGCGACTCGTTCGCGGTTTCGATTACTACACCAGAACAACGTTTGAATTTGTTGCCGATTCGCTAGATGGCGCACAAAACGCCATTGGTGGGGGAGGTCGCTACGACAAGCTGGCTGAAGAGCTCGGTGGAAAGCCAACAAGTGGAATCGGCTTTGGGTCCGGTATCGAGCGCCTACTTCTGACAAGACAGGCTGAAGGTATTTCATCAGCACTCGTTGACCGCTCGGTCGACGTGTTTGTCATCGACACGACTGAAGACGACCTCGCGACATCACTCTGCGATGAACTTCGTCGACATGGGCTCAGCGTTGAGCGCGCCTTTGACGGACGATCAATGAAGTCTCAAATGAAACTCGCCGATAAATCAGGAGCCCGCTTCGCACTTCTCATCGGTCCCCAAGAACAGGCTGCTGGTCAGGTTACGATTAGAGACCTACGTAGCGCGGATCACGAGCAGGCACAGAGCCAGGTTTCTCGAGATTCTGTGACTACAGCGATTTTCAATCTAATAACGAAGTGAAGTGACAATGTCAAAGAATTATGAAGCCACCAGCATGCGTGACATGCTCTGCGGATCAGTTAACGCTGAGCACATCGGTCAGAAACTGAGCTTCTGTGGCTGGGTTGCTAAGCGTCGTGAACACGGTGAGCACCTCGCGTTCGTTGACCTTCGTGACCGATCGGGGCTTCTCCAGGTAGTGGTTGACGGCAAAGTAGATGTGCGCTCTGAATACGTAATTCGCGTTACTGGCACAGTTACAAAGCGTCCCGATGGCACCATCAATGACAAGCTCGCTACTGGTGATGTTGAACTTACTGACTGCACCGTCGAAATACTCTCTGCGGCAGAACCACCACCGTTCCAACTTGATGAGCGCGTTGACATTGATGAGCAAGTCCGTCTCAAGTACCGCTACTTAGACATTCGCCGCGAAAAAATGCAGCGAAACCTTCGTCTTCGTGCTGCCGTTAATGCTTCACTTCGCAGTTCAATGGAAGCTCAGGGTTTCTGTGAAGTTGAAACGCCACTGCTTTGGGCACCGACTCCAGAAGGCGCACGCGAATTTGTGGTCCCTTCACGTTTGCACCCAGGTGACTTCTACGTGCTTCCTCAGAGTCCACAAATCGCCAAGCAACTTCTCATGGTTGGTGGCTTTGATCGTTATTACCAAATCGCACGTTGTCTTCGTGACGAAGACCTCCGTGCTGACCGCCAGTTTGAATTCGTACAACTCGACCTTGAAGCGAGTTTCGTAACGCAAGAAGACATCTTGGCCTTCGTTTCTGAAGCAGTTCTTAATGCAGCTGAAGTTGCCACTGGAACTCGCCCCGGCCCCATTGGCTCAATGACCTGGCACCAAGCACTTGATGAATACGGAACAGACAAGCCAGACTTACGCTTCGCCATGGTTCTCCAAGACCTCTCGGAAGTATTCGCGACAACTGAAGTGAAGGCCTTCTCAGCTCCGACTGTTAAAGCACTTCGTGTTCCTGGCGGTGCTGAATTCTCTCGTGCAAAGCTTGATCAACTGACTGAGCAAGCAAAAGTACTTGGCGCGAAGGGTCTCGCTTGGTTCCGCATCACTTCAGACGGCGTGGATTCTCCACTTGCAAAGTTCCTCAACGAAACTGAGATCGCAGCCATTGCAGCAGTTGACGGTGCGCAAGTGGGAGACATTGTGTTCTGCGTTGCTGATGAATACGCACAGGCCTGCAAGGTGCTCGGAGCACTTCGTGTAACGCTCGGTGCTCCTCCAGTCAGTGAAGGACCACATCACTACGTTTGGATTACAGACTTCCCGATGTTTGAAGGCCTTGATGAAGATGGCAATCCAATTGCAGCTCACCACCCTTTCACGATGCCTAACCCTGAAGACATTCACCTCATGAAGAGCGACCCACTTAAGGTTCGTGCGCGCTGCTACGACCTCGTTCTTAATGGTTGGGAACTCGGTAGTGGATCAGTTCGTATTAGCGATGCCGCAATCCAGGCAGAAGTGTTCACCTCTCTGGGAATTAGTGACGAAGAGGCAGAAAGTCGATTTGGATTCTTGATGGGCGCTTTCAAGTACGGTGCACCGCCACACGCCGGATTTGCTTTTGGAATCGACCGCTTGGTGGCGATCTTCGCGGGTGAAGAAAACATTCGTGAAGTGATTGCGTATCCAAAGACTCAGTCAGGCTCTGATCTCATGACTGGAGCGCCAAAGAACATCACTGAGCGCCAGCTTCGTGATCTCAGAATCAAACCAGTTCTTAAGGGTTAATCACGTCACTCTTTGATGACGCCGTGGCTCAACGCCTGAAACAAGCAGCACCCCTCGCCGAACTCCTTCGCCCAAGAACGCTTGACGAGGTGGTTGGACAATCACACCTCGTTGGGCCAGACGGACCGCTTCGTAGCTTCGTAGGCGCACAGCAACTCACCTCAATGATCCTCTGGGGGCCAGCAGGTACGGGGAAGACAACCTTGGCTCGCATTCTCGCAACGTCGGCGGGTTACGCAACAGAAAGTCTCTCCGCCGTGACTGGGGGAGTGAAGGACGTGCGCGAAGCACTCAGTCGTGCCCATGAGCGTCTCGGAGAGCGTGGGCAAAAGACAGTTTTGTTCATTGATGAGGTTCATCGGTTCAACAAATCTCAGCAAGACTTGCTGCTCCCTGCGACTGAGTCCGGCGAGATTGTCCTGATCGGCGCTACAACTGAGAACCCATACTTCGAAGTGAATGCTGCGCTCATGAGTCGCTGCACTCTGTGGCGACTAAAGCCACTGAGCGAAGACGAACTGCTCACTCTTGCTCGAAGAGGACTGGAACTTCGAAATGCATCAGCGACTGATGAAGCGCTGAGCGCAGTTACCTCATCTGCCGACGGTGACGCCAGGGGAGCGCTAACGACGCTCGACACTGCAATTATTTTGGCGCATGCTCAATTAGGTGTTGGAACAGAGGTCACTGTTGAACACATTGCGCAGGCTCGTGACGGAAGGCTGTATCACCAGTCTGCAGATACGCACTACGACCAAGTGAGTGCATTCATTAAATCAGTCAGAGGCTCTGACCCAGATGCAGCGCTCTATTGGTTAGTCACGCTGCTCGAATCCGGTGAGAGCGCGAGATTTCTTGCACGACGACTTGTCATACTGGCGAGTGAAGACATTGGACTGGCTGATCCTATGGGTCTCCTTGTCGCTGAGTCTGCGGCACGAGCGGTTGAATTTGTCGGGCTTCCAGAAGCTCGTCTCACCCTTGCTCATGCGACCATAACGCTGGCACTGCTCCCGAAGAGCAATGCAGTCACCCGTGCACTTGGTGCAGCTACCCAGGCAGTGCAGGCTGGCGGAGTTATTGAAGTTCCAGACCATCTGAGAGATGGGCACTACCGCGGAGCCAGTGAGCTTGGCTTTGGAAACAACTACCGGTATCCACATGATTTTGATAATGGTTGGGTTGACCAGCAGTATCTTCCCGATGGTCAAAAGGGTTCGCGATTCTTCGAGCCCTCGTTCTATGGACGAGAACAGGCTCTGGTTGAGCAGTGGCGTCGTAGGACTGGCCAAACAGACACAGATGGCACTTCAACGCCGGTAGAGTAAAAGCCGTGGAAGCAGCTCAACTCCGGTCTATTTTTCTTAACTACTTTGCTGAAAACGGGCACACGATTGTCCCTTCAGCAAGCCTGATTCCTCACGATCAGTCGCTCCTTTTCACGGTTGCGGGAATGGTTCCGTTCAAGCCGTATTTCACCGAAGAAGAAACTGCGCCTTACAACCGTGCCGTATCAATTCAGAAGTGTTTTCGAACTGGAGACATTGATCAGATTGGAACCACACAGCGTCACTTGACCTTCTTCGAAATGATGGGAAACTTCTCATTCGGTGACTACTTCAAAGAGGGAGCCATCAAATACGCCTGGGGTCTCATCACTGAGGGATTCGGTCTAGATCCAGACAAACTCTGGATAACTGTTCACCACTCTGACGACCAAGCCGCAGAGATGTGGCGCGACCTCATTGGTATTCGCCCAGAACGAATTCAGCGTCTCGGTGAAGACAACTTCTGGGCCATGGGTGACAGCGGACCATGTGGACCATGCTCTGAAATCTTCTACGACAAGGGTCCAGCTTTCGGCGCTGACGGTGGTCCGGAATTCGGCGGCGAAGATCGTTTCATTGAATTCTGGAATCTCGTTTTCATGCAATTCGAAAAAGGGCCAAACGAATCCTTCATTGATCTTCCAAAAAAGAACATCGACACTGGTGCAGGCTTTGAGCGAGTGCTTTCAATTCTGAATGGTGTTGAATCAGTATTCGCCACAGACCTTTTCGCTCCGCTGATTGAAACTGCATCACGTGCGGTAAATGCTCCACTCGGTCGTGATGAAAACACTGACATCGCAATTCGACGCATTGCAGAGCACGGCCGCGCAATGAGTATCTTGGTTTCTGATGGAGTTCTTCCGTCAAATGAAGGGCGAGGTTACGTTCTTCGTCGCATTATTCGTCGAGCTATCCTTGCCGCTCGTCGCGCTGGATCTGACGCCCCTCTCACCGCACAGCTGGTAGATGCGACCATTGAAAAAATGGGTGGCGCCTATCCAATCCTCGTGAAAGATCGTGACCTTATTGTTTCCATCCTCGAGCGTGAAGAAGCTGGATTCTCTCGAACACTTAAGGCCGGAATGACACTCCTTGAAGAGGAGCGCAACAAGGTCACTAAGTCAGGTTCATTGATTTTCCCTGGCGACATGGCTTTCAAGCTCCACGACACGCACGGATTCCCAATTGAGCTCACCGATGAGATTGTTGCTGAATCTGGTCTTAGCGTTGAGCGCGATGCATTCGATGCAGCGATGACCGAGCAGAAAGAACGAGCTCGCTCTAAGGCCAAGGCACTTAACCTCGCTGATGAGTCACAGTACAAGGACCTTATTGAAAACCATGGTGCGACCAACTTTGTAGGCCGTGACGTTGAGCGCTACAGCATTGAAACATCGGTAGTTGCGATTCTTTCGGGTGCTGATGGAACAAGCGAACTCTTCTTGGAGAACTCACCTTTCTACGCAGAATCAGGTGGTCAGGTCGGTGACATGGGAACGGTCGTAACTGAGTCTGGACGCTTCGAAGTCATGGACACTCAGAACGTGGCTGGCGGGTTGTTCGCACACCGAGGAAAGCTCACAGGAGAGATTCTTCCGGGTCAAGTTTGCGTTGCAACGATTGCTCCTGAGCGTCGTGAAGCGGTTCGTCGAAATCACACCGCCACACACCTTCTGCATGCGGGACTTCGCACTGTGTTGGGTGACCATGTTCGCCAACAAGGTTCTTACGTAGGGCCAGATCGTCTTCGCTTCGACTTCGCACATGGTTCGGGTCTTGCTCATGAAGAGATGGCCCAAGTGTTGACGCTCGCGAACGGTGACATTGTTGAAAACGACACCGTCGAGACAATTCAGACTTCAAAGAAGGAAGCTGAGACGATGGGCGCAATTGCGTTCTTTGGAGACAAATACGGCGATCAGGTGCGCGTGGTTCGTGCCGGTGTGCACAGCCTTGAGTTCTGTGGTGGAACGCACGTTGACAGCCTTGGTTCGATTGGTCAAATTCAAGTAGTCAGTGAAGCCTCAATTGGTTCTGGGACACGCCGTATTGAAGCGGTAAGTGGACTTGGTGCATATCGCAGAAGTCAAGAAATGGAAAGCGCTCTTGGTGCAGTTGCCACACTTCTTAAGACATCACTTGACGATGTTGTCCCAGCACTTGAGAGAGTGTTCGATCGACAAAAAGAAGTAGAAAAAGAAATGTCTTCACTTCGCCAGTCGCAACTTTCTGCATTCGCAGAACAACTCCACAATGAATCAAACACGCCAGTACTAGTGGCACGAGTGGATGGTTTTCCTGGAGATCAACTTCGTACTTTGGCGCAGGATCTACAGCGCCGAGGCCGCAGAGCGGTTGTAATTGCTGGTGCGTTCGAAGACAAGATTTCTATTGTCGTTGCGAGCGATGAATCACTTGACGCGCAGGTAACTGTAAAAGAACTCGCAAAATTTGTAAATGGTGGCGGAGGAGGATCTGCACGCTTAGCGCTTGCTGGTGGCAAAGATGCCTCGGGCATTGACAAAGTGCTCGCTGCGGCAAAAGCTCTCTAGGGATCATGAGTCGAATACTCGGCATTGATCCGGGCACTCGCCGATGCGGCGTTGCCATCACCGACTCGGCTCAGACCATGGCCTTCCCGCGGCCGGCGTTGGACGCTGGGGAATTGTTCATCAAAAAACTCACAGAGTTAATCGAAGAAGAGTTTGTCGGGTCAATCGTCATAGGTCGGCCCATCTCACTCTCAGGAAATGAGACGCAAAGCACAGAAGTAGCCGACCAGCTCTTTGAGGCTATAAAAGTCGCTTTTCCAGCCTTTTTGGTAGTTCAGTGGGATGAACGCTTGACCACCCTAGAGGCTCAAAAATCGCTTTCTGGGGCCGGTATGAAGGCAAAGAACCATAGAGAGCACATAGATAGCGCCGCCGCGGTGATCATGCTGCAAAACTACGTAGATGCGCTTCCTTCTGCTTAGGCCTGTCAAGAGGGCCATACAGGCGCTCCTGGCTATCGGAGTCATCTCTATAGCTTGGTTCATGCTGCAATTGAACCCCATCGGGGGAGGCGGCAAGGAAGTTGTTTTTACGGTTCATCCCGGCGATTCGATTTCTCAAATTGCATCTGAAATGCAAGCAGTCGGAATTATTCACTCAACTTTCGCGTTTCGCATCGACAGTGCACTTTTTGGAGCACCAGTCGTTCGCGCGGGGAGTTATGAAATTCCCCAGAACTCTTCATTCGGGTTTGTTAGGTCGATTATTGGAAACACCCCAAACGTCAGGGTTGTAGATGTACACCCAGGATTGACTCTTCGTGAAGTGGAAATGCTGATTGTAAATGACGCAGGAAACACTTTTGCTAACTCATTTGCACAAGAAGTGAATGCAGCAATATCTTCAAGTGTGTTCCATCCGAATGGCTCACTAGAAGGACTCATTGGACCCGGACAATACATTCTGACGCCGGGTACGACTCCAGCAAAGCTTCTACATGAAATGCAAGCTTCATTCGCGAAGCAGGCCACCGCTGCGGGGCTTACACCTCGCTCGAGTATTCAAGGCCTTAACGCGTACAAGTTACTCATAGCCGCTTCCATTGTTGAGAAGGAAGGCTATTACCAATCAAACATGCCCAAGGTCGCTCGAGTTATTTTCAACCGGTTGAAGCGTGGTGGCTCACTGCAGATGGACTCAACAGTTCTCTACTACTTGGGCCAAGATGGTGGACGAGTTACTCCAACCATGCTGAAGTACCAGACTCCTTACAACACATATTTGAACGCAGGTCTAACGCCAACTCCTATCTGCGTGGTCTCTCTCGGTGCATTGAAAGCTGTCATGAACGCTCCAAAAGGTGACTGGCTGTATTTCACACTGATCTCAAAAGACGGAACAGAAGCGTTCTCGAACACTTTCGCAGAACAACTAGCCAACGAGCGGCTTGCTGTTTCAAGGGGGATCAGATGATCTGGAAGGTTGGAGTTGTTGGCGATCCAGTTGCTCATTCCCTTTCACCTCAACTCCAAGAAGCCGCAATGCAATTGGCTGGGCTTCAGGGGAGTGCTTCTCGAGTGCAGATCGCTGCAAGCCAGATAGAGGAATTAAAGGAAGCTATTTCTAATCAGTTTGATGCGCTGTCGGTGACAATGCCTTTGAAGCCAATCGCAACGAATATCTGCGATCACCTAGATTCTGCTGCGCAGCGAACTGGAATGGTTAATTCCTTGCTCCGAAAGGATGGACAGGTCTATGGGGCTTGTACTGATGGAGAAGGGTTTATCCATTCTGTTGAAAGTCAGTTTGGTTTTGAGTTTGCAGGAGCTCACATAGTTGTTATTGGTGCTGGTGGAGCGGCAACGGGCATCGTTGACGCCTTGCAGCATTCAGAAGTTGCAAGCATCACTGTTGTAAATAGAACGCCGTCCAAGGTAGAACTACTTTCTTCAAAGTACAGCAAAGTAACGCGCGACCTGCCAGCTTCCATCGATGTCCTAATAAATACAATTCCAATTACTGGTAGAACTGCACCTGAATCTGTTGCTGGAACCACTACAAAGACTATTTGTGTTGACATCACCTACTCACCATTGGTATCTGATTGGCTGGCGTTCGTTGAGGCACAAGGGTGTCGCACCACAAACGGGCTAGCGATGCTGGCCTATCAGGCAGCATTACAGTTCAAGTTCTGGTGGAATATCGACATCGACGGAGATGATTTGTTAGAGGTAATCAAATGACCGACACTTTAAGTGCACTCTCAAATCGCATACGTTCGAAGGACTCTTTGGACGTCAGCCTCTTGTGGGGATTGATTGCTCTCGGAATTACTGGCGTAATTATGATTTACAGCGCAACACGCCAAGCGCTCATCAGTGGTGGCTACAACCCTCACTACTACCTTGAACGACAGGCCCTTTACGTAATTTTGGGCATTGGTGTGATGTACGGCATTTCACTTATTGATTATCGCCGCCTTGAGATAGTGGCGACACCGTTGTACGTCTCAGGCCTCTTGGGACTTTTTGGAGTTATGTTTCTTGGCTCGACTGCTCTCGGCGCTCAGCGTTGGTTCAATTTGGGCTTATTCCAAGTA
>DAIQPM010000125.1:0-2129 GCA_036787355.1 Acidimicrobiales bacterium
ATGATTGCGAATACCAATGTTGTTGGAATTCGAACCAAGGCAATCAAGTCACGCTTGGCAATAGTGAGGGTGTCACTAATTGACCAGCGAAGTCTGCTCTTCTTAGAAATGGTTGAGGTGCTCATGCTTTTGCCTTTCGTCCACGCTGCTTCTTCGCAGGTTCAGCTGGAGACTCTGTTACTTCTTCTGCCTTGTGTCCAGTGAGGTTCAAGAACACGTCATCAAGACTTGGCTCGCGAAGTGCGAGGCCGGCAATTGTGATGCCAGCTGCGTCGAGTCTGCGCAATGCGTCTGCGGCAGATGCTGGGCCGCGGGCGACGGTGAAATCAACAACAGTGCCTTCGATGTTGGCAGGTTTATCTGAAATGTCCTTGACTAACTCCGCGCCACGGCGAGCATCGTCAGTGGAAGCAAAAGTGAGAGACAGCACAGTGTTGCCGAGTTGGGTTTTAAGTTCTTGCGAAGTTCCCTTCGCAATGATTTTTCCGTGATCAAGAACAACAAGTTGCTTTGCGAGACGGTCAGCTTCTTCGAGGTATTGCGTGGTTAGGAGAACAGTCGTTCCACCTTCCACGAGAGTTTCAATGATGCTCCAAAGATCTTGGCGACTCTGTGGGTCAAGTCCTGTTGTTGGTTCATCAAGAAACAGAAGTGGTGGTTGAGCAACGAGAGCTGCTGCCAGGTCGAGGCGACGACGCATTCCACCGGAGTAGGTCTTGGCAACACGGCTACCAGCATCAGTGAGGGCGAATTGCTCGAGGAGCTCGTGCGCACGCTTGGAAGCTACTGACTTGTCAATGTGATTGAGTAGTCCCACCATTCGAATGTTCTCGAACCCAGTGAGGTTTTCATCAACAGTTGCGTACTGACCAGCGAGGCCGATGCTGCGACGCACGGCATCGGCTTGCTTTACGACGTCAAAGCCGTTAACGGTTGCAGACCCCGAGGTCGGCTTAAGGATGGTTGAAAGGATTCGCACCATCGTGGTTTTGCCCGAACCATTAGGCCCTAGGAGCCCGAAGACTTCACCTCTCGGGACCTGGAGCGAGACCCCACCAAGGGCCTGAACTTCTCCATCTTTAAATGAACGGGTGATATTGAGCGCTTCTACGGCGAAATCAGACATAGGACGAGTTTAGGCAACCGGAGCAGGCCTTTGCACCCAGGCGTGCCCTAAGGCACTACCGTCTTTACATGGCTATTTCGGACGATGAGATTGCGCAGGTGCGCGCAGCAACTGACATTGTCGCCTTAATTAGCGAGCAAGTTGCCCTAAAAAAATCAGGAACAAGGTGGGGTGGCCTCTGTCCTTTCCACGGTGAAAAGACGCCTTCGTTCTCTGTGAATGCGCAAGAAGGTATTTACTACTGCTTCGGTTGTCGAGCATCAGGTGACCAGATCACATGGGTGCGCGAAATGTTGCACATGGATTTCATGGAAGCAGTTCGCTTCCTCGCCGACAAAGCTGGCATTGAACTCCACGAAGACGATAAATCAGGGCCGGCGAGAAAAGACAAACAAGAATTTATGTCCGCTATGGACAAAGCTGTCACTTGGTATCACGAAAGACTGCTCACCGGAAAAGACGCACGAGACGCTCGCGAGTACCTAAAGTCACGCGGCATCAATGGCGAGATTGCACGCCAGTTTCGTCTCGGCTGGGCTCCTGATGAGTGGGATGGACTAGCCAACGCACTATCGCTGAATGAAAAAGTATTGCTTGGGACTGGGCTCGGCTTCGTCAACAAACGTGGTCGACGTCAGGATTCTCTTCGCGCAAGAATCATCTTTCCAATTTTTGATCCAACGGGAAAAGCAATTGCTGTTGGAGGTCGGATTCTTCCAGCCGCTGCAGATGTTGTACGCCCCGACGGAAGGACTGAACCTAAATACAAGAACAGTCCTGAAACGCCGATCTACTCAAAGAGACGCACGCTCTACGCACTCAACTGGGCCAAAGAAGACATCATCAAGTCTGGCGAAATAATTGTCTGTGAAGGCTATACCGACGTCATTGCGTTCTTTATGGCGGGCATGCCACGAGCAGTTGCAACATGTGGAACCGCACTCGGTGAAGAGCACTTTCGAACGATGCGTAACTTCGCTAAACGAATTGTGCTGGCCTACGA
>DAIQPM010000040.1:0-9506 GCA_036787355.1 Acidimicrobiales bacterium
CCTGCGTGAGCGATGTAATTGAACTGCGTGAACTACGCGTCAATGCAGTTGTAGGGATACTTCCAGAAGAGCGCACAAGAGTTCAACCTTTAGTTTTTGACATTGATATTGATCGTTCCTTTAAAAAAGCTGCAAAAAAAGACGACATTGAAGAAACAACTAACTACGCCCTTCTCATTACGCTCACAGAGCGAATTGCGATTGAAGGAAAGTTCTTGTTGTTAGAAACTCTGTGCGACCGCGTTGCAACGGAGATTCTCAACTTTGACGATGCCATTACTTCAGTAACTGTGATGGTGAAAAAAGTTGTTCCACCTGTACCAGAGGACATTGCGAGCGTCGGCGTTCGCTGCACCCGAAAACGCAAGTAGTGCGCCACTGTTATTTTTCACTGGGTTCAAACGTGGGAGACCGGGGCAGTCATCTCAGCACTGGCGTAGAAATTGTTAGAGGTAATGATCCCTTTCGCATCTCACAGGTCTATGAGACTGAGCCAGTTGGTGGTGTCGCTCAAGATGACTTTTGGAATCTTGTTCTAGAAATTCAAACTGATGCTTCGCCACTTGATCTCTTAGCCAGAGCTCGTGAAGCAGAAGCGGCGTGTGGGAGGACTAGGGATGTGCACTGGGGCCCAAGGACGCTCGATGTTGATGTGTTGCTGATGGGAGACGAAACTAGCGAGAATCCAGATGTTTTAGTGCCACACCCTCGGATGTATGAGAGGGCATTTGTGCTTATTCCCTTGCAGGAATTAGCTCCTCATCTGGTCACGCAAGATTTGCTTAATTCCTTTCGCGAAAGGGTTGTGCCACTGGGTACACTCGACATGTTGCGCTAACACCGAACGGTACCCGCCAGGGACTGGAACGGACAGGAGCATTATGAAAATTTCAATCGTGGGTGCTGGCCGCGCTGGCACATCGTTCTCTACTGCACTCGCTGCGTCTGGCCATGACGTTCAACTGGTTCATCATGACGAACTGCATCTCATCTCGGCACCTGACGTGATCTTGTTGACGGTTCCTGACGACTTCATTGACGTCATCGCTCTGCAGATTCCTCACAATGAAAACCAGATTGTCGCTCACGTGGCGGGGTCTAGAACTTTGAGTGTCCTAGGTGAGCACCCTCGTGTGGCTTCAATTCATCCACTGATGGCCCTACCTTCAGGCGACCTTGGCGCTGCGCGTCTCTACGGCGCAACGTACTGCGTTGCTGGAGATGAAGGCATTCGCGAAATCGCAACTGCTCTTAATGGTCGCATCATCACTCTTAGTGATGAACAGCGCACGCTGTATCACGCAACTGCTGTTGTTGCGGCGAATCACCTCGTTGCACTCATGGGTCACGTTAAAGAACTCGCTGAAGCGGCAGGACTTAGCCTGGAAGACTTTCTTCCACTCGCCGAGCAATCACTTCGCGACGTGAAAGAAGTTGGACCACAAGATGCACTCACTGGTCCTGCGTCACGCGGTGACATGGCAACTATTGATGCACACCTTGCTGCACTTCCAGAAGCTGAACGCTCAACGTACGTTGCTTTGGCGAACGCTGCATTCGAACTCGCTGAAAAGCGTCGCTCACATCTAAAGGCGTAGTTATGGAACTGCTCAGTTCAATTGCTGAGTGGCGCAACTACGCCTCTGAAGTACGTGCGAGCGGTAGGAGAGTTGGGCTTGTCCCAACCATGGGTGCACTTCATGAAGGCCACGCTTCACTCTTTCAAAAAGCTAAGAGCAACGGTGACGTTGTGCTCGCAACAATCTTTCTGAATCCAATTCAGTTCAGTGTGAAGAGTGACTACGAGGCATACCCTCGCGTCCCTGAGGCTGACCGCGCAGTGGCGCTCGCTAACGGCGTGGACTGTCTTGTAGAGCCAACTCTCGACGAAATGTGGCCCGATTACCCAGAAGCAACGCCGACGAAAGTAACCATCAAGGGAGTGAGTGACACTCTCGAAGGAGAAGGCCGCCCGGGACACTTCAATGGCGTGGCGAGTGTGGTGGCAAAACTTCTTACCGTTACTGGACCATGTCGTGCATACTTTGGTGAAAAAGACTTCCAGCAGATTGCAGTGATCAGACAAATGGTCCGTGACCTGGCATTCGACGTTGAGATAGTGACCTGCGCAATTAAAAGAGACGCCGAAGGTCTTGCACTCTCGAGTCGAAATGCTCGCCTCAGCCCTGAAGACCATGTCCGTGCCAAGTGCATCTCACAAGCCATCGCTGCAGCACAAGCAGAAGTCGAATGTGCCAGTGAACTTAGACACCGCATGCGCACCATTCTTCGATCTGGTGGTGCAGAAATTGTTTACGCCGAAGTGGTCGACAACATCACACTTCGTCCGGCGGACGATTCGCAAGCTGGTGAATACCGCGCAATCATCACTGCAACAATTGATGGTGTTCGGCTTCTTGACAATGGACCAGTAACTATTAAGGCGAAAAACTAATGCTGCTAGCAATGGACGTAGGAAATACAGAAACCGTTATTGGACTCTTCGGGCCTGATGCCCCGGAACTTCCAGATGCAATGGGATTTGCCAAGGCAACAGGTGAGCGTGGTCTGGCTTTTCACTGGCGCATCTCCACATCACCAGAGCGCACACCTGATGAGCACGCAATGATTCTCACGCAACTGCTCGACTTGGAAGGACTCGACCTCAGAACTGCGGTAACTGCAATGGCGATCTCTTCTTCAGCACCTTCAGTGACAACACAACTTCGTCGTATGGCGAATCGCTGGTTCTCTGATCTTGACATCACGGTCATTGGACCTGGGACAAAAACTGGCATGCCAATTCTGTATGACAACCCGCGCGAAGTTGGAGCTGACCGTATTGCTGATGCGGTTGGTGCATACGACCTCTACCCGGGCCCTTCAATTGTTGTGGACATGGGAACGGCGACCGTCTTTGACGTGATTAGTGCCAAGGGTGAGTACTTGGGTGGAGCGATTGCTCCGGGTGTTGCAATTTCTCTTGAAGCCCTCTACACCCAGGCATCAGCTCTGAGATCAGTTGAACTCGTGAAACCTCGTTCAGTCATTGGACGCTCAACTGTTGAATCAATCCAGTCAGGTGTTCTCTACGGTTTCGCCGCCCAGGTGGACGGAATGGTGGAGCGCATTAAGGAAGAAATAGGTGAAGCCACGGTAATTTCCACCGGCGGACTAGCGGGACTGGTATCTCCTCACACAAAACACGTACAGCACCACGAACCGTGGCTTACGCTTCATGGACTGCGTATTGTTCATGAACGTAATCACACAGGAGCTAATTAGTGTCAACCCCGTATCAATTTGATCACAACGCGCACTGCGCACCGCTACAAGAGACGTACGCGCACCTCAGCGACGGCGAAGAATCGGGCGTTGTTGTAAAAGTTGCTGGTCGTGTCATGTTGATGCGCACACAAGGAAAACTCGCGTTCGCAACAATGCGTGACCTCACGGGTGAAATTCAACTCTTCGCTATGTCGGCCATCACTGCAGAATTCGAAGAGTTTGCAAAGCTCCACCTCGGTGACTGGGTAGGAGTAACTGGTGAAGTGGTTCGAACCAAGCGTGGAGAACTTTCAGTAAAGGTTGCCTCATGGGAACGCCTCGCTGAAGCACTGCATAACTTCGGTGACAAGTGGGCCGGAATCACTGACTACGACCTTCGTTACCGACACCGTGAAGCAGACCTCTGGGCTAACGCCACAACTCGCACCTCACTCACTCGTCGAAGTGAAGTGTTGCGCTCTGCTCGTGAGCGTTGCTGGGCCGCAAATTTCGTTGAAGTAGAAACACCAATGTTGAACGCAATTCCTACGGGCGCTGCGGCACGACCATTCTCAACGCATCACAACGCGCTCGACAGTCAGTTCTTCTTGCGCATTGCGCCAGAGCTTTGGCTCAAGCGACTCGTTGTTGGTGGCTTTGAGCGAGTGTTCGAACTCGGCCGGGTATTTAGAAATGAAGGCGTAAGCCCTCGACACAACCCGGAGTTCACCATGCTCGAGCTCTACGCGGCGTATTGGAACTACGAAGACATGATGAGTTTCACTGAAGAACTGGTTGCGGGTATTGCAATGGATGTTCTTGGAACCACTGAAGTTACTTACCAGGGACGAGAGTTCTCATTCGCCGCCCCTTGGCCACGTCGCACAATGGCGTCTCTCGCGAGTGAAGCAGTGGGTGAAGAAGTTTCTGTTCACACACCACGTGAACACTTAGCGAAACTGCTGAGCGATCGTGGGGTTGAGGTTCATGCGTCATGGGGCGCTGGGCGCTGTCTCTCAGAGCTTTTTGAAGTCACCTGTGAAGAAAACCTGTGGAATCCAATGTTCGTAATTGACTTCCCCGTAGAAGTGTCGCCACTTTCGAGGCGTCGCGCTGATGACCCAGAGCTCACGGAGCGTTTTGAGTCCTACGCCGCTGGTCGTGAACTTTCAAACGGATTCAGTGAACTTATTGACCCAGTTGATCAGCGTGCTCGTTTTGAAGAGCAGGCACGACTCGCTGCTGCTGGTGATGATGAAGCAATGCAAATTGATGAGGACTACATCAAGGCGCTCGAGTGGGGACTTCCACCAACTGCGGGACTAGGGCTCGGAATGGACCGCCTCGCAATGTTGATTGCTGATGAATCAAACATCAGAGAAGTGATTGCGTTCCCGACGCTCAAACCGCTTCGCGACTAGTACGAAGGAAGATCTTCGAGCAGCGATGCGAGAAGCGCTGAAAAGCCACTACGAAGTGATTCGCTCGAAACTGACTCCAGCGCCTCGTTAGCTTTTTGGAAAAATTCATTTGCGGCGTTAACGGTGTATGAAATACCGTCAGTGCCAACAACAAGTTTGCGAGCTCGCTCACGGTCCGCTTCATCGAGCGGGCCGCCGAGGATGCTTCGTAGCTCTTCACCAACTGAGACGTCACGAAGTGCGAACAAGGCTGGCAAGTTGTAGACACCTTCAGCGAGGTCTTGTCCCGCAGGCTTTCCAAGTTGATTGTCAGTGGCCGTCATGTCGAGGATGTCGTCTCGAAGTTGATACACCATTCCAAAGCAGCGTCCGTATTCACTCAGTGCATCAGCTTCCTTCTTGCTGAGTCCTGCAGTGATTGCCCCGACGCGACAACTCGCTGCCATGAGTGATGCAGTCTTTCCTTCAATCGCTTCGTAGTAATCAGCTTCGGTGCGATCAACTGAGAACGATGTTCGAACTTCAGAGACTTGTCCGCGCGTCAACCATGCGAGAGTGTCAGCAAGTAGTCCGGCCACTTCAACGCCGAGGCTGGCGGCGATTGCTGCAGAACGTGCCATGAGGTAGTCACCAGCAACAATTGCGATGAGGTTGCCGTAACGTGCGTTCACGCTGTCGACATTGCGTCGTACTTCTGCTTCATCCATTACGTCATCGTGATAGAGCGATGCAAGATGCATGAGCTCTAGGGCCACACCACCGAGGAGATCTTCTTTTGTTGCTTCACGTGATCCACCAGTTGCTGATGAGACACAGAGCAGTGGGCGAAGTCGTTTGCCACCGGCGTAGATGAGGTGTGTCGTAACTGAGTCGAGGTAGGCGTCTCCAATGATCACTGACTCGGCGAGCAGGGTTTCGAGGCGGGCGAGGTCCTTTTCTACGGACGGTAATTGGAGGTGCTCGTGGGGATTCACCCTTCCACCTTAGGGGTCATTCCTACTGGTCAAAGGGCCTGGACTGAAGTGTCACGGTCCACCGGTACACTGCTAATTAAGTAATACAAAGGAAGACAATTGTTCGAACGTTTTACAGACCGTGCCCGCCGAGTCCTAGTACTCGCACAGGAAGAAGCACGCGACCTTAACCACGCCTTCATTGGGACTGAGCACATCTTGCTTGGACTAATCCGTGAAGGTGAGGGAGTCGCCGCCAAGGCCCTAGACGCCCTTGGGGTCACCTACGACGTCGTTCGTGAAAAGGTTGAAGAAGCAATCGGTGCCAACACCAACCCTTCACCTGGATCTCCTCCATTTACCCCTCGCGCCAAGAAGGTCTTAGAGCTTTCACTTCGTGAAGCTCTTCAACTAGGTCACTCCTACATCGGAACTGAGCACATGTTGCTCGGACTTGTCCGTGAAGGTGACGGAGTTGCAGCGCAGGTTCTTTCTGAACTCGGAGCTGACATGGCTCGTGTTCGCACGCAAGTGATTCAGATGATGTCGGGTCAAACTGGCAAAGACGCTGGAGCATCACAGGGATCTTCAAGTCAGAAGTCTGGTGACGTTGATGCCCAGGGCGGATCAGCAGTGCTTGATCAGTTCGGTCGCAACCTCACACAGCTTGCTCGCGAAGGCAAGCTCGACCCACTCGTAGGACGCGAAAAAGAAGTTGAGCGCGTCATGCAGATTCTTTCTCGTCGCACCAAGAACAACCCAGTGCTCATTGGTGAGCCAGGTGTTGGTAAGACTGCAATCGTCGAAGGCCTCGCTCAGAAGATCGTTAGCAATAACGTTCCAGTGACGCTGGCTGACAAGCAGCTCTACACCCTTGACCTTGGTGCACTCGTTGCCGGAAGCCGCTATCGCGGTGACTTCGAAGAGCGCCTTAAGAAGGTCTTGAAGGAAATTCGCACCCGTGGCGACATCATTTTGTTCATTGACGAAATTCACACACTCGTAGGTGCTGGTGCTGCAGAAGGCGCCATCGACGCTGCGTCAATCTTGAAGCCAATGCTTGCTCGTGGTGAGCTCCAGACTGTTGGAGCAACAACAATCGACGAGTACCGCAAGTACATCGAAAAAGATGCTGCACTTGAGCGACGTTTCCAGCCAGTGAAGGTTGACCAACCTTCAGTTGCTATGACGATTGAAATTCTCAAGGGACTCCGTGAAGTGTACGAAGAGTTCCACGCTGTAAAGATCACTGACCAGGCACTTATTGCTGCTGCGAACTTGGCTGATCGCTACATCGCTGACCGTTTCCTTCCAGACAAGGCAATTGACCTTATTGACGAAGCTGGTAGTCGACTTCGTATCCGTCGCATGGACGCTCCACCTGCCGCCAAGAAAATCGACGAAGACATTCTTCGACTTCGTAACGACAAAGAAGCAGCCATGGAGTCAGGTGCCCTCGAACAGGCCAAGGCCCTCGAAGAGCAAGAGCGCGAACTTGTCGCTAAGCGTGACGAACTCGACGCTGAAGTGAAGGCCGCTGGTGGTACTTCATTCGACCTCGTAGACGAAGAAACAATCGCTGAAGTGCTTGCCGTGTGGACAGGAATTCCGGTCTACCGACTCACCGAAGAAGAGACTTCAAAACTTCTTCGCATGGAAGACGAACTGCACAAGCGCATCATTGGCCAGAACGAAGCAATTATTGCTCTCAGTCGCGCCATCCGTCGTACTCGTGCCGGACTTAAGGACCCTAAGCGTCCAGGTGGATCATTCATCTTCCTTGGACCAACTGGTGTTGGTAAGACAGAACTCGCCAAGACACTCGCAGAATTCTTGTTCGATGACCAAGACGCACTTATTCAGCTCGACATGAGTGAATACATGGAGAAGCACTCAGTGTCTCGTCTCGTTGGATCTCCTCCGGGATACGTTGGATACGACGAGGGTGGACAACTCACCGAAGCTGTCCGTCGCAAGCCATTCTCAGTAGTTCTTTTCGACGAAGTTGAAAAAGCTCACCCAGATGTGTTCAACACACTTCTTCAGATCCTTGAAGATGGTCGTCTCACTGACGCTCAGGGTCGCCAGGTTGACTTCAAGAACACAATTCTCATCATGACGTCAAACCTTGGAACTGCAGATCTCCGTAAGACTCTCGGTTTCTCTAAGGGTGATGACCTTGCCGGTCACGACCGCATGAAGGAAAAAGTGAACGACGCTTTGAAGAAGCACTTCCGTCCTGAGTTCCTTAACCGTATTGACGACACAATCGTCTTCCACGAACTCACAAAGGATGAAGTAATTCAGATCGCAGACCTCTTCATCAACCGTCTTCGTGACCAGCTCATCTTGCAAGGACTCGGACTTGAGCTTTCAGGTGCTGCACAGAACTTCCTCGCCGACAAGGGCTACGATCCAGAGCTTGGTGCTCGACCACTTCGTCGTGCTATCCAGCACTTCATCGAAGACCCACTCTCAGAGAAGATTCTCTTCAAGGAATTCAACGCCGGTCAGACAATCGTTATTGACGTCAAAGACGGTGCTGAAGGTCCTGAGTTGACCTTTGAAGGCATTGAAGGTCTTCCACCTTCAGTTGACCTAGAAAACCTTCAGCCGAACTCATAAGTGCTGTAATCACTGTGCTCGCAAGGGCTCAGAACGAAGAAGCCAAAAGTACGGTAGAATTGATAATCCCCAGACCGCCTTTTCGGTCTATTTCCTTTGAGGAGAACCACTTTCATGGCTGAGCGCAAGTACAAAAAGGGTGATCGTCTCGTTTATCCCCACCACGGTGCATGCACAGTGGAGAAGATCGAGAAGATGACTGCTTTCGAAGTTCGCCAGGACTACCTCAAGCTGAAGGTCGCCTACTCAGACCTCGTACTCATGGTTCCTGTTGCTAACGCTGAATCTGTTGGACTTCGTGACGTCATCAACGACGAAGAAGTTGAAGAAGTATTTGCTGTGCTTCGCAAAAAGGAAGCACGCATGCCTACGAACTGGTCACGTCGTTTCAAGAACCACTCAGAAAAGCTTCGCTCTGGTGACATCTACCAAGTTGCTGAAGTAGTTCGTAACTTGTCTATTCGTGACAAGGACAAGGGTCTTTCAGCAGGAGAGAAGCGCATGCTTACTCGTGCTCGCCAGATCCTGGTGTCCGAGTTGACCTTCGCGCTCAACGTAGACACTGAAGCGGCTGAAGAAAAGCTCGCCTCAGTTCTGCCGTAACCATGAGCGTCGCCTGCGTAGTAGTTGCGGGCGGATCAGGTTCTCGCTTCGGCGGATTGAAGCAGTTCGCTCAACTTGGTGGTGACACCGTAACTGGACACTCCATTCGTGCTGCGCGCTCTGTTGCCTCACTGGTAGTTCTCGTCGCACCACAGGGTCACACTGATGACACGCAGGGCGCCGACGTTGTGGTTGCTGGCGGAGTAACGCGTGCTGCTTCAGTTCGCGCAGGAATCAGCGCATGTGGTGACGCAGAAATCATTGTTGTCCACGACGCGGCACGACCACTCGCGTCTCCTGCACTGTTTGCTGCGGTAGTTGGAGTAATAAGAGACGGTGCTGAAGCCTGCATTCCCGGACTTGGTATTACTGACACCGTTAAGCGCATTGCTCAGAGCAAGGGCGAAGTCATTGTGAGCGAAACCATTGCTCGAGATGAACTTGTTACGGTTCAGACTCCTCAAGCTTTTCGCGCAGAAATTCTGAAGCGCGCACACGCTTCTAAAAGCGACGCCACTGACGATGCTGGTCTCGTCGAAGCACTCGGAACTCGTGTTGTCGTAGTGCTCGGTGAGCCTTCAAACATAAAGATCACCCATCCAGGAGACATTGAACAAGCCGAGCGCATTGCGGGGAG
>DAIQPM010000040.1:9606-10800 GCA_036787355.1 Acidimicrobiales bacterium
TCGTCAAAGAGTCTTCTCGAGCAAACGCTGAAACTAGTGAGCGACGCTGGGTATCGCTGCACTTCAGGCGACATAACAATCATTGCGGAGCGACCCAAACTTGCTTCGTTCATGCCGGCAATGTCTGAAGCTCTAAGCGCAGTTGTTGGAACTGTTATTTCGGTGAAGGCCACAACCACAGAAGAACTCGGAGCGATTGGTCGCGCCGAGGGTATTGGCGCATCTGCAGTAGTTCTTATAGAGGAGAAGTAATGGCTCGTCCAGCCCCACGTCGTCCAGCCCCAAAGGGTCGCCCACCGCGTGGTGGTGGACCACGCAATACCAGCGCCGCTCCAAACACTGGAACACGACGCAATCCAACGCGTGAGAAGGAAGGACTTGGTGGCGAGCAAGTAGAAGGCCGCCAAGCTGTTCTTGAACTTTTGAAAGCTCGCAGGCGAACAATTCAAAAGATCTACGTTGCAGACCAACAGGACTCTTCAGAAATCCTTGATGAAATTGAACGCGAAGCGCAGCGCCAACGCGTCCCTATTCAGATCATTGCCATGGCGCGACTTGACCGTGAAGCTCGTACTGAAGGCCACCAGGGTGTTGTTGCGTTCTGTAGTCGTCTGGATTCAGTAAGCCTCGACGTGCTTCTTGAACACAAGCACCCGTTCTTGCTGGTGTGTGACGGCGTCACAGACCCTCGCAACCTTGGAGCAATGCTTCGAAGTGCTGATGGCGCTGGCGTTACAGGTGTTGTTGTTCCTCGCCACCGTGCTGCACGCATTTCTCCTTCAGTCACCAAGACTGCAGCGGGTGCGATTGAATACTTAACATTCGCTGACGTTGGTGGAATCCCTGCAGCGATTGATCAGATGAACAAAGCAGGAGTCCTCACCGTGGGGCTCGCTGGTGAGTCCAAAGACTCTATTTATGACCTCGACCTCGGAAGCATTCCCGTAGCGATAGTTGTTGGCGGAGAAGAAAAGGGTCTCGCCGCTCTCACCAGGAAACGTTGTCAAGCAGTGGTTTCAATCCCACAGCTTGGAAAGATCAGTTCACTAAATGCCAGCGTTGCATTGTCGATTGCAGCATTTGAAGTTGCAAGACAGCGCGCTCTCAATAAGTAAACACTGCATTTAAAAGTAGTTTCGTCACAAAGATTTTCGCGACCGTTGGGTTACGTTCAACTTGATGCCCAAGTTGGCA
>DAIQPM010000126.1:0-2087 GCA_036787355.1 Acidimicrobiales bacterium
GTCCTTTTTCATCTCGCAGAGCAGATTCTTGATGGCACGGTAGTAAATCCGCCGAACCCAGTGTCAATGGCGCTTCTTGCCGGTGCTCCTCCAAAGTTCACCAGCGGCAATGGGCCAGTGAACGGACTCTTCAGCGAAGACCTTGATGAGATGCAGCGTTGGGCGGTTGAGCTTGATGAGAGTTATGTAGCTATCCAGGGACCACCAGGAACAGGAAAGACCTACAGCGGCTCACGAATTATTTATTCACTCATCAAAGCGGGAAAGCGCGTCGGCATTACAGCAATGAGTCACGCAGCGATTGACAACTTAATGAGCGCTACCTACGAACTCTTTAAAGAAAATGACGAGCTTCATCTCGTGCAGATTCTTCGTCAAGGTCAGAAACCAAAAGAAGGCGCACTTCCCGGAGTGAAGTACAGCCCCAAAGCAGAAGATCTAGAGAGCACGAAGTACAACTTGTTAGCGGGAACAACATGGATGTGGTCGCGTCCCGGACTTCGCGCATACCCAGTTGATGTGCTGGTGGTTGACGAGGCAGGACAGCTAGCGCTCGCAGACGCAATTGCTGCAACGAACGCTGCGCGTAATTTGATCTTGCTCGGTGACCCTTTACAACTTGCACACGTTTCGCAAGCAGAACATCCAAACGGTTCAGGTGCAAGCGTCCTTGAACATGTTCTAAAAGGACACGCAACCATTGCGCCAAGTGATGGAGTGTTCATCTCAGTAACGAGACGAATGCACCCAGACGTGTGCGCATTTATCTCGGGACAGATTTACGAAGGTCGACTTACAAGTCACGCTTCTTGTGCAGTGCAGAACACTGACGTTGGAACAGGACTTAGATGGCTCAATGTTGATCACGTTGACTGTTCAACAGAGTCACAAGTTGAAGCAGACGTTGTTGCAGAGCAAATTCGTTCACTGCTTGGAACGAAGTGGACTAATCAGAAGGGGGAGCAGTGGAAGTTAGAGCCACGCGACTTCATGGTTGTTGCTCCCTACAACGATCAAGTTAATTTGATCAAGTCAATGTTCAATCGCGATGAACAATTACGCGGAGTACAAGTTGGAACAGTAGATAAGTTCCAAGGACAAGAAGCTCCAGTTGTATTTTTTACAATGACAACATCAACTGCAGAGGACATGCCTCGTGGTCCAGAGTTTTTGTTCTCACGCAATCGTCTTAACGTTGCAATAAGTCGCGCACGTTGCCTCGCATTTCTTGTTTGCACCGATGAACTACTCAATGCACGCGCCAGAGACATCGAAGAGATGCGTTTGATCGCAACTTTGAGTGCTTTTGTTGAGTACGTTCAAGCGACAAATTAAGCACTTCAGCCAGGGAAAATGAAACCTTGCTGAATGCAGGTTTTCTAGAAAAGTCAGAAAAAGCCCTAGATTTCACGGAAATGACACGTTGGGGTCTTGGCACCTGCTAGGGTTGTCAGTCCTGCCACAGAGACGGATTCGCTTGCATTTGCAAGGTGAGAGACCGCGCTGATAAGGTAGGCATCCCTGACTCGGGGGTAACTCAGAGTCAGATTCAAGAAGCAATTCTTGATGGTGTACTTCACACCTCCGGCTTCGGTCGTGTGTGTTGTCGCTCCTTGAAAACGGAAGAACGAGAGCTAAAAGCCAGTACGGGCCACGCTGAGTAGATCTAACTAGTCACGTGGTTCGTCAAAGAAGTATTGCAGTAGGCCATGAGAGCACCCCGTGTTCTTATGGTTGTTAGACGAGTATTAGAGTCACTCGTCTGACTCTCTGATTTCTAAGGAACTTCGGTTCCGGAAAAAATCTTGATGGAGAGTTTGATTCTGGCTCAGAATGAACGCTGGCGGCGTGCTTTACACATGCAAGTCGAACGGAATCCAAGGAGCTTGCTCCTGAAGATTTAGTGGCGAACGGGTGAGTATCACGTGAGCAACCTGCCCCAAAGACTGGGATAACACCGGGAAACCGGTGCTAATACTGGATACCTTTATTTGATCGCATGATTAGATAAAGAAATGTTTTTTCGCTTTGGGAGGGGCTCGCGGTCCATCAGCTTGTTGGGGGGGTAACGGCCCACCAAGGCTACG
>DAIQPM010000041.1:0-8857 GCA_036787355.1 Acidimicrobiales bacterium
CGAACTCGCGTTCTCAGCTTGGGAAGCTGATGTTCTGCCGCTGAACTACGCCCGCATGTCACCATCGTAATCTCCAAGCAATTGCCTATTTTTAAGGGCAGATTGTGGCCAGGTGGGTTACTTCAGAGTAACGTTGCCATAGTTATGGTGCTCTCAGATAGGTCAATCAAAGAAGCTTTGGCTTCGGGTCGAATCATCATTGATCCGCTGGGCGATGACTGCATCCAACCATCTTCAGTAGACCTGCACATCGACCAGTACTACCGCGTATTTCGCAACCACTCCCAGCGCGTCATCGACGTCAAAGAAGTCCAAGAAGATTTAACTGAACTCATTGACGTAGGACTCGACACACCAATGATTCTTCACCCGGGTGAATTTCTTCTCGGATCTACAACTGAGCGGATCATGTTGCCTGACGACCTTGTTGGCCGACTTGACGGCAAGAGCTCGCTTGGTCGTCTCGGACTTGTGATTCACTCAACAGCTGGTTTTATCGATGCTGGCTGGGATGGCCACATCACACTCGAACTTTCGAATGTTGCCAACCTTCCAATCACGCTTTATACCGGAATGAAGATTGGTCAAATTAGTTTTTTCCAAATGACAACGCCTGCAGATAATCCGTATGGTTCGTCAATCCTTGGATCGAAGTACAAGGGACAACGTGGCCCAACCGCCAGTCGCTACTCAGAGAATTTTAAAAAGAACTAAAGAAGAGGAAATCGCGTGTTAGCAAGAATCATTATCGGGCTCGGAGTCTCACTACTTTGTTTCGCTGTTGCGGGACGTCGCTTCTTCTGGTTGTCGAAACTTATTCGAAGTGGTAAGCCAGCGCCACGTCGCTGGCAGGGCTTTCGCAAAGTTACTGAGGCAGAAGTTGTAGAAGTTGCTGGACAGAAGAAGCTGCTCAAGTGGACCGTGCCTGGACTTGCACACTTCTTCACAATGTGGGGTTTCACTGTTCTCTTCACAACAATCATCGAAGCCTACGGTGGCCTCTTCAATCGTGACTTCCACATTCCATTCATTGGCCAGAGCAACTGGCTCGCATTTACTGAAGACTTCTTCTCGGTCGCAGTTCTGATCTCACTTGTGGTGTTTTCAATAATTCGAATTAAGAACGCACCGGCTCGAAAAGATCGTGAATCACGTTTCTATGGAAGTCACCTCGGAGCGGCTTGGATTGTCCTAGGTCTTATTTTCCTAGTGATCGCTACATTGCTGATGTACCGCGCTGGACAGATCAATGCTGGGCACTTCCCGTTCCCACGTACCGTAGGCGCAGGTATGGCCAGTCCTACAGACGTTGTGTCGAACCAGCTCATGGCATCGCCATGGGCGTTCGCATCTCAGACACTTGCGCACTGGCTAGCCCCACTTGGCACCGGCGTTAACAGCGTCATTGAAGTTGTATTCCTTCTCGCAAACGTTGGAGTCATTGCTGGATTCATGGTTTTCGTTTCGTACTCGAAGCACTTGCACATCTTCCTTGCTCCAATCAACATTGGAGTTTCACGCCGCCCTCGCGGACTTGGCGGACTCGACAAGACCCCCGACATGGACATGGAAAATGTCACCGAAGACACAGTGTTCGGTGTTGGAAAAATGGAGGACTTCACCTGGAAGCAGATGCTCGACTTCTCAACGTGCACCGAATGTGGTCGTTGTCAGTCAGTATGCCCAGCGTGGACAACGGGCAAGCCGCTAAGTCCGAAGCTCCTCATCATGGGACTTCGTGAAAACATGTTCGCTTCAGCCGACCGACTTCTCTCTGGTGAAGGTGGCGGAGACGTTGCAACCCTCGTTCCTACAACTATTGACCCAGACGTTCTCTGGTCGTGCACAACTTGTGGTTCATGCGTGGAACAGTGCCCAGTTGACATTGAACACGTTGACGCAATCATTGACATGCGACGCTACGAAGTACTGATGGAATCTCGTTTCCCAACTGAAGCCGGACTACTCCTTCGCAACATGGAAAACCAGGGTGACCCGTGGGGTCTTGGTGCTTCTAAGCGCACCGACTGGTTGGCTGAACTCGACTTCGAAGTTCCAATAATCGATGGTCCAATTCCTGCTGAGATTGAATACCTCTACTGGGTTGGATGTGCCGGATCGCTCGACGAGCGCGGTCGTAAACAAATTGTTTCAACCGCACGAATGCTGCACCGTGCTGGCGTGACCTTCGGAATCCTTGGTCCACGTGAATCATGCACCGGTGACCCAGCACGTCGCATGGGTAATGAGTACTTGTTCCAAGAAATGGCCAAGTCCAACATCGCAACACTCAACGAAGTTGGTGCCAAGAAGATCGTGGCAAGCTGCCCTCACTGCTTTAACACCATGAAGAATGAATACCCAGGTCTTGGCGGTGATTACGAAATGATTCACCACGCAGAGCTACTCAGCCACCTGGTTGCTATTGGCAAGCTGGTGCCTGGTGTTGCGTACACCGGAACTGTTACCTACCACGACCCTTGCTACCTAGGTCGACACAACCGTGTCTTTGATGAGCCACGTAACGTTCTCGACGCTATTCCTGGTGTTCGCCAAGTTGAAATGGGACGCTGCCGCGAAAAGGGATTCTGCTGTGGTGCTGGTGGAGCACGTATGTGGATGGAGGAAAACATTGGAAAGCGCGTCAACATGGAACGCACCAATGAAGCTCTAGACACCGGTGCCGACATTGTTTCTACTGCCTGTCCGTTCTGCATGATCATGATCGATGACGCAGTTAAGGCGAATGGCAAGGGCGATGAAGTCTCTGTTATGGACATTTCGCAGGTTTTCGAAAAGTCACTCGGGTTGTAAAGATTTCGGGAGTTAACACTTCTGAAACACACTGATAACTAAGTAGAAATGCTCAGTTGCCAGACTGTTACCAAGAAACCTGAGGTCAGCGTCGCCCTCTCCTGAGAAAAAGGAGTGGCGTGTCAATACTTGCGACCAATATCCCGTATCCGCATTGGCTCAATCCAGCGGACAATACATGGCAGATGATCTCTGCAACGCTCGTGGGGCTTATGAGCCTTCCCGGACTTGCGGTTCTCTACGGAGGACTAGTCAGAAAGAAGTGGATTGTGAACACCATGCTCATGGTGTTCACCGGGTTCTCCATCACGCTGGTGGTGTGGATGCTGTGGGGCTACAACATGGCCTTTGGTCAACTGTCGCACTTTGGTCCAACGGGTTCGTTCTGGAGCGGCTTCATTGGCCACTTCACTCCGCTGTCAACGGCCGGTGCCGAACAGGGGCAGGCGGTCTCGGGAGCTAATACCCTGATTCCGTTCCACTTCCCGACGGCAACGCTCGCATACTTCCAATTTGTATTCGCCGCAATTACGCCACTTCTGTTCTTGGGCGGCCTCGTTGGTCGACTCAAGTTCAAGGCGTGGCTGTTGATTGTGCCTCTTTGGATCACCCTTATCTACTGCGTGAACGCCGCACTGTTGTGGGGTGGCGGATTCTTTGCGCAAAAGGGTGCTGTTGACTACTCGGGCGGGTACGTCATCCACTTGAGCGCAGGCATCGCCGCCTTCGTTGGAGCCGCAATTGTTGGCCCACGACGTTGGCAGGACCGCGAGAACGCCTTTCCTTCGAACCTCATGATGGTGGCCATAGGAGCGGGAATTCTCTGGTTGGGATGGAACGGCTTTAACGGTGGTGACCCCTTCTACGCCGGCGTTGACGCGGCTTCAGCAGTGCTCAACACCAACGTCGCCACTGCCGTTGGCGTGCTGACGTGGTTGACCATGGACATGTGCTTTTCGAAGCAGAAGAAGCCCACGTTCCTTGGTGCCATCAACGGCATGCTCTGCGGACTCGTGGCTATCACGCCTTCGGCGGGTTGGGTAAACGGCACGGGCGCCATAGTCGTTGGTCTGGTTTCCGCCTCCGTTGTCTGGCTTGGTTGGAACTACCTCTCACGCGTTCGTCCGTTCTCCAAGGTGGATGACGCCATGGGTGTCATTTATACGCACGGTATTGCCGGCCTCGTCGGCGGGCTCCTGGTCGGCATCGTTGCTGACCCCGGCATGGTGCAATACGGCGTTACCGGTTCGCACTACAAGGGCAGCGGCTCGTTCTCAGTCGGCGGATGGTTCTACACCCATTCATTCCACCAGCTCTGGGAACAGTTCTTGGCCGCTCTATGGATCATTGGTTACACCGCAGTTGGCACCGCAGTGATCTTCTATCTTGTTAAGTTCCTCGTTGGAGGACTTCGTGAATCAGATGAGACATTAGCAATTGGTGACCTCGCAATCCACGATGAAGAAGCATTCCCAGAACCAACATTTGGTGAGCCTGTGCTCACACCAAGTCACACTCACTCGGACAACAAGTAAGGACCTGACATGAAATTAGTTACCGCAGTTGTAAAGCCGTTCAAGCTCGATGAAGTCAAGGTTGCCGTGAAGGCACTTGGCGTTAATGGCATGACCGTTTCACAGGTTCGTGGATTCGGTCGTACCGGAAGCCACATTGAGATTTATCGCGGTAAGGAATACGAGTTCGACTTCGTCGACAAGATTCGTATTGAAATTGCCTGCACCGATGAAGCGGCTGACAAGATTTGCGACACGATAGTGGACGCAGCCAAGACAGAGATTCACGGTGACGGAAAAGTGTGGATCTCAGACATCGAGCACGTAGTACGAATCCGTACCGGCGAGCGCGGTCCTGACGCAGTTAAGTAGTAGTTGCTAGCCGGCTTGGCGGGCGACGGCTTCGGCCGCCGCCTGCGCCGCGCCAGCATCACCTAAGTATCCGGCATTGAGAATGTTTAGTTCGTTGTCGAACTTGATGCGGTAGGGGATCCCGGTTGGAATTTCTAATTCCGCAATTTCGTCCTCAGGAATGTTTTGCAAAATCATTCGAAGGGCGCGCAGTGAGTTTCCGTGCGCAACAACAATTACTGCGCCACCCAGTACTCCCTCTTTGCGAAGGTCTTCTGCAATTACTTCAGAGAAGTACGGAGCCACACGTGCCACAACATCCTTCAAGCATTCAGTCATTGGAATTGCTTCTTTAGGA
The DNA here is from genome assembly GCA_036787355.1 of Acidimicrobiales bacterium. Lineage (GTDB taxonomy): Bacteria > Actinomycetota > Acidimicrobiia > Acidimicrobiales > RAAP-2 > RAAP-2. The sequence continues at coordinate 5,038 of DAIQPM010000041.1, forward strand.
ACATCACGGTAGCGAGGGTCTCCAACGTTGCTGCGTGGATCTCCTTCAGGAAGTGGTGGTGGTGGAACGTCGTAGGAACGTCGCCAGAGCTTTAGTTGTTCCATTCCAAACTTGTCGGCAGTTTCCTTTTTATCTTTGCCAGTGAGGTCACCATAGTGACGCTCATTTAGTCGCCAGCTTCTTCGAACTGGCAACCAAGAACGTTCTGCTGCAGCGAGTGAGATGTTGGCGGTGCGAATTGCTCGGGTGAGCAGCGAAGTGTGGAGAACTCGAAGATCTAGGCCCGGCTCATTGGCAAGTAGCACCCCGGCGGCTTGCGCTTCAGCGACACCTTCAGCCGTGAGGTCGACGTCGTGCCACCCCGTAAAGAGGTTCTTTTCATTCCATTCAGAACGTCCGTGACGAAGGAGAATTAGATCTGCCATACAAATAAGCCTAAACGACCCCTCTATAAAAGCCAAAAGGACCTAATGCCCCCAATTTCCTGCTGATTACCAAAGAAGATAAGAAGTGACTAAAGTCTTAGAAATTTTCTTGACAAGGGTCGACTCAACTTTGTACACTGGATGTCATGGGTTGAGTCTTCCCGGAAGGTCCGGCGAGCAAAACCCTTTAAATTAAGGAGTTTTTATGGCCAAGGCAGTCGGAATCGACCTAGGAACCACCAACTCGGTGGTCAGTTTTCTAGAAGCGGGTGAGCCCGTTGTAATCCCTAACGCCGAAGGTGGTCGCACGACCCCCTCGATCGTAGGTTTCTCAAAGACCGGTGAAGTTCTCGTTGGAGAAGTCGCCAAGCGTCAAGCAATCACCAACCCTGAGCGCACTATCCGCTCAGTGAAGCGTCACATGGGAGAGAGCTGGACCGTTGACATCGACGGCACCAAGTACACCCCGCAAGAAATCTCTGCACGTATTTTGCAGAAGCTAAAGCGCGACGCCGAGGCCTACCTCGGTGACACCGTTACCCAGGCAGTGATCACTGTGCCCGCGTACTTCAATGACGCCCAGCGCACCGCCACAAAAGAAGCTGGGCAGATTGCAGGACTTGAAGTCCTTCGCATCGTTAACGAGCCAACCGCAGCAGCACTTGCGTACGGCCTCGACAAGGGTGGCAAGGAACAAACAGTTCTTGTGTTCGACCTCGGTGGAGGAACGTTCGACGTTTCAGTTCTAGAAATTGCAGACGGTGTGTTCGAAGTTAAGTCAACCCATGGTGATACTCACCTTGGTGGTGACGACTGGGACAACGCAGTTATGCAGTATCTCGTAAAGACATTCAAGGACACCGAAGGTGTTGACCTCAGTCAAGACAAGATGGCCGTTCAACGTCTTCAAGAAGCTTCTGAAAAAGCAAAGATTGAACTCTCTGCTGTTCAAGAGACACAAATTAACTTGCCATTCATCACTGCAACCGCAGATGGTCCGAAGCACCTCGACATCAAGCTCACACGTGCGAAGTTCAATGAACTCACAGCTGACCTCGTTGAGCGTTGCCGCAAGCCATTCGAACAAGCAATCAAGGACGCTGGTCTAACGATTGACAAGATCGACAGCGTCATCATGGTTGGTGGTTCAACACGTATTCCTGCAGTACAGGAACTCGTGCAAAAAGTCACTGGCAAAGAGCCAAACAAGAGTGTGAACCCAGACGAAGTTGTTGCCGTTGGTGCAGCAGTGCAGGCCGGTGTTCTAAAGGGCGAAGTGAAGGACATCCTTCTTCTCGACGTCACACCACTTTCACTTGGTATTGAAACCCAAGGTGGCGTTATGACCAAGATCATTGAGCGCAACACCACTATCCCAACCAAGAAGTCACAGACCTTTACGACAGCTGAAGACAATCAGCCGTCAGTTGAAGTGCACGTCTTGCAGGGTGAGCGTGAAATGGCTTCGTACAACCAGACACTCGGTAAGTTCCAGCTCGTCGGTATCCCACCAGCCCCCCGTGGGATGCCGCAAATTGAAGTGACCTTTGACATTGACGCGAACGGAATTGTTCAAGTCTCTGCAAAGGACACAGCAACTGGTAAGTCACAGTCCATCACTATTACTGGTGGATCGTCACTTTCCAAGGATGACATTGACCGCATGGTTCGTGACGCAGAAGCACACGCTGAAGAAGACCGTCAGCGTCGTGAAGAAGCAGAGATCAGGAACACAGCTGACGGACTTGTCTACTCAACTGAAAAGTTGCTCAAGGAACAAGCTGAGTCATTCCAGGGAACTGAGAAGGAAGACGTCGAGTCTGCTCTCAGCGCTCTAAAGGAAACTCTTAGTGGAACCGACACTGAAGCGATCAAGAATGCAACAGAGAAGTTGCTCACTACTAGCCAAAGCTTTAGCCAGCGTCTCTACGAGCAGGCAGCTCAAGCAAACAATGGTGAGTCAGCTCCTCAAAGCAACGACGAGGACATTGTCGACGCTGAAATTGTTGAGTAATTATGAGCGACGAAATCTTCGAAAGCGATGTGGTGACTGCTGCTGAAGAGCAGGTCATCCACATCGTGGACGAGCTCAGTGAAGCTCAGCGTGAGCGTGATGAATATCGCGATGCACTGCAACATCTTCAAGCTGACTTTGAGAACTACCGCAAGCGCGTTCTGAAGTCTTCTGAAGATGCGGCTATTCGCTCTGCGGGAGACGTTGTTGTGAAGTTGCTACCAGTGCTAGACGCATTTGACCTTGCACTTGCGCACTTTTCACAGTCAACATCAGAAGAATCAGCAGCACTCATTCAGTCACGCGCCCTTCTTCTAGACACGCTCAGCAAGGATGGCCTTGAGCGTATTGACGCCGTTGGTGCAGAGTTTGATCCACAAGTTCATGATGCAGTCGCACACGTTGAGGGTGACGGGGACAGTCAAGTCATTGATGAAGTCCTTCGAGCCGGATACCGCTGGAAGGGAACTGTTCTTCGCCCAGCAATGGTGAGAGTGAAGGGTTAAATGGCCGAGAGGGAGTGGTTCGATAAGGACTACTACAAGGTCCTTGGACTTACGCCAAGCGCAACTGACAAAGAAATTACGCGTGCGTATCGAAAGCTCGCGAAAGAACATCACCCAGACACCAATAAGGGGTCTGAAGATAAGTTCAAAGAAATTTCAGTTGCCTACGACGTATTAGGTGACGCCGCGAAGCGCAAAGAGTATGACGACGTTCGAAAGATGGGACCATCGGCAGCTGGTTTTGGTGGACAGCAACGTGGAGGCCCACAGAACTTCAATTTCAATCAAGGCAATGTTGGCGACTTAGGCGACATCTTCGGAGGGCTTTTTGGAAACCAAGGTCGCAGGTCTCGTGCACAACGAGGCGCCGACATTGAAACTGCACTCCACATAAGTTTTCGCGACGCTGTCTTTGGCGTAACAACCACTGTCCCGCTTCCAAGTAACGATGCTTGTCACACCTGTGGTGGAAGAGGTGGTGCGCCAGGTAGCGGCTTCGTAACGTGTGAAACATGTCAAGGTCGCGGTGTTCTTAACAATGATCAAGGTGGATTTGGAATGTCGAGCGTTTGCCCGACGTGTCACGGCAAGGGTGGACGAATTGTTACTCCATGTGCGAAGTGTCACGGGACTGGTCGTGAACCATCATCTCGCCGCGTAAATGTTCGCATCCCCGCTGGTGTAATTGATGGTCAACGAATCCGCTTAAAGGGTAAGGGTAATCCTGGTGCGGGCGGCGGTCCTGCAGGCGATCTCTTCGTTGACATCCACGCTGGCACTGACGACGTATTTGGCCGAAAGAACCGACACGTCACAACGACTGTGAAAATTTCTCCAATGCAAGCGATGCTTGGCGACACCGTAGAAGTTCCAAC
>DAIQPM010000041.1:8957-10602 GCA_036787355.1 Acidimicrobiales bacterium
AGTGGTGGATCACGTCGATTCTCTGACGTTGACCTAGCGGCGCTTCGACGTATTCAAGAACTAACAAATGAGGGGATCAACCTCGAAGGCGTCAAGCGAATCATGGTTCTTGAAGCTCAGCTCGAAGCAATGAAGGAAACCCTTCGTGGCATTGCGAGTGACGCCCAGGCTCAGGTCGAAGCGACGCACCGCCAGTACCGCCGCGAACTAGTCCCCATCCAGAACACCATTGCGTTATTCATTGACGCACAGAAGCGAAATCGAGAGAATTCGTAATTCTGGGATAAAAGCGGTCAGGTAGACTGGACTTTTACAAGGAGTCTTGTGCCAGCAACCGTTGTAGTTGGAACCCAGTGGGGTGATGAAGGAAAAGGGAAGCTCACTGACCTTCTCGCACGCGAAATGGACATGGTGGTTCGCTATCAAGGCGGACACAATGCCGGTCACCGAATCGTTGTTGAAGGCGAAGCCTTCGCACTGCAACTCGTTCCCTCAGGAGTTTTGTACCCACACATCACACCAGTAATTGGCAACGGTGTTGTAGTTGACCCCTCAGTCCTTCTTGCTGAGCTCGACACACTTTCTTCAAAAGGTGTTGACGTATCGCGACTTGTTGTTTCAGGTAACGCGCACCTCATCATGCCCTATCACCAAGAGATTGACCGCCTCACCGAACGCTTCCTAGGAAAGAACGCACTCGGTACAACCAAGCGCGGCATTGGACCTGCGTACGCCGACAAGTCATCGCGCGTTGGACTTCGTGTGCAGGACTTGCTCGATCCTAAGATCTTCCGCGAAAAACTTGAAGTCGTTCTTCACGAAAAGAACCTTCTACTCAACAAGATCTACAACCGCCCTGCACTGAGTGCGAAAGACATTGCTGACAAATACCTTGATGAACTCGCTCCACGTGTTGCACCAATGATTGGTGACACCGTGAACATCATTCACACTGCACTAGCTGAAGGTAAGCGCATTCTTCTGGAAGGCGCGCAGGCAACATTCCTTGACCTCGATCACGGAACCTACCCATTCGTTACGTCATCAAACCCAGTTGCGGGTGGTGCGTGCACGGGATCTGGACTTGGTCCTCGCGATCTAACGGGCATTGTTGGAATTGCCAAGGCGTACATCACACGCGTTGGAGCTGGACCATTTCCTACAGAACTTGATGGCGACATGGCAGAACTTCTTGTAGACCGCGGTCACGAATACGGAACCAACACTGGCCGCAGACGCCGCGTTGGTTGGTTCGACGCAGTTATGGCTCGCCAAGCGGCACGTCTTAACTCTCTTACAGAAATCGCTCTAACCAAGATGGACGTTCTTGACACGTTGGATGAAATCAAAGTTTGTGTTGCTTACGAGGCCGACGGTGTTCGCTACGACTTCCCTCCCTACCACCAGTCAATTCTTCACAACGTAACTCCCATCTACGAAACGCTTCCTGGGTGGAAGACCGACATCACGGCTTCAACTAAGTACTCAGATCTTCCTGTAAATGCACAGAAGTATGTGAAGTTTCTAGAAGAGACCACTGGTGTGACCATCTCAGTTGTTGGAGTTGGCCCCGGCCGAGAGCAGTTCGTTAAGCCGTCGTGAGTCGCTGCGTAGTCGTTGGCTCCGGCGCTCGCGAACACGCACT
>DAIQPM010000127.1:0-2031 GCA_036787355.1 Acidimicrobiales bacterium
ACATCCACTTGCAGGCACCACCGAATCTGAGCGATGACCCCACTCGACTTCTGGCTTTCGGTATAGATGACTTTGGTGGAATTTCTCCAGTGACTTCAGACCACGTGAACCCAGAACGTGCGTGGCCAGCAGTTGATTCGCTCGCCAGTGAATGCGATTCCAAGGGTTTCTATTTGACTCCTCGCCTCACTGTCTATCCAGATTTCATTGACCAGAAACAAGAGTTCCTTGATTCAAAGGTCCGCACGAAGGTATTGGCCCACGCTGATGCCACGGGACTTGCCCGTGATGACTCATGGTTCTCTGGATCTGACATCACCCCTCCTGCACTTCCAATCGCTACTTCAAAGACAAGCGATGTTGCTGCGATTCTTCGTGGTTACGAGCCGGGTTATGACTTTTCTAGGGAAGAGCTCATCACTCTCTTTAGTGCCAGAGGCGCAGATCTCGTGGCAATCAACGAACTGGCTGACGATGTTCGAAAGCAACTAGTTGGTGACGACATTTCATTCGTCATCAATAGGAACATCAACTACACAAACGTCTGTACCTTTAAATGTCGCTTCTGTGCCTTCTCAAAGGGTCCACTTTCGCTCAACTTACGTGGTGACCCCTATTTGTTAACTCTCGACGAGGTCAGCGAACGTGTTCGTGAAGCCGAAGCCAAGGGTGCAACGGAAGTCTGTCTCCAGGGCGGAATTCATCCGAAGTTCGATGGCGATTACTACATTGACGTAGTCGCGGCTGTTCGTGCCGGGTCTCCAAAGATTCACATCCACGCATTCAGTGCTCTGGAAGTTTTTGAAGGAGCTCGCCGGTCAGAACAAGACCTCGCGACCTACCTCACACGACTGAAGGATGCTGGTCTAAAGACTCTTCCTGGGACCGCCGCAGAAATTCTTGATGACGAAGTCAGAAAGATTCTTTGCCCTGACAAGATCAATTCTGATCAGTGGCTAGAAGTACACCGCACTGCTCACAGTGTTGGGCTCAATTCAAACATCACCATCATGTTCGGTGCCGTAGAAGGCGTTGATAGTTGGGCTACGCACCTCATTCGCACAAGAGATCTTCAGAAGGAAACTGGCGGATTCACTGAATTCGTTCCGCTCCCCTTCGTGCACATGGCAACTCCGATCTTCATCAATGGAAAGTCACGTCGCGGGCCAACATTCAGAGAAGCTCTGCTGATGCACTCGGTGGCAAGGCTGCACTATGCAACATTGATCAACAACATTCAGGTCAGCTGGGTGAAGATGGGCATCGAAGGATCGCGTCGCATTCTGCAATCTGGTGCGAATGACCTTGGCGGAACGCTTATGGATGAGAACATCTCTCGTGCTGCTGGTGCTGTGCATGGACAGGAGATGGACGTTGACACATTGAAGGATCTTGTGTCACCACTCGGTCGTCCACTCGTCCAGCGCTCAACTCTGTACCAGGCAATTAGTTAATGTCTCCAAGTGATGAAGATTTAGAGATTGCTCGCGACTCTTCGGACGAGCTGCTCCGCGCAGCAAAGCTTTTCGAGCCATGGCGCACGCACAAAAAGGTATTAGTTTTCGGTTCCGCTAGGACAAAGAAGGAAAATCCGCTTTATCAAATCACCAAAGAATTTGGCCAAGTTATGACCAAGTCAGGTTGGTTCACCATTACGGGTGCTGGTGGCGGAATCATGGAAGCCAGTTCAGAGGGTGCAGGAAAAGATCACACCATTGGCGTGAACATCAAGCTCCCCTTTGAACAACATGCGAACCACTTTATTGATGCGCAGAACAAAGTTGTTTCGGTCAAGCACTTCTTCACGCGAAAAGTTTCAATGGCTCGTGAAGCAGACGCGTTTGTGTGCCTTCCTGGCGGCTTTGGGACGCTGGACGAACTCTACGAAGTTCTCACCCTCATCCACACCGGAAAGACGTCTCCGGCGCCTGTGGTGCTCATTGACGCACCTGGTGGAACCTTCTGGACCAAGTGGCTTGATTTCCTTGAAACAGAAATCATCGGTGGTGCCTACATAGGTCAACCAGACTC
>DAIQPM010000001.1:0-40502 GCA_036787355.1 Acidimicrobiales bacterium
TGCTGTTTCAAGGGATGTACTTCACCCAAATGCTTTCCACAAAAGAGGGACAGACGATTGGCAACCGAGTCGCGAAGACTCGTGTCGTAGACGCCCTCACTGGAGTTCTTCCTACTCGCCAGCAAGCATTTAGAAGGTGGTTGCCATTCGCGCTTATCCAAGCGCTCGGAATTGTGGCGTCATTCGTGCTAATTCCACTTTCGCTTTTTATCGTGGTCGACTATTTCTTGCCACTCTTCGATAAGCAGAAACAAACTCTCCACGACAAATTTGCTGGAACCCTTGTTCAGTTGGTTGATTAGTTCAGCGACGAAGTGTCGTTGGGCTTGCCAATTCCTGCAGAGAGCATCACAGAATTAGGAATCTTTAGGATTCCTTCATCGGTTTCAATCGTCACGTAGGTAAGACCGGTTTCTAAGATTTTGGCTTTCAGTGTTCCAATACCACCAGAGCGAATCTCGACATAGTCACCAACGCTGTACGGATGCGCAACGAGCAACACGAGAGCTGCGAAGAAGTTACCGAGACTCTGCTGTGCCGCGATTCCAAGAATCACACCAAGGAGCCCAACACTGACGAGTAGACGCCCCAGCGAAATTCCAACGAGCGACAAAGCGCTAATCAGAACAATGACGTAACCGAATCCAGTGATAACAATTCGCACCCCTGCTCCAGCGGACCAGAACTTTCGATTTGTTACGAATTCGCCAATCGCTGAACCAAGGTTGCGAGCACAGATAATTCCAGTGACGAGAACAACCAGTGCCGCAATCCATCCGACCAGGTGAATGTTGTTGGCTAAAAAGCTGACGTGATGTGCCACCTGACTGCGAAAGAGGATTGCTGCAATAGCAATAATCCCGCTAAGGACTCCCTTAAACCAGTTGGCCTTCATGTGTTTTACGCCGGAACAGTGGCGTGAGGCATGCAGAGGTCGTCATATTCAGCAATGACAATCGGTCCTGCATTTTCGCCACATGCTGGGCACTGCGGATCACGGCGAACCTTGAAGGTGCGAAAGCTCTGATCGAGTGAGTCATACGACAAGAGACGACCAATGAGTGGTTCACCGAGGTCAAGAATCAACTTGATTGTTTCAATTGCTTGAATCGAACCGATAATGCCTGGAAGAACTCCGAGCACTCCAGCTTCAGCACAACTTGGTGCAAGCTCGGCTGGTGGTGGTTCAGGAATCATGCAGCGATAGCAAGGGCCAACGTAAGGGGCAAAGATTGTTGCTTGACCTTCGAAGCGAAAGATTGAGCCGTGAACAACTGGAATCTTCTTAAGAAGAGCAGCGTCATTGACGAGGTAGCGCGTAGGAAAGTTGTCGGTTCCATCAACAATTACGTCGTACCCATCAATGATGTCAAGAATGTTTTCAGCGTTTAGTCGTGTGTCGTAGGTCTTAACAACGAGGTCAGGGTTAAGCGCTTCAAGGGTCATGCGCGCACTGTCAACTTTTCGCATTCCGACGCGGTCGTGGTTGTGAAGCACCTGACGCTGAATGTTTGAAGCATCGACGACGTCCATGTCAATGATGCCGATTGTTCCAACGCCAGCTGCTGCTAGGTAGAGCGCTGCAGGAGAACCAAGTCCACCAGCTCCGAGCATCAATACCTTTGCATCAAAGAGCTTCTGCTGACCCTTTTCTCCAACTTCAGGAAGGAGGAGGTGACGTTGGTAGCGGTTGCGCTGATCTGAGTTCATGGTGCGTGGTGTCTTCCAGACGAGTCCGTCGTCTTTCCACTTGTTAAATCCCCCAATTACTGAAACGACGTCTGAGTAGCCGAGGTCTTGAAGAGTCTTGGCGGCGAATGCTGAACGAACACCACCGGCGCAGTACACAGCAATTGGTGCGCTCTTGTTAGTGAGCTGTCCTTCAACTGAGAATTCGAGTTGTCCGCGAGCGACGTGCACTGCTCCTGGAACAGCACCCTGTTCGTATTCTTCTGGTTCTCGAACGTCAAGAAGTGTGTAGTAGTCCAGGCGTTTAGCGACTTCCTGAGGTTCAATCTCAGTAATCTCAGCCTTTGCGGCGTTTAAAAGGTCTCTTGGTGTTGCCATAGTTCCTAAATCCTACCTGATAGGTCAACAATCATGTCCTCGGGAGTTGCTAGACCTTTACGGTGGACTTATCGAAACTCCTTAGCCAGCGCAGAATGGTGCGCTCTTTTGACGGCTCTGCGGTCGATGAAAAATGGCTTGACAAGGTCTGTGAAAACGCACTTTGGAGCCCTACCGCGGGCAATAGCGCTGGAGTACGTATGTACACAGTGTCCAAAGAACACGTTGCAAAGTATTTTGAAGTTGCCACCGATAAAGAATGGCGTGAATCATCAAAGAGAGCTGAAGCGCTCATGAGATGTGGCGCAGTGGTGATCATTACATCGCGTCCGAATGATTACATTGCTCGCTACGCAGAAGACGACAAGGCCAAATCAGGTCTTAGTGAAAAAGACGCGTGGCCCATTCCCTATTGGCACACTGATGCCGCCATGGCCGCCATGGCACTCTTGTTGCTGATTGAAGAAGCAGGGTTGCAAGCGACTATCTGGGGCAACTTCAGAAATGATGCAGCGGTTCTGTCGTGGGCTGGTGTAAAGGACGAAGAACTATTCGCATCAATCCTCATTGGACGTGGCGATGGCAACGACGTTGCTTCAAAGTCACTTCAACGTGAAGTTCCATCTCGAAGTAATCGAGTTAGACGAGTACAGCCTTAGTTACTGGTGAACGCGGGCGGTGCGGTGGTTTGGACCTTCGGCCCAACGCGCCATTGTCCATGCGAGGTCGCTCTGGCGATTCAGGTACGGAACAACAAGTGAGTTTTCAATCGGGTAACCAACCGCAATGCGCTCTGCACGTCTGATGACAGTGCGAGCAACATCAAGTGCAGCTGAGAGTTGATTTTCTCCTGGGACAACAAACTCGGTAGGCATTTCAATTTCATCTGAAAGAGCATCGATGTGACTTTCGAGCATTTCAATCATCTCAATTGTCACCAGTGTCTTATCGGCAGTGAGCTTGTGACGATTTTCAGGCAGCGTGGCAACTTCTGCCATCAGCACCCAAAGGTGACGCTCAAGTGTGATGAGAAGTTCATTAAGTCGAGATCCCGGTTCGGTAAGAGCTCTGGCCATTCCAAGCATGGCCTGGGCCTCATCAACAGCACCATTTACTTCAATAGGGTCTGAGGTCTTCTCAGTTCGCCCCCCGAAGTACAAGCCCGTTGTTCCGTCGTCGCCACCACGTGTATAGATCTTCACAGTGCCAGCGTAGTGATTCCTTTGTGGACTAGTAGCCTTATTAATCAATGTCGTCCAATATCCGCCCACCTTTTGCCCGTCCGGCCGCGAACGACCCCTACCTCGACGCCCTATCGAAAAAAGTCCTTATTTACGACGGTGCCACCGGCACAAATCTCCAGATTCAAGAGTTGACTGCAGCCGACTTCGGTGGCGAAAAATTAGAAGGCTGCAACGAAATCCTCTGTGTCACCAAGCCCGAATCAATTGAGCGACTACACCGTTCATTCTTCGACGTGGGCGTTGACGTCATTGAAACAAACTCCTTTGGGTCATTCGGCGTTGTGCTTGCTGAATATGGAATTCCTGAGCGAGCTCACGAGCTCGCCCTCGCTTCAGCGAAGATCGCACGAAAGATTGCCGACGAGTACTCGAGTCCTAATGACAAGAAATTCGTCAGCGGATCAATCGGGCCAGGAACAAAGTTCCCGACACTCGGACAAATTACCTACGACGCTCTTTCAGAGAGCTACGAAGAACTCGCCTATGCACTTCTAGAAGGTGGCGTTGACGTTCTGCTCGTAGAAACAATGTTCGACCTTCTTTCTGGAAAAGCTGCAATCGCTGCATGCCACCGGGCAATGGCACGTCACGGTCGCATTGTTCCCATCCAAGCCCAGGTAACAATCGAACTCACGGGTCGCATGCTTCCGGGAACAGAAATCAATGCCGCAATTACTGCGCTCTCGCCACTCGGCATTGACGTCATTGGACTTAACTGCGCCACTGGGCCAGTTGAAATGTATGAACCGCTTCGTACGCTTTCTGAATCTGCACCAATGCCAATTAGCTGTCTTCCTAACGCTGGACTTCCGAGCGTTGTTGACGGCAAGATGCACTACGACTTAACACCCGAACAGCTCGCAGAGCACATGTCTAAGTTTGTTTCTGAATATGGACTGCAAGTTGTTGGTGGATGCTGTGGAACTACACCAGAGCACTTGGCCCGCGTTGTAGAAGCAGTTCGACCCCTTACCCCAGCGAAGCGCTCACCAATCCTTGAGCCCGCAGCCGCATCGATCTACTCAACCACGAGCTACAGCCAGGACCGTTCGGTACTTATGGTTGGAGAGCGCACGAATGCGAACGGCTCAAAGTTGTTCCGAGAAGCAATGCTCGAAGGTGACTGGGACACTTGCGTAGGAATTGGCCGCGACCAGATCAAAGAAGGCGCACATATCCTGGATGTCTGTGTTGACTACACCGGAGCTGATGGCATCAGTGACATGAATGAAATCATGAGTCGCCTCGCTACTCAGTCCTCAGTGCCAATCATGGTTGACACCACCGAAACACTGGTAGCTCGACAAGCTCTTACCTGGCTCGGTGGCAAGGCAATCCTCAACTCAGTAAACCTCGAAGAAGGCGACGGACCAGGAACTCGCCTCGACGGTTTCTTATCGCTCGCAGCAGAATTTGGTTCCGCTGTAGTTGCTACGTGCATTGACGAAGAAGGACAAGCCCGCACTGCTGAGTGGAAGGTTCGTGCTGCTAAGAACATCACCAATCTTGCAGTCGAGCGCTACGGACTAAGCCCTGAAGACATCTTCATTGACACCTTGGCCCTACCGCTCTCTACAGGAATGATCGAGTCACGTCGAGACGGTATTGAGACTCTTGAAGCGATTAAACGAATCAAGGCTGAGATGCCAGGAGTTCGCACCATTCTCGGGCTCTCCAACATCTCGTTCGGTCTCAACCCAGCCGCTCGCCAAGTGCTCAACAGTATGTTCTTGCACGAAGCTGCAGAAGCTGGACTTGATGCAGCAATTGTGCACGCCTCAAAGATTTTGCCACTCGCAAAGATCAGCGAAGAATCTCGCAAGGTCTGCCTCGACCTGATTTATGACCGCAGGTCTGAAGGGTACGACCCACTTCAGACACTGCTCGGACTCTACGAAGGCGTAAAGGCAGCTACTGCTGGTGGCGCGAAGCTTGATGATTTGAGCCTCGAAGAGCGCTTGAAGCGTCGAATCATTGACGGAGTAAGAACAGGACTTGAAGACGACCTGAAACAGGCAATGGACAGTGGCATTAAGCCACTCGAAATTGTTAACGACCACTTGCTTGAAGGCATGAAGGTTGTTGGAGAACTCTTCGCATCTGGAGAAATGCAGTTACCTTTCGTTCTTCAGTCTGCAGAAACTATGAAGTCAGCGGTTGCCTTCTTAGAGCCGTTCATGGAAAAGAGCGACCAGGGTGGAAGAGGAAAAGTTGTACTCGCCACAGTTAAGGGTGACGTACACGACATTGGAAAAAACCTCGTCGACATCATTCTCACTAACAATGGCTACGAAGTTGTAAACCTCGGCATCAAAGTTGGCATCAACGAAATGATCCAAGCCGTTAAGGAACACAAAGCCGATGCTCTTGGCATGAGTGGACTTCTCGTTAAGTCAACGCTCATCATGCGAGAAAACCTAGAGCTCATGAACGAGCAAGGCCTCAGTGACGTTCCAGTGCTGCTCGGTGGTGCCGCTCTAACACGCACCTACGTAGAGCGCGACCTTCGCACCGTCTATGACGGACGTGTCTTCTACGGAAAAGATGCCTTCGAGGGACTTCGAGTTCTTGACCGTCTCGGAGAAATTAAGAAAACCGGCGAAGTCGATGAAAAGTTCGGTCTCGAAATTTCAGAGAGCACCGTGCAGCGCCGTTTCCGTGGAGAAGATCCGACTCCTGAAGGTCTTCCAGATCGCAGCCCAGAAGTTGAAACAGACAATCCACTCTTTCCACCACCATTCATTGGAAGCCGCGTCGCCAAGGGAATGTCCATCGACGAAATTTCAGAGTTCTTGAACCAGACTGCACTCTTTAGAAACCAGTGGGGCTTTCGACCTGAAGACGGCGAAGATGACCAGGCCTTTAAAGAGCGCGTTGGTGCAACGTTCCGCGAACAACTGGCTATTGCCAAGGCAGAAAACTTACTGATTCCTCAGGTTGTATGGGGTCACTTCCCTGCTGCAAAAGAAGGCAACGATCTCATTATCTACACCGACGAGACTCGCACGACGGAAGCAACACGTTTCAGCTTTCCTCGCCAGCACAAAGATCCATTCCTTTCGATCTCTGACTTTTTCCGCGAGTCAACGAGTCCAGACCAGGACTACGCCAGTTTCATGCTCGTAACAATGGGTTCACGAGTCTCAGAGCGTTGCCAAGAACTCTTCGCCGAAGACCGTTACAACGACTACCTCATGCTTCACGGCCTTGGTGTTGAAATGGCCGAAGCGCTCGCTGAACTCTGGCACAAGCGCATACGTGAGGAGCTCGGGTACGTCGAAGAAGACGGCCCAACCCTCACCGGACTATTTCGCCAGCAATACCGTGGTGGTCGCTACTCATGGGGTTACCCGGCCTGCCCAGATCTAATGGACAACGCCAAGGTTGCTGCTCTGCTTGAGTCAGATCGAATTGGCGTAACAGTTTCTGAAGGATTCCAACTTCACCCTGAGCAAACAACCGATGCCATTATCTGTCATCACCCGAAGGCTAAGTACTTCCTCGCTTAACTCACGCTGATTACCTCAGCGTTTCGAATGCTTGTCATTCCCTTGTCGGTCGTAATGATTTGCATTGTCAACTTCTGAGATAACTCAATGTAAATTGCATCCTTCAGGCTCACATTGTCTCGACGTGACCATGCTCCGATGAGCAAATCACCGATGGCGTGTCGTGTTATCGGGGCCCCAAGAAATTCATTAAGGTTTCCAAGCGTTTCTTGATCTGACTGCGATCCAGCTCGGTTCATTCTTCCAAATGCTGAAAGCACTTCTGCATCAATGTGTGCAGGTGCGTGCAATTCACTGCCGAATATTCTTCGGTAGACAGCGTCACCAAGTTCACCACCAAGAATTAAATCGATAATTGCGGAAGCATCAATGACGAGGTCAGCCATGGTAAGTCGAAGCTTCGTCTCGAACTTCTCTAAGCACTTCCATCACGTTCTCATGTGAAATTGTTCTTGCTTTAGGACGACGGAGTGACTCAAGCCAATTATTGGTCGCCATCGCCCCCATCTGACTTTTGATCGCATCTTGCGTAAGTGCAGAAATGTTTAGTTTCAGCTCTTTTGCCTGCTGGGCTAACTCATCTGGTAGATAAACATTGATTCTTGCCATGCGCATAGTATACACACTTTCTTTTAGCTAGTAATCACAACTGTCGCTGCGAGTTGAGAGTTTTAGAAAATTGTGAGTTGTTAGTGTGAATCCCTATGACAACCCGCTCAAGCAACTCACTTGATTTAACCAATGTTCTCTCTGATGTTCGACCTCAAGATGATCTCTTTCGCCACGTGAATGGCGTTTGGCTCCGTGACGCAGAGATCCCAGCCGACCGCGCACGCTTCGGGGCATTTGATGAGCTGCGTATGGAAAGCGAAGACCGCGTTCGAAAGATAATTGACGAATGTGCCGCCAGTGCTGCAACCCCTGGGAGCAATGCTCGCAAAGTCGGCGACGTCTACCGATCGTTTATGGACGAAAAGCGAATTGAAGAACTTGGTGTTTCACCAATCGCTAAAGAATTGAGCGAAGCTCAGCAAGTTACCTCGATTAATGACTTGGCATCCTTCCTTGGAACTCAGTGGACTCGAGGGATGAGCGGCATCTTTGGCTCCTTCATTTATGCGGACTTCAAAGATTCCACCACGCACATTGCTTACGTGAGCCAGTCCGGCATCAGTCTTCCTGACGAGAGTTACTATCGTGAAGCTGAGCATGAGTCCGTGAGAACTGCATTCGTTGCTCACATGAGCAAAATGTTCGAGCTCGCGGGAATAGCTGATGCTGCAGGTCACGCCAAGCGAGTTATGGAACTCGAAACACAGATCGCTTCGTATCACTGGGACCGAGTGAAGCTACGAGAAGCTGAGCTCAACTACAACAAGATGTCGTTTGTTGAACTTCAAGAACTGAGTGGAACATTTAACTGGGAACTGTGGCTCGAAAAGAGTCAAATCCCAAGTGGTGCATTCGACACACTCATTGTTCGCCAACCCCCATTCTTTGAAGGCCTTAAGACCCTGATGGCGAACTTCGATGCCGCTTCGTGGCAGTCGTGGCTGATGTGGAACATCATCAGCGAAGCTGCGTCATATTTGTCAAGTGCCTTCGTGGAAGAGAACTTTGACTTCTTCGGCCGCACACTCTCAGGAACACCAGAGATGAAAGAGCGCTGGCGTCGTGGTGGATCGCTCGTTGAAGGTTTCCTCGGTGAAGCAATTGGAGAGCTCTACGTAGAGAAGTACTTCCCACCAGCCGCAAAGCAGCGCATGTTGCAGCTCGTTGAGAACCTCATGGTGGCCTACAAGCAGAGCATCGAAAGTCTTGACTGGATGACTGACGAGACCAAGCAAAAGGCTCTCGTAAAGCTCTCAAAGTTTGTCCCGATGATTGGCTACCCCGACAAGTGGCGCGACTATTCAGCTCTAGAAATCAGAGCTGACGACCTTATTGGCAATCTGCACGCACTGGCAAAGTTCGAACTTGACTACATGCTCGCAAAGATCGGTAAGCCTGTTGACCGTGACGAGTGGGGCATGACTCCTCAGACCGTTAATGCCTATTACAACCCAGTGATGAACCGCATTGTGTTCCCCGCTGGAATTCTTCAGGCGCCTTTCTTTGACCTCGAAGCAGATGACGCCACCAACTATGGAGGTATCGGAGCTGTAATTGGTCACGAAGTAGGTCACGGCTTTGATGATCAGGGTTCTAAGTACGACGGTGATGGCAACATCAATAACTGGTGGAGTGAAAAAGACCTCAGTGAATTTGAGAACCGCACCAAGTCGCTCATTGATCAATACGACGTTCTGCGCCCAGAAGCGGCACCAGATGTTCACGTCAATGGTGCACTCACCATTGGAGAAAACATTGGTGACCTTGGTGGACTCACTATTGCTTACAAGGCATACAAGATTGCCCTTGGAGGAAAACCTTCAGAAGTTATCGATGGCTTAACTGGTGAGCAGCGTTTGTTCTTCAACTGGGCCCGAGTATGGCGCGGAAAGTCTCGTCCCGACGAGGCTCGCCGTCTCATCACAATCGATCCTCACTCGCCTGCTGAATTCAGATGCAACCAGATTGTTAAAAACCTTGACGAATTCGTTGAGGCATTTGGCGTTAGCGAAAACGACAAGCTCTTTATGCCTAAAGAAGAGCGCGTTCGTATTTGGTAATCAGCGACGTGTTGGAACGCCAACTGGCGTTGCATCACTTAGTGCTTCACGCGCGTGGTAACTAGAGCGCGTCAGTGGTGACGCTTGGACGTGGCTGAGGCCAAGAGCCATACCTCTGCGAGCTAATTCATCGAACTCTGCTGGTTCCCAGTACCTAGAAACTGGCAGATGCTTCTCAGTCGGGCGCAAATACTGGCCAATGGTTGCAATAGAAACTCCAACTGCTGCAAGGTCGGCCAGTGTTGCTTCAACTTCTTCTGGCGTTTCACCGAGTCCCACCATCAAACCAGACTTAGTTGTTAGTCCTGCAGCCACACTTCTGGCAAGGACGGTCATTGATCGCATGTATCCAGCGCTTGGGCGAACTGCTCGTTGTAGGCGAGCGACCGTTTCAATGTTGTGATTCATTACGTCAGGGCGTGAATCAATAATCAATTGCAGTGCGTCTGCGTCACCCTTCAGGTCGCTAATCAGTACTTCGACGTCAGTTCCAGGTGAGCGTTCACGAATGGCACGCACCGTGTCCGCAATCGCTCCAGCTCCACCATCTGCGAGGTCGTCACGCGCGACGCAGGTAATCACCGCGTGCTTCAGTTTGAGTCGAACAACAGCTTCAGCAACACGCTCGGGTTCGCTTGGGTCAAGTGCCATTGGCTTTCTGGTGTCAATCAAGCAGAAACCACACGCTCTGGTGCAGCGCTCTCCGTTAACCATGAAGGTCGCTGTTCCACTTTCCCAGCACTCAAAGATGTTTGGGCACCCTGCTTCTTCACAGACAGTTACGAGTCGAAGATCTTCCGTGAGTGTGCGAAGTGACTGGTACTCAGTTCCCATGTGGGCTTCGATTCGCAACCACTCGGGCTTTCGCGAACGAATTGGTATGCCAGCATCAGGGTCAACGCCAGCTTTGCGTAGACGACGAAGTAGTGGCCGCTCAGTTGATGTGCTCGAAAGGCTGCGGTCAACACGAGCAACTTGTGCGTTGCCACCAAGGCGCGCTTCGAGTTCTTCTCCGAGACGCTCTTCAACTTCGACAGATGTAACTTCAAGCCCTAGAGACTTCATTGAAGCGACAGGGTGTTCTGAAATGCCGCATGGCACTATTGGAGAAAATCCCTCAAGGTCTATGTCAACGTTGAGCGCAATCCCGTGAAGCGTTCTACGTACTCCAGCATTATTGCGTTCTGTTCGTGTGCCAATGGCTGCAATTTTGTAGGGCGTGCTGTCGGTGTGCGCCCAGACTCCTGGGTAGCCATCTAGTCGACCAACGAGGCCGAGTTTCCCTGAAGCATCAAAACTCTTTACCGTGGCGATAACTGCGTCTTCAAGAATCGCGTTATGGGCTTTGCCTGAAGATGGATCATCTAGAACACTCACAATTGGCCAAGCAACGACTTGTCCAGGTGCGTGATACGTAACATCGCCACCGCGGTCAGCATCCACAACCGCGGCACCGGTCAACGTTAAGTCACTAAGAATGTTCTTCTCTTCAGTTCGCACACCTTTGGTAAAGGTCGGTGGGTGCTCAAACAGCAAGATGTAATCATCTTTTGCGTTTAGAAGCGCTCTTTGAAAATCATTGGCCTCAGCGAATGGAACTCGGCCGAGATGGCGCCTGCGCAACATTTAGCGCTCGCTCTCTAAGTCCATTCCTGCGAGCAGTTCGGCTACTCGTTCAAGATACGCAGCAGCGAGCACTGGCTCACAGACTCGGTGGTCGAAGGAAAGTCCAAGCACAATGCGGTAGCCAATTTCAATAGAAACTTTCTTCTTCTTTTTCTTAGCAACCACAGGCACTTCACGAACTGATCCCATTGAGAGAACCGCCACTTGAGGCTGGATGATGATTGGTGCGGTGTAGAGCGTGTGAGGGCTTGGTGAGCGCATCAAGGTAAACGTTCCACCCATGAGATCATCAGCAGTCATTTGACGCTCACTGAGTCGCTCGTCGAGTTCACTCACCCTTCGCGCAAGGGCACGAAGTGTGAGCCCGCCTGCAGCGTGAACAACTGGAACCAACATGCCGTCTTCATCAAGTGAACGAACAAAGCCCAAACTAACGGTGCGGTGAACAACAATTTCTTCACCCTGGAACGTTGCGTTCAAGTATTCAAAGTCACTCAGTGCACGAACTGCGGCGAGACCAACAACCATTTCGTCAGTAATCGTGATGCCGTCCTTGCTTTCACGACCTTTTTTCGCGAGTTTCGCAAAGATGTCGGCGTCTACTTCAATGGCAACGAATCCGTGAGGTGTGCTCTGTGCTGAGACAACCATGTGCTCAGCCATGCGCTTTCGCCCACTGGAAACTGGGAATGCAGCTTCTGTTTCGCCGCCTTGGAGAACTGCGCGCTCAGCGTCACGACGGGTAATAGACCCGCCAGGACCTGTGCCGTTGACACTTGAGGGGTCGATTCCTCCGTCTAGTAAAATGCGTCGAACTACTGGCGATGCAACTACCCCTGGCCCAGCGCTTTGAGATGTGACAGGCGTTGACGCAACAGGTGTGGGAGCTGGAGCAGCTGGAGTTGGCGCTGGTGTTTCGGCCACTGGCGCTGGAGCTTCTGGTGCGGGAGCAGGAGCAACGCTTCCCGCGGTTGCGTTTTCATCAATGACACAAACAATGGCACCGGTCTGAACCGTGTCGCCTTCTTGAGCAGAGATTTGCGTTAGCACGCCAGCAAATGGCGATGGCATCTCTGAGTCGACTTTGTCAGTTGAAACTTCAAAGAGTGCTTCGTCACGTGCGACAACGTCGCCGACTTTTTTGAACCACTGAGTGATTATTCCTTCGGTTACTGATTCACCGAGTGATGGGAGCGTTACATTAGCCAACGTGAAGTCCTCGTCCAGCGAGCGCTAGGAGTGTTTCTCCAAACGTCTCGGAAAGTGATGGGTGGGGTTGAATGAGAGCCGCTGCTTCTTCAACAGTTGCTTCCCAGTTAACAGCGAAGTAACCAGCGCCAAGTTGTTCAGTGACCCAAGGGCCAGACATGTGAACACCGAGGATTTGACCAGCTGTGCCGTCAGGTCGCTTTTCAGCAATTATCTTCACCATTCCGTCAGTTTCACCAATGATCTGTGCACGGCTATTACCAGCGAATGGGTCCTTCTTAACTACAACGTCATAGCCCTTAGCTTTGGCGGCTTCTTCGGTGAGACCACAGAAAGCAACTTCAGGGTTTGAGTAAATAGCCCATGGCACTCGGTCGTAGTCAACAGGCAGTACTTGCTCACCAAGGATTGTCTTAAGCGCAACGATTGCTTCAGCGAATGCGACGTGTGCGAGTTGAGCAGTTGCAACAACGTCACCTACTGCAAAAACATTTGCAGCACCGGTGCGCATGTAGCTATCGACATCGACAAATCCTCGTTCGCTAATAACTACGCCCGTGTCGTCGCCGAGCAGCCCTTCAGTGCGGGGACGACGCCCCACAGAAACGACCACCATTTCAACGTCAATGTTTTCGCCACCTTCAACACTCACGGTGGTTCCATTTGCGTTTGGCGTGTGACCAGTGATTTTTACGCCGGCCTGAATTTTGATGCCGCGCTTCTTAAAGGCGCGGTCCACAGCCTTAACAACTTCTACGTCACAGAGAGGAAGAATCGTAGGGAGTCCCTCAAGAATTGTTACTTCAGATCCCATGTCGCTCAGCATTGAAGCGAACTCACAACCAATTGCTCCCCCACCAATTACGGCCGCGGTCTTTGGAAGAGTTGTGAGGCTCAGGAACTCATCAGAGGTGACAATAATTTTTCCGTCAATGTCGAAGCCAGGAATCGTTCGTGGAACTGAACCAGCAGCCAGGATGATGTTCTTGCCTTGAATGACCTTGCCAGCATCTGCTCCGTCAACAACTGTTGCCTTTAGGCCCTTGTCGAGTCGACCAGTTCCTTCAAAGACGGTGACCTTTCGGCCTTTAAGAAGCCCAGATACTCCCTTAAAGAGTCGGTCTACAACTTCGTTCTTTCGAGCTTGGCTAACAGCAAAGTCAACCTTTACGTCACCTGTAGTGATTCCAAAATCACTTGAGTGTGCGAGAGTGCGTCGGACGTGTGCGGTTTCGAGGAATTCTTTTGCGGGAACACATCCGCGGTGAAGGCATGTGCCCCCAACTTTGTCGCGCTCGATTACAGCAACGTTAAGACCCGCTGCTGCACCATAAAGAGCGGCGGCGTAGCCACCGGGGCCACCACCAATAACCACTACATCGAACTCTTGGACCTCGTTTGTCACGACAATTCCTAACTCGCTAGACGAAAGCCCCCCGGGGTGAAATCCTAATGCATTAGCCAGGCTTCTGACCCGGTAAAGCCTACGAGCGACTACCCATTTGCCGGTCTGCGGCTTCGGTGGCGAGCACGTCACAGAAATCATTCATAAGGTCCCCAGAGTGGCCTTTTACCCACGTAAATCTGATTTTGCGGTCACTCTCCAGGACTAGAGCAAAGAGCTCTTCCCAGAGGTCGCGATTAGCCACAGGTTGGCCCTGGGAGTTTTTCCAGTTTCGTCGGTACCAGCCAACGTGCCACTTGTCGTTGAAGCATTTAACAACGTACGTGGAGTCTGAAACGATCTCTATTTCTTGATCATCATTTGACTTGAGGGCTTCAATAACCGCGAGTACTTCCATACGCTGATTCGTGGTGTGCTCATGGTGGCCACTTGCGTATTCGTCTTTAGAGCTAGCCCACGCCCATCCGCCGGGCCCCGGGTTCCCACGGCACGCGCCGTCGGTGTGAATTGTTTTCATATGACTCGAGTAATCCACGCATCCGGGTCATCCGTGAAGCGAGTTACCGCTGTGGGGAGTTCACCACGAAGTACTTGTCCGAGAGTGACGTGCTCGAGTACTTCACGAAGTGATGCACGAACAGCCACCCAAACGTCACGAAGGTGAGTTGCTTCCCCACCGTACTCAAGCGTCTCAGGGCGCATTCCACGAACACCAGCCATTGGCCCAGATACAACTCGAAGGATGTCCGCGATCATTATTTGATCGGGATCGCGTGCGAGTTTGAATCCACCTTCTGGTCCGCGCTGACTTGTCACCATTCCGCCACGGCGCAGGTCAGAAAGAATTGCCCCCAGAAATTTTGCCGGTAGACCCTGCTCTTCAGCCAAGTGCTCAGCACTAATTGAGTCCTCACTCGCCGCAAGAGTAAGCAACGCTCTGATTGCGTAGTCGGCCTTGGCGGGGATTTGCATGCCTCTATTCTGCCCTACATTTAGCGAGCAAGTATGCCAAGCATTCCTTCTAAGGTGTCTTGGATGACAGAGCTAACTTCTCGCCGTTTATACCTCTGTGTCCCTCACCGAGACGATATGTCTAAGTTTTTGCCTGCAGTACTTCGAGGTGGCGTTGGCATTGTGCAACTGCGTGAAAAGAACCTCGATGATGACATCCGTAGAAAAACCGCAGAACTAATGATCTCAATTTGTCGTGACTACGGTGTTCCATTCATTATGAACGATTCGCCAGAACTAGCCCTTGAAGTTGGCGCTGATGGCGTCCATGTTGGACAAGATGACGTCAGTGTTGAGCATTGTCGCCAACTCCTTGGACCAGACGCAATCATTGGTCTTTCAACACATGCTGAAAGTGAATTCACACAGGCATTAACAACTGATGCCACTTACATCAGTGCTGGGCCAATTGTCGCTACACCCACCAAGCCAGGGCGTGAAGCAACGGGCATTGCGTATGCGCTTCAGTGTCAAGCGCGCAGTGATCGTCCAGTTTTTATTACAGGTGGTGTTGATGCCAGCAACGTGTTTGATTTAGCGGCCGCTGGACTCAATCACTTTGTAGTGGTGAGAGCGCTCACGGAGGCAAAGGACCCCGAAGCAGTAGCTCATCAAATCACAGAAGAACTCACCCGAGCCTTCGGCTCTTAGTGGCGGTCTAACCAGCCGAGCAACGTTGCAACCATCCGAGGATCAGCTCGCATTTGGTGGCCAGCTCCTTGAATGATTCGAAGTTCTGCATGTTGCTGCGCTGCATCAACGAGGTCTCTTGCATCTTGAGTGGGGACTTCTATGTCATCGGAACCATGACCAATAAGCAGTCGACGTGGAGGAATTTTTGCTATCGAACCGAGTGGGTCAACAGAGAGCACATCGTTATAAAGTTCTTGCACTGACTGCAGCGCAACTGCGTCACTCACCACGCCAGCGATTTTTATTCCTCGATGTAGTTCTTCTGCCGATCCACTCCAATGGGGCAGGTGTGCAGGAGCCGCAAATGTGGCGACACCTTGAACGCGTTCGTCATTTGCCGCCGTATTGAGCGCTAACGCTCCCCCGAACCCGAAGCCCGCAAGTGAAATACGTTGCTTCTCTTTACTCATGCGCTCAACAACAGTGGTGATGTCTTGTTTCCACTGTGTCGCACTGAAGGTTCCAGTGCTCGTGCCAACACCAGAGAGCGTGCCTGTCGCCACTGTCCAGCCGGATTCATTCGCTAAGTGCTCAGCCAGCTCTGGAAGAAGCCCTGCCGCTTGGCGACCCATGCCCATGGTGCGCGGAAGGCCGTGCATCAAGATAAGGATGTGACCTGACGAAGCCGTCGAAGACCCCGTAGCAATACGAAGTTCTAAGTGAGAAGTACCACTGATCAGTTGCTCGTGATCGAGCACCTATTTAGATTCCTAGACGAGTAGCTAGAAGTTCGCGGTGGTATGAAGGCTCACCGAGGAACAATTCAGAACTCTTGGCACGCTTGAAGTACAGGTGTGCGTGGTGCTCCCATGTAAATCCAATTCCACCGTGAATCTGAATGTTCTCTGCAGCACAGTGGAAGTAGGCCTCTGAGCAGAAAGACTTCGCGAGACTTGCAGCAATTGGCAACTCATCGCTCAACTCTTGTGAAGCCCATGCTGCGTAGTACGCAGCTGACTTTGCAGATTCAACGTCGAGAAGCATGTCAGCACACTTGTGCTTGATTGCCTGGAATGAACCAATTGGACGTCCGAACTGAACACGCTGCTTCGCGTATTCAACTGCGTTAGTTAGAACACGCTGTGCTCCACCAACTTGCTCAGCAGCGAGTGCTGATGCAGCGATCTGGAGAGTTGTCTGTAGACCGGCGAGTGCTCCGCCTTCAGTTCCAATAAGTACACCAGCGGCGTCCTTAAGTTCAACCTTTGACTGCTTGCGAGTCTGGTCCATTGTTGGAAGAAGTGTGCGTGTAACACCAGGCGCATCACCAGCAACTGCGAAGAGTGAAAGCCCCTTAGACGTTTGTGCTGGAACCAAGATAAGTGACGCAGTGTTGGCGTCAGTTACGTAGCTAAATGTTCCGCTCACCTTGAACGAGTCGCCTGAACCAGTTGCTGTGGCCTTGATCTTTGAAAGATCCCAGTCGCCAGCTTCGTCAGTCAGTGCAACAGTTGCGATTGTTTCGCCAGATGCGATTCCTGGGAGGTACGCCTTCTTGTTGGCATCAGTTCCAACGTGGAGAAGTGCGTTTGACGCAAGAGCAACAGTTGAGAAGTATGGAGAGCAAAGAAGTGCTGCACCCATCTCTTCGAAGACAACGTAGAGCTCAACAGGTCCGTAACCCTGGCCGCCGAATTCTTCTGGGATGCCAAGACCTTGTAGTGCGAGTTCGTTCGCCATCAATGACCAGACTGCTGGGTCGTACCCCTCATCAGTCGCCATCACTCGGCGTACTTCAGTCTCTGGTGACTTCTCTTCTAAGAAGCGCTTCACCATCTTGCGTAGTTCGTCTTGTTCTTCGCTGAATCCGAAATTCATGATGTCCTTTTTCCCTTACCGGTGAGTAGCCCGGCCCTATGTGACATTAGCCAAAAACTGACACCCTCGGCGAAAGGTGGCAGTCTGGGGAGATGGAAAACGTCGAACTTCTGTGGAGCAGTGAAATTGCTGAGATTCGCCGCCTGGTGGTGGGGCCTCTCTCCAACAACGTGTTCATCATCACTTGCCGCCAAAGTGGCCAGTCGCTCCTTATTGATGCTGCAAATGAAGCCGAATTGCTCCTAGAAGCGGCCAGTGCTTTTCAGGTGAGAAAGGTCTTGACCACCCACGGACACTGGGACCACATTGGTGCCGTCGAAGAATTTCGCGCCGCCGGGATTCCAGTCTTGGTCGGTGATGGCGACAAAGCAATGCTTTCGAGTTATGACGAGACCATTGCAGATGGCGCCTTGATCTCGTGCGGTTCACTTCGACTTCTCGCACACCACACTCCAGGACATACTCCTGGGAGTACGTGTTTTTCTTTACTCTCAACACCACTTCTCTTCACCGGTGACACACTGTTTCCTGGTGGGCCTGGAAATGCAACCTTTGAGGGTGGGGACTTCACCACGATCATCACCTCACTGGAAAAGCTCTACGCACAATTTGGAGATGAGACCATCTTCTGGCCGGGCCACGGTGACAGCTCCACCATTGGAACTGAGCGCCCACATTTGGCGGAATGGATAGAGCGCGGCTGGTAAATGTTTGGGCTAAACACTCAATATCACCGGTAGGCTCTCTATGTGCCTGCACCCCTCTTAGAACTCAAAAATCTCCACGTTGAAGCCGAGGATTCACAAATCCTTCGTGGCGTCGACCTCATTGTCAACGCCGGAGAAGTTCACGCCCTCATGGGACCAAACGGTGCTGGCAAGTCAACGCTCGCGAGCGTCGTCATGGGACACCCTGGCTACACCGTTACCGAAGGACAGATTCTCCTGAACGGTGAAGACATCGCGACGTGGTCGCCTGACCAGCGTGCACGCGCGGGTATCTTTCTCGCGTTTCAATACCCTGAGGCCATTAGTGGCGTTTCCGTGGTGCAATTTCTTCGCCAAGCAATCGCCGCACGTAAAGGTCTCGAAGAATTAAGCGTCCTTGAAGTTCGACTCGATCTCATGGAATGGATGGAGCGCCTAGGCATGGATCCAGCATTTGCTGAGCGACACCTCAACGACGGTTTTTCTGGTGGTGAGCGTAAGCGAAACGAAGTGCTCCAGATGGCACTGTTGGAGCCAACTATTGCGTTCCTCGACGAAACAGATTCAGGACTCGACATCGATGCACTTCGAATTGTGGCGCGTGGAGTTAGTACCGTCCGCGAAGAGAACCCGACTATGGGTGCAGTTGTCGTTACGCACTACGTAAAGCTTTTGGAAGAAATTAAGCCTGACCGTGTTCACATCATTGTGGACGGAAAAATTGTTCATTCCGGTGGCTCAGAGCTTGCCGAAAAGATTGAAGTCGAAGGTTACGACTCCTGGCGGCCGGTCAGCGCGTGACCAGCTTTAACGCTGCACTAGTTAGGGCTGATACCCCACAACTAACTCGCGTTATTAATGGTCATCCAATTACGTATCTGGACTCTGGCGCTACGTCGCTTCCTCCGCGAGCCGTCATTGAAGCAATGTCTCGCCACTACGAGCTACATCACGCAAATGTTCACCGCTCGGTCTTTCAAACGGCCAGTGAAGCGACCGAAGCCTATGAGGGCGCACGACTCGCAATTGCAAGATTTATAAATGCTCCTGGCGGAGCAGAGGAAATTGTCTTCACCAAGAACTGCACAGAATCGTTCAACTTGCTCGCCAGGTCATGGGGCCGTGTAAATCTAAAAGCTGGAGACGTCGTGCTGCTTAGCGAGATGGAACACCACGCCAATATCGTTCCGTGGTTTCAACTCCGTGAAATGCTCGGTTTCGAGGTTCGCTTCATTCCAGTGACGGACGACTTCCGTCTCGATCTTTCAAACATTGATGAACTTATGAAGGGCGTCAAGCTTCTTTCTGTAACCGGGATGTCAAATGTGCTCGGCACAATTAACCCCATTAAAGAACTCAGCGCTATTGCGCACAAACACGGTGCGCTTATTTCAGTTGATGCAGCGCAATCAGTTGCTCACAGTGTGACTGACGTAAAAGACTTAGATGTTGACTTCATGAGTTTCTCCGCTCACAAGATGCTCGGGCCAACTGGCATAGGCGTGTTCTGGACACGTAAAGAGATCCTTGGCGAGATGCCACCATTCCTCGGTGGCGGCGGAATGATTGCTGACGTTTCCGTTGAAGGCTTCACTCCGGCGAGTGGGCCAACCAGATTTGAAGCCGGCACTCCCCCGATTGTTGAAGCTGGCGGACTTGGCGCTGCAGTTAAATACCTCACAGGGCTCGGAATGGCCAACATTGCCCAGCACGAACACGACCTCACTGGTGACGCTCTCACTCGCTTAGAGCTTGAATTCTCGGGTCGTATCCGAGTCATTGGACCCAGAGACATGACTGATCGTGGTGGTGTCATCAGTATTGATGTTGAAGGCGTGCACCCACATGACGTGGCACAAATGCTCGACCAATTTGGAGTTTGTGTTCGACCAGGCCACCACTGCGCCAAGCCACTGATGAAGCGCTTTGGCCTCAATGCAACCGCACGCATTTCTTACGGTCCGTATTCACTAGTTCGAGACACTGACGTGCTGATTGAAGCTCTGCACAGTGCCATTGGGATGTTTGGTTAACCATGGCTGGACTTGAAGATCTCTACAAAGAAATCATCATGGACCACTACCGTTCACCACGTAACCGTGGAGAACTTCCAACACCTCCTGCAGTCTGTACCGAGGGATTTAATCCTCTTTGTGGCGATCAGATAACTGTCTACATTGACGTTGCTGAAGGTGTTTTAAAAGACATAAAGATCACTGGTCAAGGTTGCTCAATTTCACAATCATCGTCTTCTCTCATGAGTGCAGCAGTTAAGGGAAAAACACTCGAGCAAGTGCAAGAGACAATTGGCACATTTAAGGGTCTCATGACTGGTCATGAAGCAGCACTCGAAGATGGCAACGAGCCAGCCAAAGTCGATGTCCGAGCTCTAGGTGAACTCGCAGCTTTGCAAGGTGTTGTGAAGTTTCCAGTACGAATTAAATGTGCAGTGCTGGCATGGAACACACTCAGCCAAGCCCTAAGCGAAGTGCCCAGCTAACTAGGGCGTACAGGGCTTAGGGTCAAACGAAGGAACAGCCTGCGTTGGATTTGTTGTTGTCGTGGTCGGACTGTGCTTCAATTTCTTCCCAGTAACCGTGGTCGCAGTAACACTGTTAGATGGAGCCGTGATAGCTGGAATGACAAGTGGTTGCAAGTTGACACCAGGTGGTGGGTTTGTCGGGGCAAGCAGTTGGCTGCCAAACATTGTGGTCAGCATCTGCTGGGCTGCGGGTTCTTGCAAGATGAGTACGTCTTGAGGGACACCACCCAATTTCACAACCGAAGCGGTATTGGGCATTGTGTACGTGTTCAGGCTTGCAGCATTGAAGTGATGGAATTTCACAGCAAGACCTATCAACTCATTGAGTGAGAATTTAGAGTCAAGTTGAATACCTTGTGGAATCTTCGAAAGCAGCGAGTTGATTGTTAGCGGGTTATAAAGCCCCTTGGCACGCGAGATGAACGCTTCCATAAATGCGTTCTGGCGGTCTATGCGACCGAAGTCACTTGAGCCATCGGAAACCCAGCCAAGTGAAGTCAAAGTTGAATACGAAGCGTTGTCACCGGGCCAGTTCCAAATTCCTTTGGCGTTGTAATAAAAGTGGCGGCTCCGAGACACCGCGAGTGTTTGAAATCCAGTGACTAACTGGCAGCCGGCGTGTCGTATGCGAAGCCCCGAGTACGGATCAGCAGATGGGTACGGGAAGTTCAAGTAAACGCCGCCAATAGCCGTGGCAGCATTAATGAGACCTTGGAAACTCACCGTGATTGTGTAGTTAATTGGAATTCCAAAGTTTGCGGTAATTGTCTGTGCGAGAAGTGATGGACCACTTCCAAAGTTGACATTGATGCGGTTATAGGTTCCATACAGTGATTGATTTTGCAGCAGCGTCACCATGAGGTCACGAGGAATAGAAAGAACGCTTATTGTTCCTTTGCCCGGGTCAACGTGCATGATTTTTACTGAGTCGCTTCGTTGACCAGCCACTGCCCCAGAAGAAGCGCCCGACTGAGCGCTGACAGTACCAGTCAAGCCAACGCGAGAGTCTGACCCAATTTCAAGGATGTTAAACGGCTCTCCCGAAATTGTTGGAAGTTCCCCAGCAACATTAATTTTTGAAATGGCACCAAATTTCAGTTGCGCGTAAATGTAACCGCCACCACCGAGTCCGAGCAGTAGTCCAGCGACGACAATCGCAGTGGTTATAGCTCTGCGCTTGGTAATTATTGGACCTCCACCGGAGGACCGGGTTGATTGGCGCTTTGGCTTGCGCTCTATCCCATTTTTGCGATCGACGGCCTCACCAAGTGCAACTAGTCGCTGTTCATTTGCAAGTTTGCGCTTGGCATTTTCTTGCCTCCGAGAACCGTTCGGCTCATTACGACGCTTGTCAACCATTTAACTACTTTACCGTTAGAAGTGAAAAATTTTGGTCAAGCACGTTGTGCACGAAATGGTTCATAGCCATCGCGTTCAAGTACTTCAGAAAGTTCAGGGCCACCAGTTGCCACAACACGGCCTTCACTAACCACGTGAATCTTTGTTGGTGTGAGTTCTTGTAGCAAACGACGAAAGTGTGTGATCGCGAGCACTCCGCAGTTCCACTCTTTAGTTGCGAGCTGGAGTCGACGGGCAACTGCACCCAGTGCATCGACGTCAAGACCTGAGTCAATTTCGTCAAGAACTGCGAACTTCGGTTGAAGGATTCCAAGCTGCACCATTTCAGCTCGCTTGCGCTCGCCACCAGAAAGGTCAACGTTTACGAAACGTTCAAGCACGTCGGGGCGAAGCTCAACTTTGTTCGCTTCTTCAATCATTCGTTCGTGCAGCTTCTCTTCACTGGCGCCAGCAGCGTGCAAGAGGTCGTAAGGACGAACGCCTGGTACTTCCATTGGTTGCTGCAAAGCCAGTAACAGACCATGTCGTGCTCGCTCGGTTGGAGAGAGCTCAAGGAGTTCTACCCCATCAAGTTTCACTGAACCAGCGAGAACTTTGTAACCGGGGTGTCCCGTTAGAACATGCGCAAGGGTTGACTTACCTGAGCCGTTTGGTCCCATGATGACGTGCACTTCACCAGACGCCATCTCTAGGTCAAATCCGCGAAGCACTTCCTTGCCGGCAACTTCTGCGCGGAGGCCTTCAATCTTTAGTGTTGAGCTCATGAGAGAACCAGTTCTACTCGTCCATTAGTAACTGCAACGTCATAGTGAGCTACCGGCTTGGTCGCAGGAAATGACATTGGGGCACCGTCTTTCAAACTGAACATGGCACCATGGCGTGCACACTCAATTTCACAATTAGCAATGTCGACAATGCCTTCGGCGAGGCTGAAGTCTTCATGGCTGCATCGATCATCAAGGACATAAACATCTTCTTCAATTCGAACAACGACCAGAGTGCGATCGCCAAGTTTTACTTGCTTTGCTCCGCCATTGTCGAAGTCACTAAGTGCTCCAATATCGGTTGTGGTCATGGCGTGACCACGTTTACTTGAGAAAGTACTGACGTAACGTCTTGCTCAACAAGTTGCGCAAGTTCTTTTGGAAGGGTTGTCAGCATTTCGTTGAAGAACCCTTGGATCATGAGCCGCTCCGCATCTGGGCGACTGACCCCGCGTGATTCGAGATACCACCGCTGTAGTTCGTCAAGCGGACCCACACTTGAAGCGTGAGCACACATGACATCATTTTCACGGATATCGAGGTTTGGGA
Source organism: Acidimicrobiales bacterium (assembly GCA_036787355.1). Classification (GTDB taxonomy): domain Bacteria; phylum Actinomycetota; class Acidimicrobiia; order Acidimicrobiales; family RAAP-2; genus RAAP-2. Next base: position 23,176 of record DAIQPM010000001.1, read on the forward strand.
CACTGTCCGCGTGAGCGTGAGGCGAAAGTAAGAGGTTGTGGTTCGTTTGACGAGCGTCAGTTCGCTTCGCACCCTTTTCAATTTCGATCACACCCGTGTAAATTGAGCGAGACTCATCCGCAACTGCTCCCTTTGAAAGGAGCGTTGAGCGGCTGCGGCCGACTTTGTGGAACTGGCGAGTGCGAAAATCATGCACTTGCTTTCCAGAACCGAGGAACGTTGTACGGAGCTCGTTTTCAGCGCCGGTGCCAAGAAACTCAGCATCATTACGTGAGCGGTTGTAGTAACCACCAATGCCAATTACCGCCTGGCGAAGTCGGCCATCTCGCTGAATTAGACCAGTTGTTCTAGCCACGTGCCAAGCAGACGCATTCAGTCGCTGATACGTAATTAGCTGTAGCGACGCATTCTCACCAATGGCGTATTCACTGAGTGGAACAACCAGTGCATTTTCTCCACCTTCGAAGTACTCAACAATGGTGGCGCTAGATCCTTTAGCAAGTTCAATTTGTGTGCGAGAGAACGAAGACTGCGCATTGGTTGAATTGAGAACAATGATTGGCTTTTCAACATGAACGCCGCCATCAACTCGAATAAGGGTTGTTGAAGGCGCCAGTGCTGCGTTTAGTTGCGCGAATGTGTCGCTCTCGTACCTGGTGACAAGCGACTGTCCACTTAAAGACGTAGAAGATTCAACTGACTCGGCGTGAACTCCGTCGGGAAGGTCTCCAACGTTGACGCAGAAACCATCAATGACTCGAATTACAAGGCCGGCACTCTTTGTTAAGTCAGAAGCAAAAGCAGAGTCGGTGTGCTGGCTCGGTCTTGCTGTGACGTTGAACTTATCGAGACTCAGTTCACTTAGTGGTGCGTAGCGCCACACTTCGTCCGACGTCGTTGGTAGTCCAGTGGCCTCGAATGCGCTGAAGGCACCCTGGCGTGAAGCAGCATCGCTCTGGCTGGCAATAAAGGAAGTGGCTGATTCAGCGAAAGTTTTCATAGTTTTAGGGACTAGTTAAGTGTAATCGGGTATAGAAAATGCCCAGCGGTCGCTCCTCTAGGCTGAGAAAAGACTCGCAAGGGGAAATCATGGCATTTTCATCAGAAGTTTTGACTCTCGAAGTTAACGGACACGTCGCTACTTTGTGGCTGAACCGCCCAGATGCACGCAATGCAATGGGCAGGGACCTATTCAATGATCTACCACTCGCGGCAAAAGAAGTTGCCGCTAATTCAGACATTCGTGTTCTGGTGATTGCTGCCAAGGGGCCAGCGTTCACTGTTGGCCTCGACCTGAAGACAATGGGTGGAAACCTCGGAGCTTCCTCGAGCGCAAAATCGTCAGCTGTTGCTAACTCGAATTTTTATGACTCAATTCTTCGTATGCAAGACGCAAATACTTGCTTTGCAGAATTAAAGGTCCCAGTCATCGCAGCAGTGCACGGCTACTGCCTCGGTGGAGGTATCGACCTCATTACTGCGTGTGACATTCGACTTTGTTCCAGTGACACCGTGTTCTCGGTTCGTGAAGCAAAGATCGCAATTGTTGCTGACCTTGGAACACTTCAGCGTCTACCCAGAATTGTGAGTGCCGGTCACGTTGCAGAGCTTGCCTACACCGCTAAAGACTTTGACGCTGCGCACGCGGAGCGTATTGGACTTGTTAACCGAGTTGCTGGCGACAATGCCGAATCAGTTCTTGCAGCTGCGTACGAGCTCGCAAATGAAATCGCCGCGAACTCTCCACTTGCTGTTCAAGGAACGAAGGCAGTGCTGAGCGCTAACGATGGAAGAACAATTGATGAAGGCCTCAAGTTTGTTGCGAACTGGAACGCTCTCTACATCAATAGCAACGACCTGAAGGAAGCCTTCACCGCTTTCATTGAGCGTCGTCCGGCTGTCTTTAACGGCGACTAACGCCGCCAGAACTTCCAACCACGTCGACTTTTCTTTTCTTCCTCGTCTAATTGGCGACGTCGCTCTTCAATGAGTTCGGGTGCAATTGCATTAACTATTTCACTCGCCATGTCAAGGATTTCACGTCGGTCCTCGATGGGGATGTCGTTTTCTGGGAGCTTCTCCACTGGTTTATCAACGAGCGTGCCGTGCGACCAGCCAACGTCAACCAAACGTCGTTCATACGTCAAACAGTTCTCAGGGCAAGACCACGGCTGATCGGGTGCGTTACCGAGTACGCAAAACCTTGCGACTTCACCTGACTTATAGGTCCGGCTCTGAAAGTGTTTACATTCTTCACGCATGCCCATACATGAATCATCGCACAGTTTTTCTGTGGAATACTGTCGACTAAACCTTAGGAGACCCATGAAAATCGTTTTACTTGGGACTGGTTCGCCAATCCCAAATCCTGACAATGCGGGGCCTTCTACTCTGGTGCAAACCGGAACTGCCAACATTCTTTTCGACGCAGGCAGAGGTGTTGTTATGCGCCTCGCCAAAGCGCAACTTGTTCCAGCAATGTTGCACGGCGTTGTCCTTACCCACCTTCACAGTGACCACGTCTGTGATCTCAACGATGTCATTACAACCCAGTGGGTAATGGCGCCATCTGGGACAAACTTCAAGATTGTTGGACCAGTTGGAACTAAAGCGTTCATTGACGGCATGCGTGAGATGTTGCAAGCTGACGTGGGCTACCGCATTGGACACCACGCTGATCTAAATGAACCGCCAAAGCTCGAAGTTCTAGAAGTGCGCCCCGGTGACACGTTCACAATTGGTGACCAAGAAGTCATCGCCGGTGCAACTGACCACCGCCCAGTCGAGCCATCCATCGGTTACCGCATTGAAAAAGATGGAGAGAGCGTTGTCATTGGTGGCGACGGAGTGCCATGTGCAACTCTGGATGAACTCGTTAAGGGTGCAAGTGCATACGTACAAACAGTTATTCGCGATGACTGGGTTAAGTCAATTCCTAATCCACGCCTTCAAGACATTCTTGACTATCACTCGAGCGTTGCACAAGCCGCAGACACAGCTCAACGCGGCGGTGTGAAAGCACTGGTTCTAACGCACTTCGTCCCACCACTTTCAAAAGAAACTGAGCATGAGTGGCGAGAGCTTGCTTCAGGATTTAGCGGACTATTGGTGATGGGGCCAGACCTAACGACACTCGACGTCACCACCATGGCTATCTCATAAGCAAATGGCAAGCTTTCGCGTTGATGAGCGGGCTTTATCTAGAAAAGAAATAAAGGATGCATGCTGGGTTGCGCAGCGCGCATTCATGGATGATCCATTCTTCTGTCACCTCTCTCCTGGTGCGAAACTACGCAAGCGAGGTTTATATCTGTTCTTCTTGAACCAGTTGTTGCATTTCGGCAAGGGTGGGCGAGTTATTACGGTGCGTAATGATTCAGATGCAATCGTTGGCGTTTCTGCGTGGCTACCAAATGGTTGCTACCCCCAGTCGGTGCTGACTCAAATCGCTCAGATCCCTGGAGTGCTTCGTTCCATGTACAGACGGCCACTAGCTCTGGTTGATGGAACTAAGTACTTGAATGAAATGGCCAAGAAGCACCCGAAAGATCCGCACTGGTACTTGTTCTTGTTAGTGGCTGAGCCAGCAATACAACGAAGCGGCATTGGCACAATGCTCATGCAGCACGCATTCAAGGAAATTGACCCACAAGGATTACCCGTGTATCTCGAAACGCAGAATGAAGACAACATTGCCTATTACCAGCGATTTGGATTTGAACCGCGTGAGCCACTTACCCCAGTGAAAGATGGCCCGCCACTTCTTCGTATGTGGCGAAACGCTCGTTAGCGTTTGCCTGCGTTACTAAAAACCATTTCATTATCGATTCTGCCGTGCTTTAACATCAGGGTATCTAGCGCAAAGTTTTGATACAGCTTCCAGGGCTTCTTCGCTGCTTGCAAAGGCAGGTTGCCCTGTGCACGCTTGACGTAGCCAGAAGTAAGACCCATGGTTGGCTCGAGATTTTGATCACTCGGAACTTTTGGCGTTGCCTGGCGTACCCCAAGTTTTTCCATCTTGTTGAGAAGACGACAGATGTAGTCAGCGGTGAGATCTGCTTTTAGTGTCCATGACGCATTGGTATAACCAAATGTGGTGCCCAAATTAGGCACCCCTGCAAGCATGATCCCCTTATACGAAACTGTCTTGCCTAGATCAACGGGGACACCATCAACGCTGATGCTCATTCCACCAAGCAGCTGCATCACGAGGCCAGTGGCGGTGACGATGATGTCGGCCTTGAGCTCTTTCCCAGATGTCAGAAGAATTCCATCACTGGTGAAGGACTCAATAGTGTCAGTAACAATTTCTGCTTTACCCGAAGAAATTGCAGTGAAGAGATCACCATTTGGAACAAGGCACAGTCTTTGATCCCATGGGTTGTACGTAGGGTTGAAGTGAGTGTCAACGTCGTAGCCCTCAGGCAGCAAAGCCATTGCGCCTTCGCGAAGTCTGCGCTTAATAAGGTCGGGTTTCTTCTGGCTCAACTGGTACGTGAGCATTCCAAGAGAGATGGCTTTAAAGCGGATTAACTTGTGAGCCAATTTGGGTGAGAACCTTGCGCGAATCTTGTCGGCGAACTCATCAACATCGGGACGGGCCACGACATAGGTTGGCGAACGTTGTAGCAAGACAACCTTGCCAGCTTCTTTTGCCATTGCTGGCACGATGGTCATTGCTGTGGCGCCACTACCAATGACGACAACTGTTTTGTCCTTGTAGTCAAGATTCTCAGGCCAATGCTGAGGGTGAATAAGTCTTCCTTGGAACTTTTCTTCACCTGGAAAATCAGGACGGTAACCCTTGTCATAGGTGTAGTACCCAGTGTTACCCCAGAGAAAGTTGCACGTCATTGATTCTGAAGTGTCGCTGTCGGTGTGCTTGATAGTGAGAGTCCACAGTGCGGTTTCACTCGACCACTTGGCATCCACCACGCGTCGGTTGTACTGAATTCTCTCTTCGACACCAAACTTTTCAGCAGTTTCACGAATGTAATTAAGGATCAGTGGACCATCAGCAATGGATTTCTTTTCACGCCATGGGGCAAACGAATATCCGAGCGTGTACATGTCCGAGTCGCTGCGAACCGCTGGGTAACGAAAAAGATCCCACGTTCCACCGCTTACGTTGCGTGATTCAAGAATCGCGAACGTTCTCGATGGTGACTGCATCATTAAGTGACATGCAGCGCCGATGCCCGAAAGGCCGGCGCCAACTACTACGACATCTACGTGTTTTGAACTAGCTGTGTCCATTTACGACACATTACTTAGCCAATCGTTAACCGATTGAACCTTCCATTTGAAGTTCAATTAGTCGAGACCACTCAACGGCATATTCCATTGGAAGAGTTCGCGTAACTGGCTCAATAAAGCCGTTCACGATCATTCCCATGGCTTGGGCCTCGGTGAGTCCACGGCTCATTAGGTAGAACAACTGGTCATCACCGATCTTGGAAACAGTGGCTTCGTGACCGATTGATGCGTCTTGCTCGCCTACTTCCATGTACGGCTTAGTTTCAGAAATTGACTGTTCATCGAGAATAAGAGCGTCACAACGTACGAAGCTCTTTGCTCCCGTTGCGCCTTCTTCCACTTTCACGAGTCCACGGTAAGAAGTGAGCCCACCATCTTTTGAAATTGACTTAGAAACAATTGTTGATGTTGTTTCAGGGGCACAGTGAACCATCTTCGCTCCTGCATCTTGCACCTGGCCGGGGCCAGCGTACGCAACAGAAAGAACTTCACCCGATGCCTTTGGTCCCATCAAGTAAACAGCTGGGTACTTCATAGTGAGTCGTGAACCAATGTTTCCGTCAATCCACTCAACGTGAGCTTCGGCTTCTGCGCGTGCGCGCTTGGTAACCAAGTTGTACACGTTGTTAGACCAGTTCTGAATCGTGGTGTAGGTGATCCGTGATCCAGGAAGTGCCACGAGCTCTACAACTGCTGAGTGCAATGAGTCAGTTGAGTAGACCGGTGCAGAGCAACCTTCCACGTAGTGAACTTGTGAACCTTCATCAGCAATGATGAGCGTGCGCTCGAACTGACCCATGTTTTCGGTGTTGATGCGGAAGTACGCCTGAAGGGGTTGGTCAACCTTTACGCCAGGTGGAACATAGATGAACGATCCACCGGACCACACCGCTGAGTTAAGTGCTGCAAACTTATTGTCGTTTGGTGGAATTACTTTTCCAAAGTATTTGCGAACAAGCTCTGGGTACTCACGAACAGCGGTGTCCATGTCGCAGAACAAAACACCGAGACGCTCTAAGTCTTCACGGTTACGGTGAAACACAACTTCTGATTCGTACTGTGCTGTAACGCCGGCTAAGTACTTGCGCTCAGCTTCAGGGATACCAAGCTTTTCGTAGGTGTTCTTAATTGCGTCTGGAAGGTCTTCCCATCGGTCGACCTGATTCTCAGTTGGCTTGATGTAGTAGTAAATGTCGTTGAAGTCGAGGTCGGGCATGCGAGTCGCGAACCATGGAAGCATGGGCTTGCGTTCGAAGTTCTTTAGAGCGTTAAGTCGAAAGTCGAGCATCCATTGCTCTTCTTTCTTCATTGCTGACATCTCACGGACGATTGCCTCGTTGATGCCCTTCTTTGGCTTAAAGACGGCCAGGTGCTCGTCAGACCAGCCCAACTGGTAACGGCTGAAATCCAGATTGTCAATTGACATGTAGCTCCTTGGGGATTTACCCTACGTCCATAGTAGTAACTAAATGAGGCTTCATGTCCAAGAATTACTGGCAAACTGGCAATCCATGAACAAACCATCAGTCCCTAAGCGCCCACACTCACTCACCCACCATGGTGACACCCGAGTTGACCCCTACTACTGGCTCATGGACCGAGGTAGTGAAGAAGTTCTTTCTCACCTGCGAAACGAGAACGACTTCCTTAAGAGCGAACTAAAGCACCTAGAACCACTCACCGAAGAGCTCTTCCAAGAAATGAAGAACCGCATTGAAGAAACAGACAACTCTGTTCCATCTCGCAAACGTTCATGGTGGCACTACAGCCGCACCGTTGAAGGTCTCCAGTACCCAATTGTTTGTCGCCTAAAAGCAACTGATGATGACTACACCCCACCAACGATTGATCCGCAAACTCCAATCGAAGGTGAAGAGATTGTTATTGACATGAATGCAGAAGCTGGCGACAGCGACTTCTTCTCCGTCGGAATTCTCGCCATAAGTTTCGACGACAAGTGGCTAGCGGTTGGAACTGACTTTGAAGGCAACGAACGCCACCGTGTTACCTTCCGCTCGCTCGTAGGCGAAAGCGCACCCGATGATGTCATTGAAAATGTTCACTACGGTTCAGCGTGGTCAACAGACTCAAAGTACTTCTTTTATACGCGTGTAGATGATGCGTGGAGGCCCTACCAACTGTGGCGTCACCAACTTGGAACAGATGCCTCACAAGATGTGCTTGTCTTTCAAGAAGACAACCTGCAGTTCAACGTAGGCATTGGAAGGTCTCGCGACGACAAAATTATTGTTGTCGCACTGAGCTCGTCAATGACAACCGAGTGTTACTGGCTACCCGCCGATAACCCAACTGCAGAACTGCAACTCATTGAGGCTCGTCGACACGGCATTGAATACAGCATTGATCACTTCACGGATAAGAACGCAAACGCCTGGTGGCTAAAGGTGACTAACGAAGAAGCCGTTGACTTTCGCTGCCTCGCCAAACCAGTGAACGGTGGCGAATGGAGAGAGATCATCCCCCACCAGCCGGGTAACCGTCTAGACGGCATTGATGCCTTTGCCAACTTCTTCACCATCAGCACCAGAGAAGACGGCTACTGCGTTGGACGAATCGTCAAAGCACTCGACGGCAACGACCCTTTTGGTGATGACTTCTTCCAACGCTCAGAAGTCATTGACTCTGGTGCCAAGCCAAGCACTCTCAACTGCGGCGGTGGCGAATACGACACGCCATTTGTGCGCATCTCTGTAACTTCACTGGTAACTCCGGCCTACATTGCTGACATCAATGTAGAAACTGGTGAGAGATTTATTCGAAAGCAGCAGAAAGTTCTAGGTGGTTACGACGAGTCAAACTACGTGACTACTCGCCTCTGGACAACTGCCAGCGATGGACAACGACTTCCTATTTCCCTAGTGGCAAGACGTGACCTCGTAGACATTCATGCAGACGGTTCCATGACCGCTAAGAAGCCATCGCCATTCTTGCTCTACGGTTACGGAAGTTACGAAGTATGTATTGATCCGTACTTCTCGGTTTCACGCCTTTCAATGCTTGACCGTGGTGTTATCTACGCCATTGCTCACATTCGTGGTGGTGGAGAGATGGGCCGTAATTTCTATCTCCAAGGAAAGCTCAACCAGAAGCCGACAACCTTTAGCGACTTTGTGGCCATCACGCGTGACCTTATAGCCAAGGGTTGGACAACTCCAGACCAGCTGGCAGCCATGGGTGGTTCAGCCGGAGGACTTTTGATGGGTGGCGTTGTAAACCTTGCCCCTGAGCTCTATAAAGCAGTTGTGGCAGACGTCGCATTCGTTGATGCCCTTACTTCAATGCTGGATGAAACGCTTCCCCTTACTGCTGGAGAGTGGGAAGAGTGGGGTGACCCCATAAAAGATGAAGTTGCCTACAAGGTAATGAAGTCCTATTCACCGTATGACAATGTGAGCGCGACCAACGCAGACGGAAGCACCAGAATTTATCCACACATGTACGTAACTGGTGGGCTCAATGACTCTCGAGTCGGATTCTGGGAGCCAACGAAGTACGTTCTAAAACTCCGAGATGTGAATCCGGACAACGTGGTTTATCTAAAGACTGAAATGGGTGCGGGGCACGGTGGGCCTTCTGGAAGATATGACTCTTGGCGAGATGGCTGCCAAGAAAGCGCGTTCGTACTTTCAGAGCTTGGCGCAACAAAACTATTTAGTGAAAATAGTAAATAACAAAAACAACAATCACCAGTGTTGCTCCCACGATTGATCCAACAGCAGCAAAACTGAGTGGTGATTTTTCAAAAGATTGCGCCAGCGTGCGAAGTTGCTGCTCACGGTGAGACAAGATTTCATCTTCACTCATTGGTGAAACTTGATTGTCATTGAAGACAAAACCTTCTGAAGAAGTATCGAGTTTGGGTTTCTCGGGGGTACGGTGCTGGACTTCAGTGACATCTTCTGGCACTACGCGAAATCCCGGGGCAACTTGATATGGCGATGGCGGTGGAACCATGAGGCTCGGATCAAGACTCTTCAGTTCTCTACGAAACTTGTCTCTGCTCAATTTTCTCATACGAAGTAAAAGGACAGCGCTGCTGAGTGTTATCAGAACAACCAGGATGATTTCGATGAACATAGCCATCAGCTGCATCCACATGCATTGTTGAGCAAAATGGTTCGCACACTGCGAACCTTAGTTACATTTGTACTCTTACGCTGGTAGTCCAAACGATCCACGAAAGTACAGTAACGGCATAGCTTCACTTGGATTGTCTTTATTAAATTTATTTACGGTGCCGTAGGTAACTTCAACAACTGCAAGCTCGTGATCACCGTGAGTGGTAACAGAATGAAGTGTGCCCTCCACGTGTGCAAGAGCGCCCTCAATCAACGGAGCCCCACCTGGACCTGGCTTCCACGCAACACCGCTGAACTTATCTGAGCCACTCGCGGCGAACTGCATAGCAAGTTGCTCTTGTTCTTGACTCAAAATACTGATCCCAATCGACTCAGCACCTTTAATACGAGGCCATGATGAGCCGCCAGTCTGCGCAGTGAAGTACGAAAGCAGCGGCTCGAGCGATAGGGAGCCAAAGGTTTGACAGGTGAAACCAACCGGTCCGTCAGATGTCGTCGCTGTAACGACTACAACTCCAGTGGCGAAGTTGCTGGCGACTTGTTTGAATTCTGAAATATTGATACTCACCTGAGTGACACTACTTACTATTCGCCGTGAAGCTGCATCATGCGTCCACGCTGCTCAATTAGTCCATCATCAACGAGACCGTCCAGCACCTTCTGAAGCCTGGTGGGCTCCACCTCATTTAAGAGTGAGCGCAGTTTGATCATGCTCGCAGGCGCAGTTCGTAACTGAGCTAGTACTTGACCGCGGACTTGGCGATCTGAACCTTTAAACGTTGACTGCGGTTTTGAAACACCAGCACTTTTTGTAGCGGGATCTTTACCGCCCTGTAGTTTCCAAGCACACGACTTTGCAACCGGGCACTGTTCACACGCTGGCTTTGACTTGCAGAACTGTGCGCCGAGATCGAGCATTGCTTGATTGAACTGTGCTGCGTTCGTTCTCGGAAGTAGTTCACTCGCCAGCGCTCTTGCCTCAATTTGAGAAAGAGTCTTGTTCGCTACCCCACGACTAAGGATGCGGCCAACATTTGTGTCGAGAATCGCTACTGGAACTGAAAACGCGAAGGATGCAATCGCGTTTGCGGTGTATTCGCCTACCCCTGGTAGTGACCGGAGCTCTTCAACTGTTGCGGGAACTTTGCCCTTGTGCTGGTCGCGAATCAACTTGGCCGTTTCATGAAGTGCCTTCGCCCTACGGCTAAAGCCAAGGCCACCCCAGAGTTTTAAAACCTCTGCAAGCGAAGCATCAGCGCAGCGAGTCGGGGTTGGAAATGACTTCAGGAATTTCTCCCAAGGTTCAATGACTCTTGAGACTTGGGTTTGCTGGAGCATGAACTCGCTCACGAGTACTTTCCACGGTGTTGCCCCGATCCAGGGCAAGTCTCTTTTTAGTGAGGGGGTTGCCCTCAGCAGCGCACGTCGAAACGTCGCGCTATCACTGCCAGGCGTCGTCACCGTATGGGCGCTGGCGCTTTGGAGCAAACTCCTTCTTCCACACCATGACGCGACGACGGAAGTAGCAAACTTCAGTTCCGTCTTGCTTAAAGCCTTTGGTCTCAACTGTCACAACACCGCGGTCGTTCTTCGAAGAAGATTCCTTCTTTTCAAGCACGCGGGTCTCTGCGTAAATGGTGTCGCCGTGAAATGTTGGATTTTTGTGTTGCAGCGTTTCGATTTCAAGATTTGCGATTGCTGAGCCTGAAACATCAGGAACGCTCATACCAAGAACAAGTGAGTACACGAGGTTTCCGACAACAACATTTTGTCCTTGCACGCTCTGCGTTTCTGCGAACCAGCGGTCGCTGTGCAGTGGGTGTTGGTTCATTGTGATGGCACAGAACAGTTGATCATCAGCTTCAGTAATTGTCTTACCTGGCCAGTGCTTGAAGATGTCGCCAACTTCGAAGTCCTCGAAGTAACGGCCGAAGGTGTGGTCGTATGTAGTCATGCTTTTATTCTGCCTCATTTTCTTGTTGCGGACGAGTCGTGAATGACGCACTCGCGCCAGGTAGCGCCTCGCCATTAATAACCATGCGCCAAGTAAAACGTTGCCCAGTTGCAAGTGGAATTGGTCCGAAGTTCACTGCGATTGGTACATCAACTGGTGTACCGAGCGGAACGCCTTGGGGTTCGCTCGCCGAGAAGTCGCCGCGAACTTCAATGCTCTGCGGTCCTTCTGGGGTGTCGATAGTGAGAAGCTTTCCATCGGCATCTTCCAAGAACAGTTCCCAGTGGTGCTCTTTGTCGAATTCATGGCGGTCAACACTGACCTTTACCGCCACGGCCGAGGGGGTTGGACCTGGGCCGGTTACGGACCAGCCACCACCCAATATGTACAGCTTTCCGTCAGCCACTTGGGCTGAATCTGCAAGGAGCATGACAACGTTCATCCCTCCAGCCTAGGGCGCATCAAAGTCTGCAAAAAACCGGTAGTTTTTCATCATGACAATTCCCAACGTAGACGTTACAAAAGCCACTGAGCTCGTGGCCCAAGCACAGGCAGTCATTGACACAGGCGTGAAGCGTCTGAGCGCACTTGGTGGACCAGACAAAGAGCAGACACTTGCCTACGATCTCGCACACGCCGCTAGTGCAATCGCGACTGCGCGTGCATGTCTTTCCTACGCTGCCAAGGGAACACAAGAAGCTGACCTCACTGCAGCGTTCCTCGCCATTGCTCTTAGCGACCTCGCAACACGAATTCTTGGACGCGAAGAACTCTGGGGTGTTGAGAGTGATTGGTACAAGCCATTTGCACTATTCGTATCTACGTACCGCCAAGCTGAATTCGTAGGATCTCTCGCAGAAACACCTGGACCAAAACACCTCGACGAAGAATTTGAAATGGTGTCACAAATGTTCCATCGTTTCGCAGAAGAAGAAGTTCGCCCACACGCAGAACATGTTCACCGCACTAACGGTGACATTCCAGAATCAATCATTAGCGGACTTGCAGAAATTGGTGGATTCGGACTCAGTGTTCCAGAAGAGTTTGGCGGCTTTGCAACCGGTGGCGAAGGCGAATACCTCGGCATGGTTGTAGCAACCGAAGAACTCTCATGGGGTGGACTCGGAATTGGTGGGTCTCTGATCACTCGCCCAGAAATTGTTACTCGAGCCCTTGTTTCTGGTGGAACCCAGGCGCAGAAGGAGCGCTGGCTGCCAAAGCTCGCTACCGCCGAAGTCCTGGCTGCGATTGCCGTGACTGAGCCGGACTTTGGTTCTGACGTTGCGGGCATTCTTACTACCGCTACCAAAACTGATGGCGGTTGGCTAATCAATGGTGCCAAGACATGGTGCACCTTCGGTGCTCGCGCCAATGTGTTGCTACTCCTTGCTCGTACCAACCCAGACCGCACTCAGGCTCACCGTGGACTTTCAGTGTTCCTCGTTGAAAAGCCCCAAGGTGAAGCGCACGGATTCCTCTTCAACCAAGATGGCGGTGGACGACTCGAAGGTCGCCCAATTGACACTCTCGGTTACCGCGGAATGCACAGCTACTCACTCAACTTCGACAACTGGTTTGTCCCAGACGACTGCTTGATTGGTGAAGAGTCGGGACTTGGCAAGGGCTTCTACTACCAGATGGCTGGATTCGAAAACGGTCGCATTCAGACTGCAGCTCGCGCCGTAGGACTTATGCAGGCTGCTTACGAAGCAGCACTCGAATACTCACGTGACCGCGTGGTCTTTGGTGAGCCAATTCTCAACTACGAGCTCACTCGCGTGAAACTCGGAACCATGGCCGCAATCATTCAGTGCTCTCGTCAGTTCTCACTAGAAGTTGCTCGAATGATGGGTAACGGGGGCGGAATTATGGAAGCCTCCATGGCCAAGGCCTACGTCTGTCGAGCTGCTGAATGGGTAACTCGTGAAGCCATGCAGATCTTCGGAGGTATGGGTTACGCCGAGGAATACCCAGTGAGCCGCTACTTCGTTGACGCTCGCGTGCTTTCAATCTTTGAAGGTGCTGACGAAACGTTGTGCTTGAAGGTAGTTGCTCGTCGACTACTCGACACCGTTAACTAGTTATTCGTCAATAGTAAATGGGGCATGAACTGCTCCCAAGGTGATTCCAGCTGAGTGGGCATCTGGCGTTTCGCCACGAGCAATTTGTGCTTTCGTCGCTGCATTTTCCCAGCGTTGTTCAACTTTGCCGTACTTCCAGTAAAGAAGTGCGCCGGCCCAGACAACTACGAAAATTCCAACAATGATCATTCCTGCTCCATTGATATTGAAGTTTGCGCAGTAGTTCCAAATGCCACCATGCAATTTGAATTGCCCTTGAATAACTTGCAGGATCTCTAGCGTTCCGATGTAGAACGCGACAAAAACACTTAGCCCCGTAATGGCGATGTTGTAATACACCTTTCGGATCGGCTTCGAAAAAGCCCACCCGTAGGCGAAGTTCATGAACGATCCGTCAATCGTGTCGAGCAGACTCATGCCAGCAGCGAACAAAATCGGTAACGACAAAATTGCGTAGAAAGGTAGTCCAGCGGCAACAGAAGTTCCAGCCAATACGAGGAAGGCAATTTCAGTAGCGGTATCAAAACCGAGTCCAAAAAGAATACCCAGCGGGTACATCTTCCAAGGCGTATCAATTGAGCGCGCAATTGGTCCAAAGAAGCGCATCATGAAGCCACGTGCGTTCAAGTGCTTCTCTAATTCAGCGTCATTAAAGCGACCTTGGCGCATCTGAACAAAAAGGCGGACAATGCCAATGAGGACGACAAGATTCAAAGTGGCAATTATGTAGAGGAATCCTCCTGAAACAATTGTTCCGACTAATCCGCCATAGTGGTGAAGTCCTGAATTTGAATTACGTACTTGTGCTCCAAGAGACCTTGCTCCAAGACCCAGAAGAACGGTGAGTGCGAACACCACACTGGAGTGACCCAGGGAGAAGAAGAAACCAACTGACATTGGTCGTTTGCCTTCACTCATGAACTTACGAGTCGTGTTGTCAATTGCCGCAATGTGATCGGCATCGAATGCGTGACGCATTCCTAGCGTGTATGCGAGCACGCCCGTTCCAACACCAAGAATCTGTCCAGAGCCAACGTTGTAGTGCTTGCTGGACGCGTAGAAAAGAATTCCCCATCCAACAATGTGGAGGAAGGTAATGAAGCCAAACATCATGTACAACGAACGCCATTCGCTAGGTGAGAATGATGCACGGACGCGTTGGGTCAAACTCGAATCATGAGTTGTAGCGGTGGCCATTACTCCACCTTAAATGCCTAAAATCCCGACCATTTCAGTCGGTATTCAAATTATTTAGGGCTGCGCTTCATTCCTGAACGCTCACCACGAGTTACGAATGACTGGGCAATCTTGGCTGAAGCTTCGTCAATCATCTCGTCACCCATCATGAGCGCGCCGGTTCCGTCTTGTTCGGTCGCGACCTTGTAGATGTCGAGGATGTCAAATGACTTGTCGAACATGTCCTGGCTTGGTGAATAGACCTCGTTGAGCACAAGAGCTTGGTCAGGCGTAAGGGCCCACTTTCCGTCGTAGCCGTATGACGCACTAACGCCAGCAGCGAGGCGGAGTGCATCGAGGTCACGGACCTTAAGGAAGGGGCCATCAATGACGTGAAGGCCGTTCGCACGTCCCGCCATAAGAATCTTGGCGAAAACGTAACTAAAAGGGTTAGAAGGTTGTGCCGTATGAATTGTTTCGTCAATGGTGGTGACTGGCATTCCAATTGAAGCAGCGAAGTCAGCTGGTCCAAAAACAATGGATTCAATGCGTGGTGATGCAGCACAAATCTCTTCGACGTTAATGAGGCCCTGAGCAGTTTCGATCTGGCATTCGAGTCCAATGTGGCCCACTGGTAGTCCTGAGTTCTTCTCAACTTGTGTGAGGAGCAGATCCATTGCGATAACTTCTGCAGCGGACTGAACCTTAGGCATCATGATTTCATCAAGTCGAGTTCCAGCGTTACCAACGACTTCAATAACATCCCCGTAGGTCCACACGGTGTCCCATGCATTCACGCGAACACACAGAACGCGGTCGTCCCAGTCGAGTGTTCGAATGGCGTTAACAACCTTGGCGCGTGCTGCAACCTTTTCGTTAGGTGCTACTGCGTCTTCGAGGTCAAGGAACGAGAAGTCCGCTTTGGCTGTTGGCGCCTTTGCAAGAAATCGGTCCGATGAACCTGGTGTTGAGAGGCAACTACGACGTGGAAGGTGTTTTGAGCGCTGTGACATAGGAACGAGCCTATTCTGTGAAGAAATAAGGTAGTCACTTGAGGACTTTTCATAAGAATTTTGCGTTTTAGATCTCCTTTGACCAGGACTTTTAGAACATTCACAGCCATTCCCTGCCCCAAAGTTGGCCTGGGCAAACTAGCCTTGTTGGTATGACTCGTCGAGCGCTCAGAGCGCCTATCGACGCTGCGGCCAACACCACGACTCGGTGGTTGCTTACAGCCCTGGCCATCTTGACAGTGTGCACTAGCACCCTGGTCATCTCGCCACGCCACGCAGGGGCGCAGACCTTGAAGGAAGCTCGCGCCGAAGCGGCCGCTCTTCTAAAGCAAATGAACGATATCAACCAAAAGGTTGGAGTGCTCGGACAGAAGTATGACCAAGCACAGTTGAAACTAAGCAAGGTAAACAGAGAGATTGCCAATACGCAGGCAACGGTAAACAGCATTGAGGGTCGAGTCACCAAGGGCAATCAGCAACTTCGTAATTCAGCAATTTTTGCTTACGTCAATGCTGGGGCGACCAGTAGTACTAATCCCCTCTTCTCTTCTAATGCCTCAAAACTAGGAGCGACAAACGTCTACAACCAACTGGCTGAAGGCAACGTTTCAAGCACAATTGCGGGACTGAAGAATTACAAGCTTCAACTGACCCAAGAGCGCGCAGTACTAGCTAGCAAGCAAGCAGAAGCGGCAGCGGCGAACGCAGTGGCTCTCAGCGCGTACGCAAAAGCACAGAGTCTTCAGCGAAACCTGCAGTCGACGCTTAATCACGTAAAGGGTCGTATTGCATCAATCGTTCGATCACTACAAGCCGCACAAGCTGCTCAGGACGGCAAGACTCTCACTAGTGCTCGCCCCAACGGAATTCCAGCACCACCAACGAACACCGTCGGTGGTCGTGCCGTTCGTGCAGCGGAAACTTTCCTTGGCGTTTGGTATCGCTGGGGTGGAGCGAGTCGATACGGCGTTGATTGCTCGGGACTTACCATGTTGGCCTACGCAGCCGTGGGTGTTTCACTTCCGCACTTCTCTGGAGGACAGTGGAACAACACTGTTCGAGTTCCGCTCTACAACATTCAACCCGGCGATCTTTTGTTCTACGGATGGCACGGATACTCACACGTTGCAATGTATGTCGGTGGAGGACGAATGATCGAAGCAGAACACACTGGAACAAGGGTTCACATTGTTGGAGTTCGTCTTGGCTACGGCTTCGCAGGCATTGGAAGAGTACGCGGCTAAGGCGTGTCGGCTTTTCCAACCTCATTTCACATTGGTCCATTGGTATTTCACATCTATGGACTGGGGCTCGCAATTGCAGCGTACGTAACGTATGTCTACGCCGAAAAGAGGCTCGTTCGAGCAAGCATTGATCCAACCCGTTTTGGTCTTTTCGCAGGAATAATTATTGTTGCTGGATTACTCGGTGCTCGTTTTGCCAACATCATCACCAACTGGTCTTACTACTCAGGAAATGTGGGTCGTTGGTTCGCAGTTTGGCAGGGTGGGCTGGCAAGCTTTGGTGGAATTGCCCTAGCAATACCTGTTGGCCTCTATCTAAAGCATCGATACTGGAAAACGACCTCACTGGCATCGTTTGCTGATGCCCTCGTTCCCGCCCTGATTGCTGGATGGGCGCTCGGGCGAGTTCTTGGACCACAATTCATGGTTGATGGTGGTGGGCATCTAACGAACCAGTGGTTCGGAATTCACTACGCCGGTCAAGTCGGAAAACGCGTTCCAGT
>DAIQPM010000001.1:40602-44739 GCA_036787355.1 Acidimicrobiales bacterium
TCAGCGGACTAGTTGCGCTTCTTCTTTTTCTTCTCAGCTTCTTTTCGTGCTTGGCGTTGCTCTTTAATTGCTGGATCAACAACCTTTGGAGTAAAGAATGAAGTTGTTGCAACCGCACCTTCAGGAAGTTGAGGAAGCGCAAACTCTGTTCGCTCTTCAAATAGTTTTTGACAGTGCGGTCCGGCTGGAAATTCTTCACCAATCGCGAACGCCATGAGGGCAACAATGTCGTCGGCTGTTGAACCGTTGGCGATTAGCTGATCAATGGCAACTGACATTTGATCAAATGTAGGTAGTTCTGCATTATCACCAAGCGCCTCAATGATTTGCTCCATTGGCTCTAGAGCAAGAATTTCGAGTACCGCTTTAACTGCGGCAATTGGTGCAGTCGATGCGAACATCTGAACATCGCGCTTTTGCTGCAGGTTGCGAAGTGGGACTCCAATGACTGGATTGATTTTTCCAGTTGGACGCAGATCAAGCGTGTCAATAACGCCAAGAACGTTACTGGCACTGATTTTTAGAAGACCGCGGCGAACATATTCCGCAGAAGAAATTGAGATAGTCACGTATCTACTTAAGCAGATGCTTCGCTACGACAATGCGCTGAATTTGATTCGTGCCCTCATAGATCTGTGTGATCTTGGCGTCACGCATAAAGCGCTCTACTGGGAAGTCCTTGGTAAAGCCGTAGCCCCCAAGGAGTTGCACTGCATCAGTAGCGACACTCATGGCGGTGTCTGAAGCGAATGACTTCGCTGCAGCCCCGAGGTAGCTGAGATTCTGGTCAGGATCACCTGCATCAATTGCGGCACATGCTGCATAGACCATGGCACGAGCTGCTTCAGTTCGAATTGCCATGTCGGCGAGCATCCAGCGAAGACCTTGGAAGTCAGCGATTGTGCCGCCGAAGGCTTTGCGGCCCTTCATGTAGTTTCCGGCGTAGTCAATGGCTGCTTGGGCAATCCCTACTGCCTGGGCGCCAATGGTTGGACGTGAGCGGTCAAGCGTGTGCATACCAATGGTGAAACCTTGTCCGATGTCACCAATTCGGTGAGAGTCAGGAACTCGCACGTCAGTGAAGATCACTTCACTGGTTGGTGAACCACGAAGGCCCATCTTGTCTTCGTGCTTGCCGAAGGAAACGCCGGGCCAGTCTTTTTCTACAAGGAAGCAGGTGATGCCTCGACCCTTTGCTGACGGGTCAGTTGATGCGAAGACGGTATAGGTGTCTGAAACTCCTGCATTAGTGATCCAGTACTTAGACCCATTAAGGATCCAGTCGTCGCCATCTTTTACTGCACGAGTTCTCATTGAAGCAACGTCTGATCCCGCGTCTGCTTCCGAAAGACAGTACGAAGCTTGAATTTCTCCAGTGGCAATGCGTGGAAGATACTGATGCTTCAGTTCTTCAGAAGCAAAGTTCATCACTGGCAGCATGCCGAGCTTCGAAATAAGAATTGTTACACCTGTTGATGCGCAACCACGTGAAATCTCTTCAGCCATGATTGCTTGAGTAACCATGTCAGCACCCGCTCCACCGTATTCAGCAGGGACCTGCAGTGATGGAAGGTCCATTTTTACGCAGGCGTCGTAACTTTTCTGTGGGAATGCTTGCTCGCGGTCATAGTGCGCAGCGTTCGGAGCGACTTGTTCATCAACAAACCCGCGCATCATGTCGCGAAAGGCGCGTTGTTCTTCATTAAGTGAGAAGCTCATTTTTATTCCTTAGTTTGGTGTTACTAATTGTGACTTTGAAACAGAATCGACAAATGCGCGTTGCTTAACGTAGGAATGACCAAGTCCAGCAAACGCAAGCACTTTTTCATGGGTGATGACCGAAGCTGAACGCAGTTCAAAAAGGTCAAGTGCGACGTGAACATCTCCAAGTGTCGGCCCTCGGCCAATAAGACTTGCTCGCTTGGCGGCAATAAGTGCAATGCCACATTCGACATCATGAGCATCATCGTGATTCTCAAAGTGCAACTTGGCACACTCATTTTTAGTAATTGTTAGTGCGTAACCTTCGCCTGGAGCAGGAGTTCCCTGTCCTTTGTCAGTTCCATGACTGGCATGTCGCTGTAAGCCTGCCTTCTTAGGGCGTCCTATCTCAGGAATGGAAGTTTCTGAGGTTAAACGGACTTCACCGGCAGCTGGTACTGGTGAAAATGATGGTTGAGCCATTGCTCTAGGTTAGAGCGTTCTCTCTATGGTTAAAGCGCGGGTCAGACCCGAGTTAGCCAGCTTTCGTACTGAGCAAGTTCGCCTCGTACCGCTGAAAGATAGGTCTTTTGGATTGCCTTAGTTACTGGGCCTGGCGTGCCGTCTCCAACCAAGCGGTCATCAACTGAAGAAATTGGAACAATTTCTGCAGCGGTTCCAGAGAGGAATGCTTCATCAGCCAAGTACAGGTCGTCTCGACGCATTGATTCAAAGCTGAGCTCGTAACCGAGGTCACTCGCAATTTTTCCAACACTGTCGAGTGTGATGCCACTCAGGGCGCCAGCACCAGAAGCAGGCGGAGTGATGATTTTGCCATTTCTGACAATAAACAAGTTCTCTCCGGTGCACTCAGAGATGCGCCCGTCAGTTCCAAGCATGATCGCTTCGTCGTAGCCAGCCTTCACTGCTTCAACCTTCGCGAGACTTGAGTTCACGTAGCCACCAACCGTCTTAGATGCAGTGGGCATTGAGTTCGGGTAGTGACGAGCCCATGACGAGATCTTCATGCGAACACCATTTTCAGATCCGTGGTCTCCGAGGTATGCACCCCATGGCCACACCGCGATGATGGTGTTCACCGGTGAGTTGAGCGGGAAAATTCCCATTTCGCCGTAACCGAGGTAAACGAGTGGTCGAAGGTAAGTGTTTTCCTTCACATCGTTTGCCTTAATGGTGTCAATCGCGGCCTTGCAGAGTTCTTCAACACTGTACGGAAGATCAATCATGAGAATTTTGCAACTTGCAGCGAGTCGAGCCATGTGCTCTTCAAGTCGGAAAATAGCTGGACCCTTGTCGGTCATGTAGGCGCGGATACCTTCGAAGGCACCTGTTCCGTAGTGAAGTGTGTGACTAAGTACGTGGGTGGTTGCTTTTTCCCAGTCAACAAGTTCACCATCGAACCAAATCTTTTTTGTTGGTGTAATCGGCATTACAGCTCCCCTATTAGTTGTTTCGTAATTCCAGATGTTCCCAGTGACGCTACGTCACCGTTGAAGGCTTGCACGACCTTAGTGATTCGAGTGGCCGCTTCAACTTCACCTAAGTGTTCAAGCATAAGAATGGCAGAAGAGACTGCGGCGAGCGGATTCGCAAGGTTCTTTCCAACAATGTCGTGAGCAGCACCATGAACGGGCTCAAAAATTGATGCGCTCTTCTTGGTCGGATCGAGGTTTGCAGAAGCGGCGAATCCAATACCTCCAGACACGGCGCCCGCGAGGTCGCTCAAAATGTCTCCGAAGAGGTTGTCAGTCACGATGATTCCATAACGTGAAGGATTCCCAACGAGGTAAATGCATGCAGCATCAACGTGGTTGTAATCAACTTCAACATCTGGGTACTCAGCTCCAACTTCACGAACCACCCGAGACCAAAGCTCTCCAGCGAAGGTCAATACATTCGTCTTGTGAACAAGGGTGAGTTTCTTGCGACTGAGTTTGTTGGCACGCTCAAAGGCGTAGCGAACACACCGCTCCACACCGTGGCGAGTGTTGACAGAACCCTGTGTGGCAATTTCGAATGGTGTGCCGTGGCGAAGTACTCCACCTTCACCCGCATATGGACCTTCAGTGTTTTCGCGAACGATTGCAAATTCGCAACCTTGTGCAATGGAACCAGGAACACCGCGAAATGGTCGGTAGTTAATGTAGAGATCTAACCCGAAGCGCATGCGAAGAAGGAGTCCACGCTCAAGAACTCCACCAGGAATTCGAGTGTCGCCAATCGCCGGTCCAATGGCACCAAGCATGATGGCATCATAAGCACGAAGTTCTTCGAGGGTCTTGTCGTCAAGGACAAATCCATCTTTTAGATACCTTGCAGCACCGAGCTCATAGTCACTTGTTTCAACCTGAACACCGGCGGCACGGACAACGTCGAGGGCGGCCTGAGTTACTTCTGGTCCAATCCCATCGCCAC
>DAIQPM010000128.1:0-2019 GCA_036787355.1 Acidimicrobiales bacterium
CTTTGTGGGTGCACCGCGTAAAGAGTCAGCAACATTCCAGAGGTGCCAAGAAGTGGGATTAAGGCAGTGACGCGACGACGGCGTCGAACTTCTGCCTCTGCTACTGCGAGTGATTGCCTCGAACGTGTGCTGAGTGAACTGGCGTAGTGCTCAAATCCAAGGAGAGAAAGCTCAGGTGTCACCGCACCAAGTTCAAGAAGTGTTGCTCGGTAGGAGCTTTTAGCGGTTCGAAGTGCACGGTCAGCAAGAATCAATGGCCCAACGTTTGCCAGAAGGCAGAAGAGGCCAAGTAATTGCCATCCAAGTAGCAATCCTGCAAATCCCCACCATTGTCCGTGCGCTGGCAACAGGCCAACCACCACGTCAGCAACGACCGCAGTAGCGAGAGCTCCAATAAGGGGAATGAAGAATCGGAGCCAGAGATCTTGCAACTCGTCAGTGTCCTTAAGCGAACGCTCTAAAAGGTCACCAGTGGCATATGAGCGCCAGCGTGAATAGTTCCATGAGCCGACGCTGGTTACCAACCAACGTCGCCACTGCGAGACCGCCTGAAAACCAAGGTGGTGTGAGCTCAGTCGTTCATTGAATCGAATAGGAGATCGCAAAAATGCAAGTAGTTCAATGACAATCAATGCACCGCCCACTGCCTTTAGGCCGGGTCGATTGGCACTCTCGACGAGTAGCCCAACTGCGCCAACGAGGAGGCCAACATTCGTTAAAGAAGCAATCAGGTTGCTGAGAAGTGCACGAAGGAGGGCGTCTCGACTTGGACGAGCACGCTGTAGCCAACGTCCGAGGCGCTCGAGCTCGTTTCTCATGAGCGAACCTCGAAACGTGTTGTGGAATTCTCGAGAACTGGTTTGTCAACGGTTGCTTCAATGATTGCAATGTCTGAATGTTGAGAGAGGACGTTCTGAAGCATTTGTCTGGACTCTTCATCAAGTAGCCCAGCTATGTCGTCGATGAGCAGAAGTTGCGGGTTCGCCAGTATTGCTCTCGCTAAGACGACACGCACTTTTTCACCGGAACTGATGCCTTGTCCGTCTGCGAGCAACAGACCATCAAGGTCTCCGAAGCGTTCTGCGTCAAGTCCTAAGTCACCGAGAAGGAGAGCCACCTCTTCTCGGCTATGGCTTTCTCCTAGTGTCAGGTTTTCATAGAGTGAGCCTGAAAGAAGTCCGCTGCTTGGTGATACGAAACCAATTCGCTCAGCAGACACTTCAACGCGACCTTCGAGAGGACTCAGCCAACCGAGAAGAGTGTGCAACAAGCTCGTCTTTCCGCTTCCCGAGGCTCCAGTGATGAGCAGCCGGCTACCGGGTGTAATAACTGCGTCAAACGGCACTGAGCTTGCCTGTGTGACAAGTCCTGTCGCCTCCAGAAGAGAGGACTGAGACGTAAAACCAGGCGACGGGTTATCAAGAGTGAGCAGTGCAATTGACTGCATGGCGTTTTCTCTACGGTGAAATTCTGATCCGTAACGGCGCACTTGGCTGAAGATTTCACTCGTAACAAGAACCGCAATGAGAGCGTGCTCAAGTTCGACAGTTCCGTTCAGTAGACCGAATCCAACAACCATCGCAACAAGACCAATGCTCACACCGCTAATGAATTCAGTGACGAGCGAAGAACCAAGGGCCACACGAATTGCTCGAAGGGCAAGCTTGTGCTCAGAGTCAGAAATTGCACCGATTTCGTTTGAGCCGTACGAAACTGCACCGAGACCACGAAGCTCTACCGCATGGTCAAGGAGTTCGAGTTGGCGTGATTCAAGAACAGCTCGACGTTGGTTGTATTCGATACTCAGCTTTGCGCTGTGATTTCCCGCTCGGATGTAGAACGGGACAGCAAGAATCAGTAGTGCCACGATGATCGCGCTGCTGAGCCAGCCAACGGCCCAGAACACAATGCCAATGCCGAGCAAACTTAGCTGTGCACTGGTTAACAACAGGTCAAGTAGTGGCCCTTCTGAAGCATGTTCAATTGCCTGGGCGAGATCGGCACGACTTCTCTCGCCAC
>DAIQPM010000129.1:0-2003 GCA_036787355.1 Acidimicrobiales bacterium
CAACACTGGTGCTCTGGAAGCAAGAAGTGTTGCAGTGAGGAGGTCGTCACTGAGCCCCTGCGCGTAGCGAGCAATCAAGTGAGCGGTTGCCGGAGCGACAACAATGAGGTCAGCGTTCTGACCTAAGTAGGTGTGTGGGATTGGTGTGGTTGCATCACCGTAGAGACTGGTGCGCGTTGGTTCACTAGCCAGTGCAGAAAAAGTAACTTCTCCGACGAATCGTGTCGCGTCAGGAGTAAGAACTGGTGACACAAAATAGTTTGCGTCTTTTAGTAAACGAAGAAGCTCGACGGACTTGTAGGCGGCAATGCCACCAGCAACTCCTAAGACAATGCGAGGTGCGTCGTTATTAGGCGTCGCGGAGCGCATCAGTGAATGCATCCAGGTCGCTGTTGGCTTCCTGGCGAGCTGCATCCTGAGCTTCGGCTTGTAGGCGCTCGGCCTCAAGCTCTTCAGCGGTTGGACGGTGGAATTCCAGCTTGCCCTGGTACAGCTCTTCCATTGCGAGTGAGAGTGACTTGTTTGAAAGTGACGTCACCTGTGGTGGGATAAGTGAGCCGTGACCCTGACCAAGACCGTTGTAGTACTCGTTGATTTCACGCGCACGAATAGCAGTCACTGCTACGAGGGTGAACTTCGAGTCGCCTACTTTGTGAAGAAGGTTTTCGATAGGTGGATCAACAAGTGTTGGACGCTCTGAACTCACGGTTTTATTCCTTTTCCGAGGGGTTTCGTCTCTGTAGACGAAGTCCTTCCAGTATAGAGAGAATTTCACGACTCACAGTTTCGACGTCATCATTGACCAGGACATATGTTGCTAATTCGTGGCCCTTATTGAGTTCTGAGGGTGTACTCGAGAGTCGGCGTTCAACATGGTCGTCGCTATCTCCTCTTACCCTCAGACGATCTTCAAGTTCCTCCATGGAAGGCGGGAGGATGAGAAATACCACCGCATCGGCATTGGCACGTCGAACCTGCTCTGCTCCTTGGACTTCAATTTCCAAAAGGATGTCTGCATTATTCGGAGCTTTAGGAAGTGGCGTGCCATAAAGGTTGCCGTGAAACTCAGCCCATTCGAGAAATTGGTCATCGGCAATTGCTTGCTCAAATGTGGCACGGTCAACGAAGTTGTATTCGTTGCCAGTTTCAGTTGGACGCTGCGGCCGAGTGGTCCAACTGCGACTTAGCCATAAGCCTTTATCGATTTCGGTGAGACGCTGCGCAATGGTTCCCTTGCCCACACCACCGGGGCCAATCAGAACTGCAATGAGTGGATCAGCGGACAAGAGCTCGAAACAGTTCTGCGCGCTGCTTAGGACCTAGACCACGAATACGACGAGTCTTAGCAATTGATGCCTTGGTCATAATGCGCTCAGCCTTGACTTCACCGATTGCGGGAAGTGCACTGATGAGGTCATATGCGCGCATTTGTGCGACGCACTCTTCATCTTTTGCCAGGTCAAATAATTCTTCGAGTGAAAGGTCACCAGCCTTAACCTGGCGCTTTATTTCAGCACGACGTCGACGGTTGGCAACCGCTAGGCGTGATGCTTCAACTCGTTGTTCTTGCGACAGTGTTGGAGGGGTCGGACTCACCCCCACAGATTACTTCTTCCTGGTGACACCCACTTTTAGAGCAGGGCGGAGCTCAAATCATCGCGCCATCGCTGGGCAGAATCGCGTAATCCAGCGCGTTCTGGGCCGGCAGAAAGAATGGCTCTCGCCACGTTCACCAGAACTGTCCCCTGCGGGCAACGTTCGAAAATTCGAGCCACGTTGTCAGCCGTTGCGCCCTGCGAACCGACACCTGGAACGAGGTATGGGCCGCCGAGAGATGACAGATTGAACTGCGGCTTGTCTCTCGTGGCACCAAGGACAACGCCGATTGAACCAAGTCCGTCGTCACGCTGATTGAGCTCTGCGACGCTACGAAGAATTACTTCTTCAATCATTTCGTTGTCGCTCGTTCTAGCGGTTTGAATGATTCGCCCCTCGGGGTTCGA
>DAIQPM010000130.1:0-2001 GCA_036787355.1 Acidimicrobiales bacterium
TGAACTTGCTGTAGTAGTCGGTGGCGGAAACATTTGGCGTGGTGCTACTGGTGCCATGGCTGGAATGAACCGTGCGAACTCTGACCTCATGGGAATGCTCGGAACTGTTATCAACGCACTTGCGCTGCAAGATGCGATTGAAAGCCACGGTCGTCCTACTCGCGTGATGTCAGCGATCAACATGGACCAGGTTGCTGAGCCGTACATTCGCCGTCGCGCAGTTCGCCACCTTGAAAAGGGCCGCGTTGTAATTTTCGCTGCGGGAATGGGTAACCCTTACTTCACGACAGACACTCCTGCTGCACAACGTGCCGCAGAAATTGAAGCGTCAATTGTTCTTAAGGGAACTCACGGAGGCGTTGATGGTGTTTACTCTGAAGACCCTCGTAAAAATCCAAACGCCACGAAGTTCACCGAAATTTCTTTCGACGATGTAATTGCAAAGGACCTACGAGTTATGGATATGACTGCAATTACGTTCTGTAAGGACAACAATTTGCCACTACGTGTCTTTGACCTTATGGCTGAGGGAAACCTTGGTCGCGCACTTGACGGCGAGCCCGTCGGTACGCTGGTGAAGTAATGGATAACGAACTAGTTGATCTTGTAATGGAAGATACGCGTGAGCGTATGGCCAAGGCACTGGAGCACGTCAAGAGCGAATTCGCAACTGTGCGTACTGGCCGTGCTTCTTCAGTTCTGGTCGAAGGTCTAATGGTTGACTACTACGGCACTGAAACACCGTTAAAGGCACTCGCCAACTTCTCAGTTCCAGAACCACGCCTACTTGTTGTTTCACCTTTCGACAAGGGTGCAATGGCCGCAATTGAAAAAGCAATTTCCAATGCTGACCTCGGACTTAACCCATCGAATGACGGTCAGGTCATTCGCTTGGCCTTTCCAGCTTTGACTGAAGAACGTCGTACTTCATTCGTGAAGATTGTTCGTGGGAAAGCTGAAGACGGCAAGGTTGCCCTTCGTGGAGTTCGTCGTCACGCCCGTCAAGAACTCGAAACACTTGAGAAGGAGCATGGACTTCCAAAGGACGAGATTGAGCGCCTTGAAAAAGTGCTGGACAAGATGACCCAAGATGAGGTTGCGGTTGTCGACACCTTGCTCAGCCAAAAAGAAAAGGAACTTCTTGAGGTCTGAGGACGAGAACACGCCGTTTTACGATGAGCCCACTGGCGAACTACCAGTGGTGAGCACCACTGACTCTCGTGTCACGATTACTGGTGCCGAGATTGCTGAAGAAATTGTTCCTGACGCACCTCTCATTGACGAACAGACACTTCTTCCGCACTGGACCGACGCACCAACTGGTGCCGTGCCAATTGTTGTAGCGAGAGAGGCAGCAGAGAACGATGATCCATGGTCTCAGATCCCTGCACCAGCCTGGCGTGAAGGTGAAGCCGACTGGGTAGCGCACGAGGATCAGTTCGACGCCTCTCTGCTCGCTGGAGATGCAAAAACCGAAGATGCTCGACCTTGGGAATTTGTTGTCGAAGAAGAAGCTGTGGCTGAAGAAGAGATTCTTGATGAAGCTCCTCGACCTGAGCCAGTTCGCGCTCACCGCACTAGACGAACAATTACTGACAATCCGCTAGCTGGACGTGCAGTTCGAAGCGCCAAGGCGCAGAGCAGCATCGTAAAGGCAACAATGACAGGTCTCGCCATGGGACTCTTGGCGATCATTGTCTTCAGTGCTGGAACGCTACCGATTGCCTTCTGCGTAATTCTCATCTTGGCATTCGCTACTGCTGAGGCGTACGCCGCACTCAGAGCAGCCGGCGCACATCCAGCAACGGTGCTTGGAATTGGTGCAACCACGCTGCTCGCTATCTCTGTTTACAACAAGGGACAGGGAGCCATTGGCACAATCACTGTGCTCCTAATCATCTTCTCGTTCATCTGGTACATGAACGCTAAAAACACAATTGACGTCCTTGATGGAATTGGCGCGACAATTTTTGTCTACGTCTGGATTGGTGTCTTCGGTTC
>DAIQPM010000131.1:0-1963 GCA_036787355.1 Acidimicrobiales bacterium
TTTCGGCGGCGGTAGTCGTACGGCAGTCACCATCACCCTGCTCGTCAAGAAGAAGGATCACACCGGCGCCGGAACAGTCCGCTACCACGACATCGGCGACTACCTCTCCCGAGAGGAGAAGCTGCAACGTCTTGTCGACTTTACCGACGCTGGACCGGAGTGGACGGAGATCATCCCAAACGAGTTCGCTGACTGGATTAACCAGAGGCGCTCAGACTACGGACTGCTGGCTCCTCTTGGTAATGAGGATGCAAGAGGTAGGGAAAGTGAGGCTCTCTTCACGAACTTCTCTCCCGGCATGAATACTGCCCGAGATACATGGATCTATTCATTCAGCAGAGAGCGAGTAGCAAACTCCATGGAACTTCTGATTGAGACCTATCAGACTGTTCTATTGGCGGATGCTGCAGGCAAACCAGATGACTTCGTCCCGCAGGGGCCGGATTTCATCAAGTGGGACGCAGCACTTAAGTCTCATCGAAAGCGTCGCCGTCCAATCACCTTCGACAAAAATCGCATCATCGTTGCCCCCTATCGGCCATTCACAAAAGCGTATTTGTACCTTGATCCCGTGCTGATGGCTGGAGCTGGTAGGACGCCTCGCTTTTTTCCAGAAGGTTCACCGAAGTCGATGGCTATTGTCACGAATGGGATTGGTTCGGAGTCCGGATTGTCGGCACTCCTTGTTGATGGTCCTTCCAACTTTGACTGTCTTCCAAAATCTCAAGTTTTCCCATTTGCGTGGCTGGACGATCCTGGTGTGGACAACGGGATGCTCGACATCTTGCCAAATGGGCCACTACGCCGTGAAGGGATTTCGTCTTGGGCGGTTGAACAATTCTCGCAAATCGCCACCCGCACGGTTGAGCGAGAGGAAATTTTCTTCTATGTCTACGGCATTCTCCACAGTGAGCAGTTCCGAGAGACTTATGGTGAAAACCTGGTTAAGGAACGCCCCCGAATCCCACGACCTAAGGATGCTTATCAGTTCGAGGCGTTCCGAGATGCCGGTCGGAAGTTAGGCGATCTCCACCTTAACTACGAGAGCATCGAGCCATACCCGCTTGAAGAGGAGGTTGCTCGCCCAGGCCTTGCCCCCCAGGATCTTTACCGGGTAACGAAAATGCGCTTCCCAAAGGGCAAAGGGGTCAAGGACCGGCCTTCGACAATTCTCTATAACGAATTCATCACTTTGAACGGTATACCCGACGAGGCATGGGATTACATGCTGTCAGGCAAAGCTGCGCTGTACTGGATCATGGATCGCTACCAGGTCACCAAAGACAAGGACAGCGGCATTATCAACGACCCGAACGAGTTCTCTGATGATTCTCGTTACATCATTGATCTTGTCAAGAGGATTGTGACAGTCAGCGTCGAGACTCTGAAGATTGTTCGTGAGTTACCGAAGCTGACATTTGACTAACTCGTCACAGTCTTCATTCCTTTAGCCAGAGCTTGAACTTGGTATCCAGCCGCAAGCAGCAACTGTCCTCTGTGTCCCATTTTCCGGGGGCGCAGAAAGGAAACAATGCAAACGGTGGAAACCATTTCAAGGCTCGAGGCACATCAATTTGTCTCGTTGTTCATAGGGGATCATGCCCCTAACCACTTTCGGCTCACCGAACTTTTGGTGACAGTCGATGCACAAGGTGTTCGGCCTGATCAGGTTGAAAGGCTCGGAGAACTGGTTCTCGATTTCGTTCCAGCAACATTCAGCGAGATGCTGAGCATCATTGACGATGTGGGGATGAACTGTTCAATCCGACAAGGCCTCCCGAACGTTGAGTGTCTTCACCAACTCATCGGCTTGGTCGCCTACGCCGGATTAACCGAATTCTGTCTGACCTATCTTGAAAGCAAGTCACTCCGCGCAAAAACGCAAGGGAATTCGAAATGAGGCCCCCCGCCGACACATTGGTGCAAGGGGCAGCACTCGCGGCAACTCTCTTGGTTTCACATG
>DAIQPM010000042.1:0-4428 GCA_036787355.1 Acidimicrobiales bacterium
GAAGTGACGCTAACAACGATTGGGCGACTTGAGGACAGAAAAGGAACCGCTACAGCAATTTCAGCGGTGAAGGCTCACAACTCGAACAACACGGAACAGTGGAAGTTAATTGTTATTGGCGATGGTCCAGATCGCTCGAAGCTTGAAGCGCTCGCTGGTCACGATGAAAACATTGTTTTTGTTGGTGCAGCAAATGATGTCGACAAGCGCGCTTGGCTTCGTAGGTCAAACGCATTGCTGTGTCCCGCAATCAAGGGTGAAAGTTTCGGTCTGGTGCTCCTGGAAGGGATGGCCAGCGAAACAAGTGTTGTCGCGAGTGACATTGATGGGTATCGAGATGCGGCCGGTTCATTCGCAACTTTGTTTGAACCCGGCAGCTCTTCTTCTCTCGAGCAAGCCATCTATAGAGCGCTTGCGTCAGAGTCGACACAATCAATCGCCGCAGCTCGTAATCACGCTGAAAACTGGTCGATGTCACGATTAATAGACCAATACGAGACGCTCTATAGCGAAGCGACTTTACGCTTTGAAGCGAA
The DNA here is from genome assembly GCA_036787355.1 of Acidimicrobiales bacterium. Lineage (GTDB taxonomy): Bacteria > Actinomycetota > Acidimicrobiia > Acidimicrobiales > RAAP-2 > RAAP-2. The sequence goes on from DAIQPM010000042.1 coordinate 537, forward strand.
CCGGTAGCCTTTAGCCGTGGCAACTAAGCAACGTTCGCGTCAACGCAGATCAAATTCATCACGTGACCGTGGTCCTCGCTACGTTGCGCCGGTTCTAGATCCGACTTGGCAAAACCCCTACGCGCCATCATCTGGCGAACGCACCGCCAACCAGCACGCCGTAGCAAAGCTTGCCCGTCGAAAAAATCTGCCTAAAACAATCATCGCTGTAATCATGGTCGCAGGACTTCTGGCCGGCTTTGTTGTTTCACCGTTTATTGCGATTGGTGCTCCAGTTGTGGCAGTGCTCTTCGTGCTTGATTTTCGTCGCTCAGTAAAAAAGTTTGCTCAGAGCGGCAATTCCTTTGGAACCGTTCTTCTCGACACTTTTAAGGCAGGCGGAACTCCTAAAGATCGTCAGCGACTAGTAACTGTGCTCGACCGTCTCGCAGCAACATTCGGTGTTGACAGTGTCAGTGCATTCATTGTTGATGATGAGGGATACAACGCAACGTTGGTTCCCAATGGTGCAAGCTTCGCTCTTTTTATTACCAGCGCACTGATGCGTGATTTCGAGTTAATCGAACTCGAAGGCGTGGTCGCACACTGCCTAGCTCGTCAACGACTCGCACTGCTGCAGCGCCAAAGCGTTGCCTCACTGGCGTCTCTAAGTGCTGATGATCGAAAGTCGCTTGCTGGAAGTGGATCGGCATACCGCGCTGACGAAGTGGCTGCTGCTGCAATTCGCTACCCACTCGGACTAGCCGGTGCACTTCGCAAGTGTTCACGCCAAGTTGTCCCGGCCGGATCGTTCTTTTTGACCCCTCAGTACGACCAAGGTCGCTGGGTTTGGTTCGACATTTGGAGCGACCGTAAAGACGCAAATCTCAGTGATTTAGACGACGTAGAACTGCGTGCGCTTGCGCTCGAGGAATGGTAATCAGCCTTTCCAGTTAGTCTTAGAACATGAGTTCTTCTAATAATTCCAAAGTAGGTTCCGCCCTCGTCAAGCGCGGTCTAGCTGACATGCTCCGTGGTGGTGTCATCATGGACGTTGTCAACCCAGAGCAGGCAAAGATCGCCGAAGACTCAGGTGCCGTTGCTGTTATGGCGCTGGAGCGTGTTCCATCTGACATTCGCCGCGATGGCGGAGTTGCTCGCATGAGCGACCCACAAATGATTCAAGAAATTCAAGCGACCGTGACGATTCCGGTTATGGCAAAGGCTCGAATCGGTCACTTTGCCGAAGCACAAATTCTTCAGGCTCTCGACGTTGACTACATTGACGAATCTGAAGTTTTGACTCCGGCAGATGAAACGAATCACATTGACAAGTGGGACTTCACTGTTCCTTTTGTATGTGGAGCGACAAACTTGGGTGAAGCACTCCGTCGAATTAGTGAAGGCGCATGCCTTATCCGTTCAAAGGGTGAAGCAGGAACTGGAAACGTTGTTGAAGCAGTTCGACACCTTCGCACCATCAATGCTCAGATCCGTCGTTTGCAGACAGCTGACGCGTCAGAACTCTTCTCACTCGCGAAGGACCTTCAAGCACCACTTCCTTTGGTTCAAGAGGTTGCTGAACTCGGAAAGCTTCCGGTGCCAATGTTCTGTGCCGGAGGAATCTCAACTCCTGCCGACGCTGCGCTTGTATTACAACTTGGCGCTGAAGCCGTATTCGTAGGATCTGGAATCTTCAAGTCAGAAGATCCAATTCGCATGGCTCGTGCGATCGTTGAGGCAACTACTCATTTCCAAGATGCGCATGTTGTTGCCAAAGTCTCAACTGGACTCGGTGCTGCAATGCGTGGTGCTGAAACTGCAACGCTCGAGCAACGTCTCGCCGAGCGCGGTTGGTAATGCCAAAAGTTGGCGTACTCGCTCTTCAGGGCGATGTGCGTGAGCACGCAACCATGCTTAACCAAGCTGGTGCAGAAGTTTCGCTCGTTAAAAGAGCCGAACAGTTAGAAGGACTCGATGGTCTCATCATTCCTGGCGGCGAGTCAACGACAATTGCCTACTTACTGACAACTTCAGGCGTTCGTAATGCTCTCGATGAAAAGATCAAGGGCGGACTCAACGTTCTTGGAACCTGTGCGGGACTCATTATGTTGAGCTCAGGAATTGAAGATGGCAGAAGTGATCAATGGAGTTACGGTGCAATTGACGTTGTTGTGAAGCGCAACGGATACGGTCGCCAGATCGCTAGCTTCGAAACTGAGATTGATGTGAAGGGAATCGGAGAAGTTCCCGGTGTGTTCATCCGTGCGCCACGTGTTGTTTCCATCAGCGGAGACGTTGAAGTTTTGGCTACCTACGACCACGGCGATGGTGTTCATCCTGTGCTGTTGCGCCAAGGAAATGCCTGGGGATGTTCGTTTCACCCTGAACTGACGAGTGATTCTCGGGTTCATGAGCTTTTTGTAAAATCGCTGTAGACATTTAGTTAGGATTACATCGCCTGAAAGGGCAGGAGGAATTATGTCTGGCCACTCGAAATGGGCAACTACGAAGCACCGCAAGGGTGCCAAGGACAGTGCTCGCGCAAAAGTATTCGCAAAACTCATTCGCCAAGTAGAAGTTGCCGCGCGTGAAGGTGGCGGAGATCAAAGTGCAAATGCTGCACTGCGAACCATGTTTCAAAAAGCTCGCGAAGCGTCAGTTCCACTCGACACAATTGAGCGCGCCGTTAAGCGTGGAACTGGTGAACTTGAAGGTGTCCGTTACGAAGCAATCAGCTACGAAGGTTACGGCCAGGGTGGCGTTGCAATCATTGTTGAAACATTGAGCGATAATCGAAACCGAACCAGTGCCGAAATCAAGCACGCTTTTTCTAAGAACGGTGGAAACATCGCCGAGCCTGGCGCCGTGTCTTGGCAATTTGATCGCAAGGGAATCATTGAAGTTCAAGGTCCAATTGATGAAGATCAGCTTCTTGAGTGGGTAATGGAAGCTGGTGGGGAAAACTTCACGCCAAATGGTGACAACTTTTTCATAACGACCGACCCGACAGAAGTTGGAATGGTGCGTGATGCACTTGAAGGATTCGGCGTCAAAGTCTTGTCAGCGGATCTCACCTTGGTTGCTCAGAATTCAATTCCACTGACGGACAAGGTCGAAGCTCATAAGCTCCTTCGCCTCATGGATGCCATTGATGATCATGACGATGTCCAGAACGTTTTTGCTAATTTCGACATTTCTGACGAAATTCTCGCTTCTTACGAGGGCTAATTCCTAGCAATTAGGCCAGTAGGGCAGTAGTATCGAACGTATGTTCGTACTCGGAATCGACCCAGGACTGACCCGCTGTGGCTACGGCCTCGTTGAGGGATCCTTTGATGGCCTCGAATCTTTCCGGGCAATCAAGGCTGGTGTCGTCGAAACCGACCCAGCGACCCCGGTTGAAAAACGACTGAGCCAGCTCCTCGTTGAATTACGAGACCTAATGGATGAAACCAAGCCAGATGCTGTTGTCGTTGAGCGTGTTTTTTATCAACGAAACGCCAAGACTGCAATTCCCGTAGCTCAGGCCAGTGGCGTTGCGGTTGCGCTTGCTGGCGCGATAGACATTCCAGTGCGGCAATTCACAGCTCAAGAAGTGAAGCTCGCGGTCACTGGCTACGGAGCTGCAGGAAAACTACAAGTACAAGAGATGGTCGCAAAACTGTGTGGCTTGGCTGAGATTCCAAAACCAGCTGACGCTGCTGATGCACTAGCACTGGCAATCACGTACTTCATGATTGTTCGCACTGAACAGCGATATTTGAATGTGAGCCATTCATGATTGGTTGGTTATCTGGGCACGTCTTACATCATCAGAACAACGGGACCATTGTTCTTGACGTGCACGGTGTTGGCTATGAAGTTCATGTTGCGGCAGGTGAGGACTTCGTAGTTGGGCAGTCTCTCGAGC
>DAIQPM010000042.1:4528-9771 GCA_036787355.1 Acidimicrobiales bacterium
TATGAAGTTCATGTTGCGGCAGGTGAGGACTTCGTAGTTGGGCAGTCTCTCGAGCTGTTTATCTACACAGTCGTAAGAGATGATGCAATCATTCTCTACGGATTCAAATCGTTCGTTGACCGAGAATTCTTCGAACTGCTGCTGGTCACTCCAGGAGTAGGTCCTTCAACTGCGCTTGCGGCACTTAGAACAATGAGCACCGACGAAATCGCGGGTGCAATTGAAGCAGGGGACACCAAACGAATTTCTCAAATTCCTGGCATTGGTCCAAAGACTGCCAGTCGGATTGTTTTAGAGCTGAAGGGAAAAGTGTTTTCTGCTTCAAACTACGAACCAGCTGTACATGCTTCAGCAAAAACGACAGCAATCGAAGACGCTCTCCGAGGACTTGGCTACAACCCACAAGAGATCAGACAAGCCCTTGATGGGGTTGATCTTCCTGATGATGAAGCCAAAGCGCTTCGTGAAGCACTGCAACTGCTGAGGCGCAAATGAGTCGTCGAGACATTGATTTAACTCAGATTGAACAGAGTGTTGTTGCACCTGTGGCAAGTAATCAAGAGAGACAAGTTGAAGTGTCTCTTCGTCCATTGACGCTGAAGGAATTTGTTGGCCAGGGCGAACTGGTGAAGCACTTGGAAATTGTTCTTGGTTCGGCGAAGTCTCGTGGGCAAACAGTTGACCATTTACTGTTCGCGGGTCCTCCTGGACTTGGCAAAACTTCACTCGCAAGCATTGTCGCCAGTGAAATGGGATCAGGTCTGCGTATTACTTCGGGACCAGTGCTGGCACGTCCCGGAGACATTGCCGCTCTACTCACTGATCTCCAAGACGGAGATGTTCTCTTTATTGATGAGATCCACCGACTGTCACGCTCCGTCGAAGAGGTTTTGTATCCAGCAATGGAAGACCACCGCCTAGACGTCATGATTGGTCGTGGACCCTCAGCACGTTCGATCCGACTTGATCTTCCGAACTTTACTTTGGTGGGTGCTACCACCAGAACTGGACTCGTTGCTGCTCCACTTCGAGACCGTTTCGGATTCATAGGTCAGCTCGATCTCTACGATGCAGATGAGCTCACAGTGATTGTCGAGCGCTCTGCAAAGTTACTCGAGGTCGTTCTCTCAGGGGATGCTGGCTCGACGATTGCGCGTCGCAGTAGAGGAACACCTCGAATTGCAAATAGGTTGCTGCGACGTGTTCGAGACTTTGCTGCTGTTAAGAATCACAAAGTAATTACTACCGAAATTGCGGTTGAAGCCCTCGACCTTTTTGGCGTCGATGTCTTTGGTCTGGACAAAATTGACCGAAGAATTCTCGGTCTCCTTTGTGATCAGTTTTCAACTCAACCAGTGGGGTTGACCACACTTGCTCATGCCTGTGGTGAGGAGCCGTCAACCATCGAAGATGCTTACGAGCCCTATTTGCTCCGTGAAGGCCTCTTGATTCGGACCCCTCGTGGCCGCGTTGCGACCGAGCGGGCATTTAATCACCTTGGAATAAAGCCTCGTGGCGGGGGATTGGTCTAGGTTCGAGCGTTTTAGCGACTAGGGTTTCCTTGTCTATTGACGGAGGAAATCCAAATGTTCGCAGCAACATCATCATCAGGTAGTTCATCTATTCTCATCATCTACGTAGTGGTTTTTGGAGGTATTTACTTCTTCTACCTGCGTCCACGTCGCAAGAAGCAGGCAGCAGCACGTGCTGAAGCTCGAAAGACAGAAATCGGTGTTCGCTACCAGACAATCGGGGGCTTCGTCGGCACAGTGGTTAAGACCACTGACGAATTCGTGACACTTCGCAGCACTAGCGGTACTGAGCTCGACTTCATCCCCACGGCAATTGCCCGTCGCTTCGACCCAGCACCAGTTGTTGAGTCTTCTGACGAGACAGAAGGCGACAAGTAGTAATGGCTTCACAAGTTGGATCAAAGAGGTCAATGATTGTCAGTTTGACCCTCGCGATTGTTATTTCGTTTGGCTCATTGATTGCCACACTCAGCCTCGGGTGGGGACCAAAGCTAGGTCTTGACCTAGCTGGTGGTCTTTCTGTTGTCTATAAACCTTCTACTCCAGCAACCTTGGCTGAGATGCAAGAGGTTGTGACCGTACTCTCAAACCGTGTTAACGGACTTGGAGTTTCCGGTGCCACAGTAAATCTGCAAGGAACTGATGTTGTTGTCAGCATCCCGGGAGTAAGTGATGCCCGTTCAGTACTTGCGGCCGTTGGCCAGACTGCTCAGTTGTTGTTCCGACCAGTCCTGGCTTCAGTAGGAACTGCGAAGAAGCTCATTGACATTGGAACTACTCAGATTCCGACTCCAACCGGAAAGTACCTCATGAGTGCTGCGAACCTCAACGTTCAGCAAGCTCCAAACACCGCTGCAGGTTTTATTGCCAACACACTTGCTCCGGATCCTATGTACGCGCGAGTTGCAAACACGTCTCCCGCAAATGACAATCCATCAGCGAATGTCATCTTGCCGGTACTGAACGGTGGCGGAGCTCGCTATGTGCTCGGTCCAGCTCAGCTAACTGGAACGGCAATCAAAAAAGCTTTCGCACAGCAAGATCAGGCTGGTGCTTGGGTGGTCAGTTACACATTGACGTCTACTGGATCACCACAGTGGGACCAAGTGGCGCAACAAAACTTCCACCAACTTGTCGCAATTGAACTCGACGGAGTAATTCAGTCGGCTCCAATTATTCAGCCCACTCAGGCAACATTCTCGAGTTTCGGTGGCTCAGGGCAAATATCTGGTTCGTTCACGCAAGCTAGTGCGAAGAACTTGGCACTAGCGATGAACTTCGGTGCTCTGCCAGTACGCCTAGTTCCGCTTTCTACACAGACCGTGTCGCCAACACTTGGTCACAACGCACTGGTGGCTGGACTCGGTGCTGGACTAGTTGGACTCGCACTGGTGCTGCTCTACACAGTTCTCTATTACCGTGCGCTAGGTCTCGTCATTATTCTTGGACTCGCAGTCACCGCTGCATTGCTGTGGGCGATTATTTCTGCACTGGCACACACAGCGTTTGCTCCAAGCTTCAACTTGGCAGGTGTTACCGGATTAATTGTGTCAATTGGTATCACGGTTGACAGTTACATCGTTTATTTCGAGCGATTAAAGGATGAAGCTCGAGCGGGTAGGTCAGTACGATCCTCAGTTGATCGCGGATTCAAATCTGCTTGGCGAACCGTTCTTGCCGCCGACACCGTGAGCCTTCTCGCCGCAGTGTTGCTGTACCTCATTGCTGTAGGAGACGTTCGCGGTTTCGCGTTCTTCCTCGGTCTTTCAACACTTCTTGACATCGTAATTACGTGGTACTTCACTCGACCACTCGTGGTCCTGCTAGGACGACGTGGATCAAGTTCTACATCCGCTCTTTCAATGGCCGCCGGACTTCAATCTGGAGATAATGACAATGAGTAACGAAACAAAGACACCTGGACGCCTTGCTCGTCTCTACCGAGGGCTGACAACGGTTGACTTCGTTGGTCGAAAGAAACTCTGGTTCACCATTTCAATCGTCGTAATCGTTTTCGGTCTTAGTTCACTGGCAGTTCGTGGATTCAATCTCGGAATTGACTTTAAGGGTGGTACCACCTGGGAAGTCCTTGCAAAACACTCATCAGTTGCTCAGATGACGAGTGCTGTTGAAAAGGTTGGAATTAAGTCTCCGACTGTACAAAAGCTTGGAAGCTCGACATACCAAGTATCGGCAGACATCAATTCGCTTTCACAAGACCAGCAAGTAACTGTCACAAACAATGTTGCCCAAGCTATGGCGACCACTGCTGGAGTGAGCTTCAACCAAGTTTCAACAAGCAGCATCGGACCAACATGGGGAAGTGGCATTACCAAGCGTGCACTTGAAGCACTCATTGTGTTCTTCATTGCGGTAGTGGGTTACATCTCAGTTCGTTTCGAGCCAAAGATGGCATTCGCTGCATTTGTTGCAATGGTGCACGACCTTCTCGTAACGATTGGTGTGTATTCACTTTTCGGTTTTCAGATCACACCAGACACCGTCATCGCCATATTGACAATCCTTGGTTACTCGCTCTACGACACCGTGGTTGTATTCGACCGCGTCAGAGACAACACATCGGGCGTTCTAAAGTCCGGTGACATGACGTACGGAGAGATGGTCAACCTCTCGATGAACCAGACATTGGCTCGTTCAATCAACACATCTCTCGTAGCGATTCTTCCAGTGCTTTCTGTTTTGGTGGTTGGCGCCTACATCCTTGGGGCGACAACACTTGAAAATTACGGACTCGCTCTCTTCGTTGGACTCCTTAGTGGTGCGTACTCGTCAATCTTTATCGCCAGTCCGTTGCTGGCTTTGATGAAGGAGCGCGAACCACGATTCAAAGACCTCGCTAAGCGCGCCAGTGATCGTCAAGAGCGCTTGACACTGACACCAGCTGCTGCAGCACGCCTCGGTTCTGATGGCGCACAACGTCAATCACGTTCTAGTTCTGCTACTTCAGGCATTGCACCTCGTGCCAGAAAGCAAAAGCGCCGTTAAAGCACCGGTAGGCTGGATGTATGGTCAGCCTCTCAACTCGTCCGTCAGCTAATTCTGAGCTAACGGCCTCAATTGAGCGTCTAATTGGGCGTTTTAGCGAACATCACCAAAATGGTGATATCTCGCTCATCCGTCGTGCTGGCCTGGCTGCAATTAATGCCCATGAAGGCCAGTTGCGTCGAACCGGCGAGCCTTACGTAACGCATCCAATCGCGGTGGCCGAAATTATTGCCGACCTTGGACTCGATGAGCCAACAATCGCAGCTGCCTTGCTGCACGACGCAGTAGAAGACACAGTTGTGACAACGCAATGGCTGTCTAAAGAGTTTGGCGAACAAGTCGCGTCAATTGTTGATGGTGTCACGAAACTTGATCGTTTGGAATTTGATTCGAAAGAAGCGCAGCAAGCCGCGACCATTCGAAAGATGTTCATTGCCATGGCCCAAGACTGGAGAGTCTTGGTCATCAAACTTGCGGACCGACTTCACAACATGAGAACTATCTCGGTGATGCCTATGAACCGCCAACAGGCAATTGCGCAAGAGACAATGGACGTCTACGCCCCTCTAGCTCACCGACTCGGTGTGCAACAGGTTAAATCGCAATTAGAAGACCTCTGTTTCGCAACGTTGCATCCGAAGCGTTACGCGGAAATTGAACAAATGGTCGCTGCTCGACAGCCGGAGCGTGAGGCCTATCTTGCTG
>DAIQPM010000132.1:0-1906 GCA_036787355.1 Acidimicrobiales bacterium
ACTTTCGCGACATCGTCGCGACTTAACGGTGAGCTCACGCAAAAACCTTCTTAAGAAATTCAAGGGTCTTTGACTCAATCAAATCTTTGTCAACGTCCATAGTTGCTACGTGTGAAGAATTTTCCATCCAGATTCGCTCAATACTTCCGCCATAGTTAGCTACTAAAGCGTCACCGTTAGCAACTGGCAATGTGTAGTCCTCGCGGCTCGAGAACAAAAGCCCTGGGACCTTAATTTTTGAAACATCAAGCGCAGTTGGGATGAGTTCTGAGATTTCTACAAAACCCTTGATGTTGGTTTCCGCGTAACCAAATTCAATTCCATTTGGCACACGTGGGTCGGTGACCATGCTCTCCATAGTGAAGACGCCACCATCAACCGCGCCCTTTGCGAGGTCAATAAGAGAAGCATCGTGAGGAATGATCCACGGGTTAACAAACACAACTGCCTTTACATCTGGATTGCGCTGCGCCAAGTAGGCAGTCATGAAGCCACCGAAGGAGAGACCAAAAATGACTACCTCATCACAGCGTGACTTTAAATCGTTGAGGGTGTCGGTGTAGGTTTTTTCCCAGTCGCTAAAGCCGTAGTTGAGCATGTCTTCAATTGAAGTTCCATGTCCAGGTAGACGCGGGCACTCAACGCTGAAACCTGCAGCGGCACACATCTTGGCGACTGACATAACTGATTCAGGAGATCCGCCGTAACCGTGAAGTACAAGAACTCCTTGACGGGATCCTTGGGCTGAAAATGACTCACATCCGGGATGAATTTGCGTGCTCATAGGTATAAAGACTACCCGGCAACCAGCTACTTCAGATTGGGCTTATCTCTTGGGACGTCACTAATAAACAACGCCGCAATAAGCCCACAGCCCCCGACAATTGCACCAATCAGGAAGGGCAAATGGAACGTCGCCAGCAAATTCGCACCCGGACTTGCACCACTTAAGTGACGACTGTGGACGAGCCCTTGTTGCACTGTTTCGAGAACTTCAATTCCAGCGACTTCACCCACTTGAACGGCCAACATTTGTGCCGCACTCATGACACCGAATTCCGACTGCTTTACTTCGTTCGCCATGACAGCAGAACTTGATGGCATCGCGGTACCCATGCCCAGACCCGAAAGTGCGAGGGCAATTGCCACTACCCACGCGCCGGTGCTCGGCTGCAGAAACGAAAACATGGTGAGAGAAAGTGTCAGGAAAAATGCACCACCCAACACACTTCTGCGCTCACCAATTTTTATTGCAACGTACCCAGCAATTGGAGAACAAATAGCGAATGTAATTGGACGTGCAACGGAAAGGCCTCCGACCTGAGGTACTGAATATCCATAGCCCTGCTCCATGAGGAGAGGAAAGAGAAAGAAAGCTCCGAAGTAGGCAAAGTTGCAACAAGCACGAACCACAATTGGAAATGCAAAATTTCTACGTTTGAAATACTTCGCCGGGATCAGCGGATGTGGCGCATGATTAAGACGGTAAATAAAGAACGCCATGAGAATTGAAGCAATGACAAAACCAGCCAGCGTTACTGGTGCTGTCCAGCCCTTAATCGGACCGAGTGAAAGTCCAAGCATGAGTGCAGTGATTGAAAACGATAATGACCAAGATCCAAGCCAGTCCGTCTGTTTAAATTCTTTTCGGGCTTTGTCTTTTTGAGCTTGTGATTCGGGTGCATCGCCACGTTGCTTGGGCAAAACAAAGGTGACCACGCAGAGCGCTGCAGCAATCAGAAATAATTGAAACCAAAAAAGCGCACGCCATCCAAACGCGGCAATTATCGGACTGCCAAGTGAAACACCAATTACTGGTCCTCCAGCTCCAATGAGTGACCACCAACCGAGGGCCTTCACTCTTTCATCTGGTCGAAAGACTCTGTTGATGAGAGCTCCAGATGCG
>DAIQPM010000133.1:0-1868 GCA_036787355.1 Acidimicrobiales bacterium
TGTCATCCTTCTCGGGGTTGTTGGCATTGCCTTCGTATGGACCCAATCAATGGCCGATTCCTTGGTGGTCGCGGCAGTGAGCGCACTGCCATTTGTGGCCCTTTACCTGGCCTTCCCGTACAAGTTCTTTGCGAGGATCCCTGCTGTCTCACGAAACGTCCTGGTGGAGGCTCTGACCCTAGGTGGACTGACTTTCTTGGTCTTTCTGGCCCTCAATCGACTCCCTCTGAGCGTCATTCAAAAATCAAAAACCTTTATACTTTTAGCCTTGGTTCCTTTGGTTCTTCACGCCGTTTATTCCTTGCTGCTAGATAGCGCAGACAGGATTAAACAGAGCTCGAGAGCAGAGGAAAAACCAGAAACCGAGATCGAGAAGGAGGGAGTGACACAATGAAAAACTTTAAGAGACTACTCAGCGTTGTTGTCATTTTTACTCTTGCGAGCGTTGGCATCACTTATGCATCATCAGTTACCACCAATTCGATCACTAACTTTTTCCTAGGAAGCGGTTCCATCAGCGGCACCAATATGAACGAAGTGCTTGCACTTCTTGTTGGCCCTAAGGGACCTCCTGGTCCAGCTGGTATTGCCGGTAAAGATGGTTTCGTTGGCATGAATGGCCAAGACGGTAAGAACGGTTTGGACGGAGCTCCTGGTCCAGTTGGACCACAAGGCCCTGCTGGTGCAGATGGCGCAACAGGCCCTGCTGGCCCCGCTGGCCCCGCTGGTCCTGCTGGCCCACAAGGTGCAACTGGCCCTGCTGGTGCGAACGGAAGCGGCTCCACACCCGATGGCGCACTTATGGAAGTCGAGCAAGCTAATGGCCATTGCGGATCATCAAGCGGATTCATCCTTCACACCGCAAGCGGAGTCACCACCTATCTTTGCAACAACAGTGGTAATGGAAACGTTAATTCCAATTCCAATTCATCTTCTTCGCAAGGAAATGCTCAGTTTGGTTCGTGTACTGGAGCGACAACAATCTCTGTTGGATATACCCAGGCATTTAGCGGAACTTCATTCCTGTACACCGGGGTAAACATCGGAAATATTCCGACTGATTGCGTGACCACTACGAATTACCTTGCAATCTACTTCCACATTAAGAGCACCGGCGCGATCTTTGGAACGGGATATAGCGCTAGTGATTCGATTAAGTGTATTAAGACGGTCACATCGGCGACCGTTGCATTCACCGCGAACTCTTCGTGCACAGACACTACGAGCTCAACAACGCTCACACTCGGTCAAATTTCCACACAAGACCAAATCGCAGATAACAACAATGCGACGTCAATTGGTCTCGCGGTCTCTACCGATCAAACGAATTTGTAGAGGACGCAATGGCCAAGAAACCTGAAGAATTTCAACCTGTTGTCACTCGCCTAAACCTTCCGATCTCTGAAGAGAGTTTGATGGTCGATCTGCCAGATGGACAGAAGCTTGTCATCGGCAAAATGGCCACCGGTTCCGTGATTGAAGTTGCCACCTGGCGTGGTACTGGCCGTCCTGATTCTCGCACCACTCGCATGATGCTTGGCATGAGCGGGGGAGCTGATGTGGTCGCTACTCAGCAATCAGCAGCAGAAGGCACGTCACCAGCCGCTCCTGAGCAAGCCGGAGATTTCACCACCAAGGCAGTCAATTTCTTGAAGAGCCAGTTTGTCGCGAAAGATAAGCCCGCTAAGGCTCCTAAGCCCGCGAAAATTGAGAGCGAGCCGAAGGAAAAGAAATCTCGTTTCTCATTTGTGAAAGCACCAGATTTCACTGCGCCATCGATCGAGAGTTCAGAACCTGGTTCAAAGCCAGTCACAACTTCTGAATTCGATATCGAATCGTGGCTGCAGGAGATTTCAAGCAAGCCAGCA
>DAIQPM010000134.1:0-1836 GCA_036787355.1 Acidimicrobiales bacterium
ATGTACGGCGTTCGCACTGCTCAGGGGCTCCTGGAAACTGGCGCCAAGCGAATCCTTCTGATCGGTGCAGAGCACCTCTCTGGGTGGGTTGACTGGAGTGATCGCAATACTGCAGTTCTTCTTGGAGACGGTGGTGGTGCGGCGGTACTTGAGTACGACGAGAACGTGAATGAAATTCTTTCCTTCGTGCTCGGATCAGACGGTGCGTCTGCTGACATTCTCACTGCACCACACGAAGGATTCTTTTACATGGACGGACCAGAAGTGTTTCGACGCGCCGTGCGCGTAGTGGTTGACTCCGCCGAAAAAGCAATGGCCCTCGCAGGAGTGAGCGCTGAGCAGATCAGTCTCGTGGTCCCCCACCAAGCAAACATTCGCATCATCCAAGCTGTTTGCCAGCGCCTCGGTATTGACATGGAACGCGCTGTAATTACTCTTGACCGCTATGGCAATACCTCAAGTGCATCCATCCCACTCGCCTACTACGACGCTCTAAAGAATGGTCGAGTGAAGTCTGGCGAATACGCGCTCATGACTGGCTTTGGTGCAGGTATGACCTGGGCCTCAGCAGTTATGAAGTGGGCCTAATGAATAGCCCAGCACTCGTTATTTTGGCAGCGGGAAGAGCTCGACGCTACGGCGGAACCAAGCAATTAGCCCCTATTGGCATGCACGGAGAAGCAGTTATTGACCTCATTGGATCAGACGCCTTCGCTGCGGGCTTTGACGACATTGTCTTTGTTGTCAACGCAGAAACTGGCCCTTCAATCATGGACCACGTCGCCAAGTTCTGGCCCAAGGGACACAAGATTTCGTTCGTAATTCAAAAAGAAATTCGCGGCACCGTTGACGCAGTACTCAGCGCACGATCAGTGATTGACGAAACGAAGCCATTCGGTGTTTCAAATGCTGATGACGTTTATGGTCGTGAATCATTCGCAACGCTCGGTAAGCACCTCCAAGAGTCAACAAACAACTGCCTCGTTGGTTTTCAACTCGACCGTGCACTCGTTGGTGAACTTCCGGTTTCTCGCGGAACATGCAACGTAGTCAATGGACACCTGACTGACATTCACGAACGCAGAAATGTGCAAGCAACTCTCGACGGATTTATTGCAGACGACAACACTGAGCCGCGTGTCCTTCACCCACAGTCAACAGTTTCAATGAACCTCTGGGGCTTCAGGCCACAGATGTGGGACCTGATGGCCGAGGCAGTTGCGAAGCATGACTTTGCCGCTGAGCCAGAAATTCAGCTCTCGACTTTTGTGGGGAGTATTTTGCACCGAACACCACTTCGCTTCGATGTGCTTCCAACATCGTCTCGCTGTATTGGCGTTACGCACGCTGACGATCTTCCACTGGCGCAGTTGCTTGTGCGTGAAGAGATCGCCGCGGGACAGCGCCCGGAGTTCGCGTTTAGTTAATTTGGCTTAAAAAGCCGAAAAACCCGAGTGACCAGTGAGCGAACTCGCCAGCCCCTCGGGTTTCCCGAAGGCACATCAACGTATCCCGTGTCGGACAGGCCTACATCAATGGCGTGTATTTCACGTCATCTGTCTCTGCACTCATGGACCGAACTCCATTTTGTGCCTCGAAGGCTCTGTCCCTCTTGCGAGGTCCCTCACCTTCTCAATCTTTCCTCTCCTTGCGGATTAGTCCAATCAAGACTGGTACTACGTGAACTACTGAGTGCACTTTGCCAGAGCTTTTGGATCAATGTAAGGGGTAAAGGCGAAATCAGAAGGTTATGCCCAAGGTGAAGTCCCTTTTCCACCGATGTTTTCCAGCTTGGCAAGGTAATCAACTACTAAACCGCACGTTTTCCACAGCTCA
>DAIQPM010000043.1:0-1510 GCA_036787355.1 Acidimicrobiales bacterium
AATTGGCAGACGCGCTGGTTTTAGGTACCAGTTCTACGGAGTGTGGGTTCGAGTCCCTCCGCCCGCACCAAGTTTTTAAAGTTTCCCTTGCTATTTGCCAATGGGTCGTAGTAACGTTGTATTTGCTGTTTCGCCGCAACATCGCGGTAGAGACCGATTCGATATGAAACTTCGAGTTGGGCTCATCTCAACTTGTAGGAGTTTCTATGTCCATGACCTTTGCCGACCTCGGCGTGCCATCAAACCTTGTAGAGCGTCTCGCTTCACGCGGTATTTCTGAAGCATTCCCGATCCAAGAAGCATCCATCCCTGACGCCCTCGCGGGTAAAGACGTTGTCGGAAAGGCCGCAACGGGATCTGGAAAGACTCTCGCCTTCGGTCTTCCCCTGCTCGCCCGCCTCGAAAAGGCTCGCCCACGCAAACCTACGGCCCTGATCCTTGTTCCTACACGTGAGCTTGCAGCTCAGGTGCAAAAGGAGCTCGCGCAGTTGACCGAAGACAAGGGTCGTCGCATCATCACTATCTACGGTGGTACTTCGTACAACATTGCTCGTAAGGCACTGAACTTTGGTGTTGACGTTGTTGTTGCTTGCCCAGGTCGTCTAGAGGACATGCTCGAACAACGTGCCTTTGACCTTCAGAGCTGCACCACTGTTGTTGTTGACGAAGCTGACCGAATGGCTGACATGGGCTTCTTGCCTTGCGTACGTCGCATCATCTCAGCCACTGCTCCTAACCGTCACGTCATGTTGTTCTCAGCAACAATGGGACCAGACGTTAAGTCACTCGTAAAAGAATTCACTAACGATGCCGTTATCCACGACGTTGTTGGAGAAGAAGCTCCTAGTGATGTTGACCACTTCTTCTGGCGTGTTCCACGTGACCAGCGTCCACAGATGACTGCTGACATTGTTGAAGAATACGACCGCGCAATTGTCTTCACCCGTACCAAGCACGGTGCTGACCGTCTTGCTCGTCAACTCGAAGAGCGTGGTATTTCTGCAGTCCCCCTTCACGGAGACCGCACACAAGCTCAGCGTGAACGCGCACTTCGCAGCGTTAAGAGTGGCCAGGTTCGTGTACTAGTTGCAACTGACGTTGCTGCTCGTGGAATTCACATTGACCTACTCCCAGTAGTGGTTCACTACGATCCACCAGCCCAGGCAACTGACTACCTTCACCGTTCTGGTCGTACTGGCCGTGCCGGTAACACTGGTGCAGTTATTTCACTCGTTGGTGAAGATGTAATTGGTCAAGTGAAGCGTCTCCAGAAGGCTCTTGGCATTCCAACAATGATCGAACCTCGCGAAGACGCACCGGCAATTCGCCTTGGTGCTGTTGACGACGTTGCAGCGACTGAGCGTCTTGATGACCGTGGAGGCAAGGGTCGCTCGGAGCGCTCATCTTCACGCGACCGTGACCGTGGTCCTCGTAGTTTCGGTGACCGTGACCGTGGTGCTCGTTCTGAGCGCAGCTTCTCTGACCGTGCTCCTCGTGGAGACCGTCCAGA
>DAIQPM010000043.1:1610-9351 GCA_036787355.1 Acidimicrobiales bacterium
CTGAGCGCAGCTTCTCTGACCGTGCTCCTCGTGGAGACCGTCCAGAACGTGGCAACGACCGTCCATTCACTCCTCGTAGCGACCGCCCAGAGCGCAGCTTCGGCGACCGTGACCGCTCGGCTTCACCTCGTGGTGAGCGCAGCTTCTCTGACCGTGCTCCTCGTGGAGACCGACCAGAGCGTGGATTCGCAGACCGTGCCCCTCGTGGGGACCGACCTGAGCGTGGATTCGCAGACCGTGACCGCGCAGCACGTCCAGACCGCGGCAACGACCGTCGTCCAAGTCGTGACTTCGCAGACCGTTCTGCATCACCTCGTGGCGGTAAGGAAAAAGAAGGCACCGTTAGTTTCTTTAACGACTCAAAGGGATTTGGGTTCGCAAGCGACGACAAGGGTGACGACTTGTTCATTCACTTCTCTTCAATCCAAGGTGACGGCTTCAAGTCACTGAGCGAAGGTCAGAAGATCACATTCGAAGAGGCCGAGGGTCCAAAGGGCCGCGAAGCTCGCAACGTACGCGTTGTTGGTGGCGGACGTTCACGCCGCTAGAGTTTGTGACCATGTCTGAAAAACCACTCGTAGAACCACACATTGGCCCTGCCCCCGACGACCTTCTTATTGAAGAGATCGTTGTTGGTAGTGGTGACGAAGCAACACCAGGTCAAACCGCGGTTGTCCACTATGTAGGAATTTCTGCCTCAACGGGCGAAGAGTTCGATGCATCGTGGAACCGTGGTGACACATTCTCATTCCCACTTGGAGCTGGTTACGTAATCCAGGGCTGGGACCGAGGCGTTGTTGGAATGAAGATCGGCGGACGTCGTCGTCTTGTTATTCCTTCACACCTTGGCTACGGAGATCAGGGTGCAGGCGGAGTAATCAAGCCAGGTGAAACACTTATCTTCGTTGTTGACTTACTTGCGCTTCGCTAGTTCGAAGAATCAATAGCCAGCATTCGCTGGAAGTCACCGTATCGTTCGCAACAGATTTCTGAAAGAAGTCGCAGACGGTCATTGGGGTTAGCCAAGCTAAGAACCTTGAACTGATCAAGTATTGACATTGGTGTCATTGCGCATAACTGCCAGCTTCGAATCTTTGGATCGCTATCCATTTCACAGTTCGACCTGGTGTAATCATCGGAGTTAATTTCACTCTGTAGAGCTCGAAGCGCTTTTACCGCTGACTCAGTTGAGCGCAGCAATGTTTCATCAATGCCACAATCCGTACAGTGACGTTCTTGCACAATGGCTTGCGGGTAGGGATCGTCTTGGAGCCACTCAACAACTTCGCAACACTCAATCCCCTCAACTACGAGAAGAGATGTGCCGTCACTAGTCTTCTGGCTGGCAACGATCTTTACTACGGTTCCGTTGCCGAGGCGCACGTCGCCACCACCAACTTCTGAGCCACGTTCGATCAAAGTTGTGCCAAAGGTCCCTTCATCATCAAGGTCTAAAAGCATCTGCTGATAGCGGGGTTCAAACACATAAAGCCCAGCCGTTTGATAAGGGAAGATGACCATCCCGAGCGGGAACATTGGGAGTCTTTTGGCGGTCACGGGACCAGCCTAAAGGTGAAATATCTGTGAACTAACGCTTTTCTAAAGCTTCTGCGAGCGAGCGAAGGGCATTGCCACGGTGTGAAGTGGCATTCTTCTCATCCAAAGTCATTTCAGCCAGCGTTTTGCCACCAGCGTGCGACGGCAAGAAGACTGGGTCGTATCCGAAGCCATTGCTCCCTTTGGCCTCAGTGCCAATAGTGCCCTCTAGGACGCCTTCAACGCTGAGAGAAGTTCCGTCGGGGTAGGCAACGCAGATAACTGTCCTAAACCTCGCCGTGCGCGGTGCACCAACACCAGAGAGCTTGCCGAGCAACTTGACGACGTTGTCTTCATCACTTGCGCCAAGGCCGGCGTAGCGAGCGCTGTAGACCCCGGGCTCTCCATCTAGGGCGTCCACAAAGAGTCCAGTGTCATCGGCAACGGCAGCGTGTCCGGTTGCCTCGACGAGAGCTCGGGCTTTAAGAAGTGCATTGCCCTCAAGGGTGGTTTCAGTTTCATCTACGTCTGGAACGTCAGCTGGTCGTGGAAGGACGTTGATGTTGAGTGCGCTGAGAACCGACTCCATCTCCACTTTCTTGTGGGGATTGGCGGTAGCTAAAACAAATGTGATCATCGAGGAGATGGTGGTGTTGCAAGAACTGCACGTTGCGCGCTGTGAATAGCGCTGATGCCACTTTGTGCCAAGTCGAGCAATTGACTTAATTCTTCTCTTGAGAAGGCTTCTTGTTCTGCAGTCCCCTGCACCTCAACAAATCGACCAGCACCAGTCATTACAACGTTCATGTCGGTGTCTGCGCGTGAGTCTTCTTCGTAAGGGAGATCGAGCATGGGAACGCCGCCAATGATGCCAACAGAAATCGCCGCTACAAAGTCACTCAGTGCGTGCTCTTTGATTGTCCCCTTCTGAACAAGGCGAGTGATTGCGTCATGGAGAGCAACGTATCCTCCACAAATTGAAGCAGTGCGTGTTCCACCATCAGCTTGGAGCACGTCACAGTCAACCGTTATTGCGAGGTCCGGAAGAAGTTCGAGACGAGTAACAGTGCGAAGTGAACGTCCAATGAGGCGCTGAATTTCTTGGGTGCGTCCAGACTGCTTGCCCTTGGCGGCTTCGCGGTTATTGCGTTCTGGCGTAGAACCAGGAAGCATTGAGTACTCAGCAGTGACCCATCCCTTGCCAGATCCCTTTAGCCAACGTGGAACGTCTTCTTCAACTGACGCGGTGCAGAGAACTTTTGTGCGACCGAAGCTAACGAGGACTGAACCTGCAGCCATGTCGGTGTAGTCGCGTACAAATGAGAGTGGTCGGGCCTGATCTGGGGTTCGGCCATCGGCGCGCAGAATTGACATGGGACTCCTTAAAAACACCGTGTTGTGCGTCTCAACGGTAGCGGAGATTTAGAAGTAAATGATTTTCTTGGCTCGTTCAACGACTTCATCAATGTCGTCGCTCCAGGCGCCAGTTGACAAGTACTTCCAGCCATCGTCGCAGGCAATCGTGACAATTGTTGCTTCTTGGTCGTCAGGAATCGTGTTGGCACACTTCACAGCACCAGACATGATGGCTCCAGAAGAAATGCCTACAAAGAGCCCCACTTCAGTCATTCGTCTTGTCCACTCAATTGATTCTTTTGGTCGAACAATTACCTTGCGGTCGAGCAATGCTTCGCCACCAGCGTCAATAAAGATTGGTGGGATGTAACCATCATCGAGGTTGCGAAGTCCATCAACCATTTCACCACTCGGTGGTTCAATGGCCCAGATTTGAGTGCCAGGCTTCTGCTCTTTTAGAAATTTGCCAACACCCATCAATGTTCCAGAAGTTCCAAGTCCCGCTACGAAGTGCGTAATCTCAGGAACGTCTCGAAGAATTTCTGGACCAGTTGTCGTGTAGTGCGCCATTGGATTCGCTGGGTTCGCGTACTGATACAAAAATACCCAGTCAGAATTTTCTGCACTGAGCTTTTGCGCCAGGCGCACTGCCCCATTGGATCCCTCGCTACCGGGCGAGTCAATAATCTCTGCGCCCCAGGCAAGCAGCAATTGACGTCGCTCTGGTGACACGTTTGAAGGAAGAACAACTTTTAGGTGGTAGCCACGCAGGCGACACACCATTGCGAGTGCGATTCCAGTATTACCCGATGAAGGCTCGATGAGAATCTGACCGGGCTTTCCAGGTATCAAAATGCCATCTCGCTCAGCAGCTTCAATTAGTGAATATGCAATGCGGTCTTTGACAGAACCAGCCGGATTGCGACCTTCAAGCTTGGCAAGAATCTTTACGTTCGGCTTTGGTGAAAGCGCGCTGATGTCAATGACTGGCGTATTGCCAATTAGTTGAAGAACTGAATCAAAACGAGCCACTACTGAGCTCCACCTGCAACTGCAGGAAGCAAGGTGACTTCATCGCCGTCAGCAACCGGTGCGTCAACGCCACCGAGGTAACGAACATCGTCGTCGTTGATGTAAACGTTCAAGAACCGGTGAAGCGTTCCGTCTTCATTGAGAAGTTGAGGCTTAACAACCGGGTACGCATCAGTGATCTGCTTAAGCACTCCACCGATTGTTGTGGCGTCAGTGTCAAGAACTGCAAGTCCGCCCATTGCTTGGCGAAGCACTGTTGGAATTCGGATGACTGCAGACATGGTGTTCCTAACTCGATCTAATAGATGACTAACTTAGTCAACTTTAGTGGTACTTCGCAATAGCGTGACCAAAAAGGATCCTCTAGTACCTAAGTACGCTTGAAGAGTGGCCAGGGCTAAACAAATCCAAGCGCGGCGTGACAAAAAGAAGGAAGACGCCAAAAAAGGTGACCAAATCGTCGCCTCAAATCGTCGCGCCCGTCATGATTTCGAATTAGTAGAAACCATGGAATGTGGCATGGTTCTCACCGGCACTGAGGTGAAATCACTTCGCCAGGGCAAAGCTCAAATCGGAGAAGCGTTCGCGAGAATTGAAAATAACGAAATCTGGATTTATCAAATGCACATCCCACCTTGGGTGAATGCGGTGGGTTTTGGAACACATGATCCAGACCGAAAACGAAAGCTCCTCGCCCACCGTCGCGAGATCGACAAGTGGTGGGACCAGACTCGCATGCAACCACTCACGATTGTCGCCACCAAGGTGTACTTCAAAGATGGAAAAGCCAAGGTGGAAATTGCTCTCGCTAAGGGTCGAAAGCAGCAAGACCGCAGAGAAGCGCTGAAGAAACGCGACGCTGAACGAGAAATTCAGCGAACCACTCGCAACATCGAAAAATTCAGTTAAGCGTCACACACTTTTCGTTTACTTTTCGGCCTGTTCACAGACCAATACTTCATACTTGGTGTGCCCCCTACAAGGAGACACATGTCGTACATCGAATCATATCTTTACTGGATTCAAGAATCGACTGAGTATGCCAATGTCGAAGCGATTAACTCGAAGGTTCGCTCGTACCGTGGACGCGACATATCGATTGAAGATGAATTTCACACACGCCCCTGGACTCGCTGGACCTATTTTTAAGTCATAAGTCGAGCAAATCATTCAGAAGCGCTTCGCCACTCGGCCTCCCGTTGGAATTCTGGTTAACAGAAGGTATGCTTATTACGCAGCTAAAGCAGCTGCTAAATCCATGGGGATGAATTGTTTCGACAGAAGTCGTCGAGGTGAGTGAAGCGAGCCGTGGTCTCAGGATCCACGTTAAAGAGCCTGAACAAATAAATAAACGCCAAGCCTCAGCTTGCGCTTGCTGCTTAGGTAGCAACATCCACCTAGACCCAGTCCTGCGGTTTAGTAAATGGGTGTCATAAAAGTAGGACTTACCAACGAGACTCGCTAGTGGTTTCGATGGGACAACTTAGCTAGATACGGTGCGTCTTCGGTGTTGACAGTAGAGCCGCTCCCGACAATTTCCTGTCGACTGCGCTCGGAGAAGAATCATTAAGAAGCTACTGGACCCGGGCTCGATACCCGGCATCTCCACGAAAGTAAAACCCGTACCGCGAGGTGCGGGTTTTACTTATTTATGGCGACTATTTTTTAGCCTTCGGAGCAGTGACAACGAAGTTGTCCCCTCGACGCTTTATCTTCCAGCCTTGCCAAGAAAATTTCTCAATACCGCTTATTCCATCAACCAGCAGCTGCCTCGCAAGTATTCCTTTCACAGCTTTCGCATCGTGACCCGCGGCGCCTGATCCATCACTGGTCGCGAAGACAACGTGAACAACATTGGCAACGCCAGACAGTTTTTCAAAGTCAATTGCTGCTTCATGTTCTTTTGGAAGCAAGTTAATAACTGTTTTGTTACGCAACGTGTTCATAAGCGCAGTAGTGAGGGGTTCCTTCCAAAACTGGCCAACATTGCCAAGTGGCGAAACTGAAATGTCCATCTTCAGTCGATAGTCCGCTACCAAATCTTCTCCGGTTGTTATTCCATAAAGACCCGATGGCACGAGTAAGCGTTTGCGCTGTGCACTTGAAAGCGATGCAGGCTCTAAGTGCCCCCAGACAACTCCGGTGTAGCGCTGATGCGCCGGAAGCAGCAATGGCTTTGCCGCGCAGAGAGCTTTCGTTGCCACCATGGCGCGGTCTAGTAAATCACCACGAACTTTGAGGAGTTTTGCAAGCTCTGCCTTAGTCCCCTTAGAGACAGCACTGCGCAGTGCGCTAACTACTTTCTTTCGCTCACTCGCAAGAAGTACGTCAAATACTCCAGCCTTTGTAGTGACGCGACCACCTTCTGCTTTGCCCTCAGAAGGTGGCACAAGTACAAAGACGTTTTCACTCACCGGACTACGGTACCGGCTGGAAGTTAGGCAGCGTTCAATACCTCAAGGTTTATTCCATGAGCTTGAAGAAAGTGGCGAACCTTAATGACTTGATCGTCAGTCAAATCCTTCGGGCGAGTTGATCCGAATGAAGTCACCACTTCATCAACAGTGACTGCCCAGTTACCACTGTGCGTTTCGTGCACAACCCCAAAGCGGGCCAGCAGAACTAAAACGTCATGCCATTTAATGTTGTGGTTTAACGGGTGACCGAAAATTTTTTGTGCGGTAGTTCGGTGACTGTGATCAAGCTTGACTGACATGATTTCTCCCTCTTTGAGGGACGAGGTTTTCTTCCCTCGTTTGCACTCTCTACCCTTTAGAGGCTCTTGTCAAGTAATGCGACGAGTTCTACGTGCTCTGTCATCGGAAAAAGGTCAAAAGCCTCTAATTTCTTCAGCTCATAGCCACCCGCCAAGAGGAGTTTGAGATCTCTAGCGAAGGTTGCAGCGTCACACGAGACATAGACCACTCGACGTGGTTCACGTCGAACCAGCGCGTCAACAACACCCTTAGCGAGACCACTGCGAGGTGGGTCCAGCACCACAACGTCACCAGGGGCAACTGAGTCATTTATAGAACGAGGTGTAACTGCCCATTCCTTCACCTTTAAGTGGCGAAGTCCGTCGCTGTTCTGGCGAGCGTCTCGAACTGCGTAAGCAGAGGATTCGACTGCAGTAACTTTTCCGGTCGGACCAACAGCCTTCGCGAGCGGAACAGCAAAGAGACCGACTCCGCTGAAGAGGTCAACAACGTGGTCACCAGTCTTCACGTCAGCAAATTCAAGAACCTTTGAAAGGAGCATCTCGGGGGCATCTTGGTGAGATTGCCAGAACGCACGTGGACCAACTGAGAAGTAGTGGCCCTGTACTTCGACTCGTGACTGTGTTGAAGGCTCGAGCGGTTCACCATGAAGTGAAGTGATTTCATAGATTGTTCCGCGATGCGTTTCACGTCGTGACACGGCAAAAGGTTCCCCATCGCCAATTGCTCGAAGCTCTACTTCTTCTGCTCCATCCCACGATGTCTGAAAAGCTGGCGCAAACTTGGAGTTAGCGATCCAGCAAGCATCAATGGCGATTAGTTCATGTGAGCGAGAGAGGTGAAGACATAATTGGCCGTCTTCATTGACCGAACAGCGAAGACGGGTACGAGATCCTTCACCGCTACCTTCTGGTGCGCTGATGGTGACGTCATAGTCAATCCCAGCAATGCGCTTCAAATGCTCTGTGACGAGTGCTTTTTTCCAGTTGTACTGAGCTGCCTTAGATGCGTGCTGCAAGTCACAGCCTCCACAACCACCCGGGTAAGCGAAATTGCAAGGAGCCTTTACGCGCTCAGGGCTTGCTTCAAGAACTTCAACC
>DAIQPM010000044.1:0-8106 GCA_036787355.1 Acidimicrobiales bacterium
CATCAGCACATCCCGAGCTAGTTAGTTCGTTGACACTCATTGACATCACGCCCGGAGTAAATGCTGAAAAAGCAAAACACATCACTGCGTTCGTGAACGGTCCAACGTCGTTTGATGATTTCGACGATTTGCTTGCTCGAACGATCGAGCACAACCCGACTCGAAAAGTTTCGGCGCTGCGTCGAGGCATTCTTCACAATGCGTTGCAGCGAAGTGACGGCACATGGGTGTGGCGCCATCAGCAACATCCAAAGTCAGAACTGCAAGCTCCAGAAGTAGGAAACCTATGGGACAAGCTCGGCGAACTCACAATGCCAGTCACTCTCATAAGAGGAATGGCCGCTGGCTCAGTTGTGGATGATGATGATGAAAGTGAACTGATGCGTCGTGTTCCCCACGCTGAGATTGTTCATGTCCAAGAAGCCGGACACTCGGTTCAGGGGGACCAGCCCCTGAAACTGGCGGCTTTACTTGGTCGATTTGCAAACTAACTATGTGGCTGGCGGACTAGGGGTCGAACCTAGATTCACAGATTCAAAGTCTGTTGTCCTGCCATTGGACGATCCGCCATTGTTAGGTACATTTAATCTTCAGAAATTCTTATTGAATACCTGAAGTCGCTTAATACCCACCTACAACAATAGAGGGAAACGAAGCACCCAAATGAAAGCCCCATTATGAGCGCAGCAAGTCCCAACAACTACATCGCAATTATTGACGATGATGGTGCTATTCGCACTGCCCTGGGGCGCGCGCTTCGTATGGAAAATTACGAGGTTGAACTCTTTGAAGATGGACTGAGCGCACTTAAAGCCATTCAGCTCCGTGCACCAAACGCAATCATTTTGGATCTGCAGCTTCCTGACATCGATGGGCTTGAAGTGTGTAGACGCATTCGAAAAGCCGGAGACGTGACACCAATTTTGATGCTCACCGCTCGAGATGCCGTGAATGACCGCGTTGAAGGACTTGACGCAGGAGCTGATGATTACCTCGTAAAGCCATTTGACTTGGCTGAACTACTCGCACGCCTCCGAGCACTACTTC
This sequence comes from Acidimicrobiales bacterium, assembly GCA_036787355.1. Lineage (GTDB taxonomy): Bacteria > Actinomycetota > Acidimicrobiia > Acidimicrobiales > RAAP-2 > RAAP-2. The sequence goes on from DAIQPM010000044.1 coordinate 1,048, forward strand.
GCCGCCACGGTGCCGGCGATGGGCTCGCAGACGTCATGCGCTTCGAAGACTTAACGCTTAATCCACAGACACGTGAAGTCTTTAGTGGCGATCGAGCAGTTGATTTGACAAAGATTGAATTCGACCTTCTGGAGCTCTTCTTGCAACACCCTCGTCAAGTCCTCACCCGCGAACAAATTCTCGACCTCGTTTGGGGCTACAACTTTGATTCGGGAACGAACTCTCTTGCTGTCTACATTGGCTACCTTCGCCGCAAACTGGAAGGTGACGACGAAACAAGACGTCTCATCCAAACTGTTCGTGGCGTTGGATACGCACTTCGCACCTCGTGACATTTCGTAATCGAGTCATTTTCTCAACCGTTGGCGTTGCCACTGTTGCAGTCCTACTCGCCTGCTTCGCATCATTCTTAACCGCCCGAACTTCACTGATTGCTTCAGTTGATTCTTCGCTACGTCACGCTGCGCTTATTGCACGGCCTCATGCTTCTGGCGAAGATTTCAAACTAAGCGGAGCGTTCAGCGAATTAATCCTCGCCAATGGCACCACCACACCAAAGTCCACAGTGCCAATTGACTCAGTTATCTTGCAAGTCGCCAGGGGCCAACTTGGCGAACAACTCAGAACAGTGGAGATCAACGAATCACCATTTAGAGAGCTCGTAGTTCCGATTCCCAGTGGCACTCAAGTCAATTGTGGTGATGAGTTCTGCACGGTTGCTTCAACTTCAGCGCAACTTTTTGTCATCAACATTTCGGGTGAAACCAACCAACTACGTCACTTGATTGGAACGCTGTTACTGGTAGCACTTGGCGGAGTATTTCTGGCCTTTCTCCTTGGTACATTTATTGCCCGCACCGCCCTTCGTCCACTCGAATCAGTGACGAACGAAATCGAAACGGTGGCAAACACAAATGATCTCAGCTACAGAATCGCTGAAGGCAGTGACGACGAGCTCGGTCGACTTAGGAACGTTTTCAATAAGTTGCTGAACTCAGTGGAAGATAGCCAACTCCTCCAGCGACAACTGGTCTTAGACGCTAGTCACGAGCTACGAACTCCGCTCACGTCACTTCGCACGAACGCACAAGTTATGTCCAGAGCGTCTGAGCTTTCTCGAGAAGACTTGGATCAGCTGAAGGCAGACATCGTCACTCAAGTAGATGAATTATCTGTTCTCGTAACCGACATGGGCGAACTCTCACGAGGTGAGCGAAGCGAAGGCGAAGTAGTCGTGCTTAACCTTGAAGACTGCGTCCAAGAGTCAGTTGACACTGCAAAGACCTACGCACGAATCAAGCACATCACCATTAATTCAGAACTCGAAGCATCTTCAATTTCTGGCCGACGTGACCGACTCGAACGCGCAGTCAGTAATTTGCTGACAAACGCAATCAAATTCACCCCTGAAAATGGTCGGATCCTCGTAAAGACTTCCAATGGTTCAATCACCGTGAGCGACAGCGGCCCGGGTGTTAACGAAACAGATCGTCCTTTTGTATTTGATCGCTTTTGGCGCGCACCGTCGTCTCGCTCACTTCCAGGTTCAGGACTTGGCCTATCAATCGTTGCCCAGGTCGTGCGTGAATTCAATGGAGTAGTGGTCGTTGACAAGGACCCAGAACTCGGTGGAGCCAGATTCACCATTAATTTTCCTGTCATAAAAGGCGTCTGAGGGAAATTCAGAGCAATTTCTTATGAAAACGATTACGTTTTCATACATTCACGTAGCAGTATTAACTGTATGAAAACAGCCAGGACCCCTCAGCAGCGTGACCGACAATTCGCACGTGTCCGTCGTCTCACCCAAACCGTCTTCCTAGCTGCCAGCACGCTTTCAGTTCTCTTCGTTGGCTACGCCTCGGCCAAGGCAAAGCCTGTAACGACATTCCCAGTTGTCACAACGCCTACTGGTGTCATCCCAGTTCCTACAACTACAAATTCAACTCCCACTTCACCAACAACGCAGCCTCGACCTAGCACTCCAACGACGCAACCTCGTCCTGGTACGCCCACGACTCAGCCGACAACACCAACAACTACATACGTAGCTCCGACGCCTACAACTGTTTACACACCACCTAAGAAGCCCGTCACTACCACTACGGTTTGCTACTCGACTCCGTCTGGGCATGTGACGTGTTACTAGCAACTACCAAGTTTGAAATTTGGGGACTAACTGGTTCAATCTCAACTGAGAGTGCCGAGCACTTCGAATTTGCAAATGAACGCTTGTGGTACTGGATTGGTGAAATTGACCGTGCGTGCAACCGGTTCAAAGAAGATTCTGAAATTCAACGTCTGAATAATTCAAACGGTCAAGCAGTCGAAGTCTCAGCAACGTTCGAAGTTGCTCTAAATGCAGCAATTCGCTCGAGTGAAATTACTGGTGGGCTTTGTGACCCAACGATTCTCGGTGCGCTACTTCAGCTTGGTTATAACTGTGACTTCAATGAACTTGTTGACCAGTCGTTCACCAATGACAATGAAGTGTCTCCTTCCCCAGGAATTAGGGCAATTAACTTTGATACGAGCAGTCACAAAGTTTCGCTGAATAATTGCACCATTGATTTTGGCGCAAGTGCAAAAGCGCTAACTGCTGATTTAGTGGCAAACGATGTAATGAAATTTGGTGGTGTTGCAGTCGAGATCGGTGGCGATGTCGCGCTTCGTGGCATTGACCCACGCAGTCCCTGGACCATTGGAATTTCTGAGTCACTCAGCGTTGACGCGACAGTGCCCACAGTGGCAATGAGCAGTGGTGGGATTGCCACTTCGTCTCTTCGTGTAAGAAGTTGGAAAGTCAATGGCGAAACGGTGAACCACATTATTGATCCACGCACTGGCAGTTACGCCCGTGGACCTTATTCAACAGCAACAGTAAGTGCCCCAGACTGCGTGACGGCCAACGCTTTTGCCACCGCAGCCCTCCTATGGGGAGAAGACGCTGGATATCACATTGCACAATCAGGATGGTCAGCGCGTTTGGTGCGCAACAATGGAACGGTGGAGTTCATTGGTGGTTGGCCCGAGGATAGCGAATGATTGCGTTCACCTCTACCTATTTTTGGTACACAACTAGAGCAACAGGCATTGTTGCATTGCTACTGCTGACGTTAGTTGTAACACTCGGAACACTCGTTGCTAATCGTATCGGTGGAACATTTGTGGGGCGCTTCGAACTGAACGAATTGCACCGTTCTATTTCAATGGTTGCAATGCTTTTTCTCTTTATCCACATCCTCACTACCGTTGTAGACAGTTACGTCTCAACCGGATTAATTTCCGCATTTGTTCCAATGACGTCTGCTTACAAAACAATCCCAATTGCAATTGGAGCAGTTGGCTTCGATCTTCTGCTTTGCGTGTGGATTTCAAGTTTGCTGAAAGTTCGAATCAAAAATGAGTCATGGCGATTCATTCACTGGTTCAGCTGGTTGGCCTATACCTCTGCAATTATTCACGCCTACATGTCCGGTAGTGACGCTCGTTATGGCGTCGGGCTGCTATTGGTCGCAGGTTGTGCTGGCGTAGTTGTTTGTGTTGCGCTGTGGCGTTATTTCGCGCGTCCTGAACGTGCCGCCGGTCGTACTGCGCTCTCACCAATTCCTCGCGGAAAGACCATTCCCCAGCGGACTGATTCGTTTCCTCGTTCAGCACCAACACAGAAACCTCGTCGTCGCTAATGATCGATGCTGGCTCGCTACCACGTGTGCTTCATGGCTCTGAGGGACGCCCTCTTTCTCTAGCGCAGCACGAAGAAGTATTTAATGGTGCAACGTCTTTTAACGTCATGCATGAGCTCGAGAATTCTGGGCTGACTGGACGCGGCGGTGCTGCTTTTCCTACGTTTAAAAAAGTTGAACTACTGCGCTTGCAGCGAGGCAACAATAAATCCGTTGTGGTGAACGCCATGGAGGGAGAGCCAGCGGCGCACAAGGAATTCGCACTCGCCGCTGCCAACCCTCATCTGATTCTCGAAGGGGCCCAAGTCCTCGCAGGTCTTATTGGGGCCAAGCAAATTCTCATCTGCGTAGCAAGAGACAATCCAACTGTTGTTAATAACTTAAATCGCGCCATCCACGAATTAGAACGGCGAAGCTTGCGAGGAGCATCGATCGAGCTGCACACTCCACCTTGGCGCTACGTCGCAGGTGAAGAATCAGCACTCGTTCACTGGCTAAACGACAATGAATCACTTCCCCAGTACCGCCCGGAACGTCCAAGCATCTTGCGTGTTGGTCGCAGTCCCGCTCTCGTTGACAATGCTGAGACGTGCGCCAATGTTGCGCTTATTGCACGCTTTGGTGCTGAGTGGTTTAGAAAACTCGGTACCGAGAAGAGCCCTGGCTCAACACTGGTGTCACTTTCTGGTGCCGTAGAGAGATCGACAGTTCTTGAAGTTTCTCTGGGCACACCAATCAGAGACATCTTGGCTGCTGGTCATGCCGACATGGCGCCTCAGGCACTCCTCCTTGGAGGCTTCGGTGGAACGTGGCTTCACGGACAACACATTGATACGCCCTACGCCAATGAATACTTGAGCGAGTTTGGAGCAGGTGTTGGTGCGGGTGTGATGGCAGTGCTTCCACGAGAAGCGTGTGGCGTCTATGAGACGCTTCGAATTGTTAGATGGATGGCGAATGAAAGTGCTCGCCAGTGCGGGCCATGCGCCTTTGGTCTCCCTGCACTAGCTGAGGATCTCACAAGCATTACGCATTCTTCAAAAGATCCGAGGGGCGCTTATGAGCGACTGCAGAGTCGCTGTGACTCAATTGAAGGTCGCGGTGCCTGTCGCCACCCAGACGGAGTGATTCGACTGGTGAGATCTGCGCTCAGCGTGTTCGCAGATGACATTGCACAGCACATTGTTGGGCATCCATGCAGTGGGACCCAGCGCCCGAAGCACACAATTGCGATTCCAACGCTCGAGCACGAGGACGAACTTATATGGGAGTAGTGCGTAAGCGTTCTGGGTCATTTGTTCTTAAGGTAAATCCGATTCTTTGTGACGGATTCGGACACTGCCACGAATTAGCGCCTGAACTTGTCGACGTAGACGAGTGGGGCTATCCCATTGTTGCAACAGAGCCTGTCTCCCTAAGCAATTCTGGGCTGCTCCAGTCAGCTCGCTATGCAGTGCGTGGTTGCCCACGCCAAGCCCTAAGTATCGAGCGAAGTAACGACACAGTTAAACCTCAATAAAACGTTTATTTGAGGGGTAGTTGGAAAACCTAGTAGTGTCGTACAAGCCATGGGATCATTAATTAAGAAGCGCCGTAAGCGCATGCGTAAGAAGAAGCACAAGAAGATGCTGAAGCGAACACGCTTCCAGCGTCGCGCCGCCGGTAAATAACTAGTTTCTACGCCTCTTGTGGCGTAGTGCTTGTCTGGCGGAACCGAAGAGTGCCTGCGGGACCCTGCACATCCCACACTGATTGGCCTGGTTCCAAGTGACCTTCAACAAACATCGTTGAGCCCGATCCCGCGAGATGAACTTCTTTTCCTAGCTCTGCACTCAGCCAATTCATGGTCTTATGAAGGCGTGGCTCAACAATTCGAGCTGCTCGTTCGAGGTGGTTTCTTCCCTCACCAACTTCTCCCAGCTCATCAAATGCTTGATAGCAAGCCTTCGTGTCGACTGAGAAGTTCGGGATGATGAGCGTTACATCACGCTTCTCGAACTGAAGTGGCGTCAATACTTCGCCAATACCTTCAACCATTGCGCGTCCCCCCAGTTGGCAAAACGGAACATCACCGCCCAGCGTTGCTGCGAGTTCTGCACCAACTCCTCCTACCCATCTGAGTATTGCCCCCGCGTCACTGCTTCCGCCACCGAGTCCGCCTCCGGTTGGAATGACTTTGTCAATCGTGACGCCAGCTTTTCTGCCTACGAGGTTGAGCGCTTTCGAAATCAAATTCGTTTCATCAAGTGGAACGCGAATGCTGGCCGGAGTGAGTCGTAAATAGTCATCTGATTCTTCAATAATCAGTCGGTCAGAGAAGTCCAGCGAAACCATCTCACTTCGAAGAGTGTGATAGCCGTCCTCGCGCACGCCAGTGACTTCTAAGAACCAGGTCAGCTTGGCGGGGGCGAGGAGTTCTTTCATCGAGCTGCTACCAACTTAGCGAACTCTTCTATCGTGAGCTCCTCCGGGCGCTTGGTTTCAGCCACTCCGGAGCGTTCAAAGACTCCTTCACTCGCCCAACCGTTAAGGGATCGTCGAAGCATTTTGCGACGTTGCGCAAAGGACATACGAATGACTTCAAACAGGTCAGCTTCACTGACTTCGCTTGGATCGATGCGAACACTGTCGCGTCTGACAATTGAAACAAGTGCTGAGTCAACATTGGGCTTGGGATAAAAGACTGAGGGTCCAATTTTTCCGACGACTTTGGCGTCAGCAAAATACTGAACACGAAGTGACGCAGCGCCATAGGCCTCATCACCGGCCTGGGCCGCAAAGCGCTCGCCCACTTCCTTTTGCACCATAACGAGCATGCGCTTAATGAGCGGCTGTGACTCGAGCAGATGAAGGACTAGCGGTGTTGCAACGTTGTACGGGAGATTGGCAATGATTGCGGCTTCTCGTCCACCAAGAATTTCGCTGTAGTTCGCATTCAGTGCGTCAGCGTGATGCACCGTTACCCCGTGAGGCTCTACAACTGAGCGAAGTGGCTCAAGCAGGTAGCGGTCTACTTCCATTGCCTGCACTTCAGCACCAGTTTCAATTAGCGCGAGGGTCAGCGAACCAAGTCCTGCACCAATTTCTAGAACGAGGTCACCTGGTCCAACTTCGGCGAGCCTGGCAATACGACGAACGGTGTTTGGATCAACAACGAAGTTTTGGCCCAGAGCTCGCGAGGGCTTTAGCCCATGCGCTTCAAGAATTGCTACGAGGTCAGTACGGGTGTGGGTCACCAAGACACTCTGACACGAATAACACCCTTGGCGAGTGGTGACAGTTGCGCGAATTGCGTCATTGACAAGTCAACAACACGTGGGTACGAAGCATTCTCACGGTCCGTAACAACGCACGCAATGGTTTTTCCTGTCGC
>DAIQPM010000044.1:8206-9349 GCA_036787355.1 Acidimicrobiales bacterium
CCATTCGATGATCCCGGACCACTCGTAGAGAAGTAGAGACCCTTTGAGGACATGATTGCGTAGACGTTGGCGCGCGAGGTGCCAATGAGGTTGGGCATGTGCACTGGAGCGTGCGAAGTAGACGCCTCTGCGTTAAGAGACGTAGAAAGAACCAGTGAAGCAGCCAACAAGATGCTCACGGTCATAAGCGTCAACAAGTACCGGGATACTCGCTGGAATAATGCCCTCAGATCTCCACCCTCCGTCGGGACAACGAGTGTTTACGCAACAACTCGCCCTATAACGCTAGGCAAGTACGACAAAGAAGGCAATACGAGATTTCTATTGGTATAAAGTCCCTGATTAAAAGGTATTTATCTAGTAGGTAAATTGAACAAACGAGCAGAGTTTGCAGCTGTTGCATCACGCACAACTGAAACCTTTTCGCCGCGAAGGTTTGCGACAAATTCGCCGACTAGTGACACGTACGCCGGTTCATTTGGCCTACCGCGATATGGAACAGGTGCCAGAAATGGACTGTCAGTTTCAACATGTAGCCGATCGAGTGGAACAATTTTTACCGCTTCGCGAAGTGACTCAGCATTTTTGAATGTAGTAATTCCAGAAATTGAAATATCGCAACCCCACTCCAGACAACCTTCAGCATCCGCTTGATTGCCGGTGAAACAGTGAATCACCGTTCGCGGCGGCACACCTTCTGTCTTAAAAACCTGGAACAAGTCATCAAATGCATCCCTCGCGTGGATGACTAACGCAAGGTCGAGCTCATGAGCTAAACCAATCTGGGTGGCAAAAGATTTAAACTGCTCTGACCTGGGAGAATGTTCGTAAAAGTAGTCGAGGCCACACTCGCCAATTCCTACCAACTTGGGGTGGCCCGAACGTGCCATTTCAATAATCGGCTGGATGTCACTGAGAGAATCGTGAGGATGAAGTCCAACAGTTGCGTAGAGCTCGACGGGACCTTCGATCTCGGCAACTGCAAGTGCATCGCGTGAGGTTTCTGCGCCAGTGCCAATGACCACAAGTCGATCAACACCAGCGGCAACTGCATTCGTCATCACTTGTTGAATGTTGAGTGCAACTTTGTCATCAGTTAAAAAACTGTCTTGAATGTGACAGTGTGCGTCAGTCCAGTTGCTC
>DAIQPM010000135.1:0-1825 GCA_036787355.1 Acidimicrobiales bacterium
AAATAATAATGAGCCAATGTAGGCGCGCTTTTGGAGCTGACGATGCTTCGTAATGAGCAACCAAGAACTCACCACCAGAGTCCGGTAGCGAACGTGCGAGCGAATCGGCTCCTGTGGCAGTGCGAAATGCATGACGCCAGCCATAACAATGAGAAGTCCCGCCGCGCACACGTACACAGCTCGCCATCCCCATGCCTGTGCGATAAGACCAGAAAAGGTGCGTGACAGCAGCACGCCCATGAGGAGTCCGGTCATTACCTTGCCTATGACGCGCCCACGTTGTTGTTCTGAAGCTAGGTCTGCAGCGAAGGGGATAATTACTTGTCCTCCAACTGAAGTAAGGCCAATCAGCACTGAAACGACTACGAAGAACGAAAACGAAGTAATAAATGATCCAATTCCAACCATCATCGCTGCGAGCAAGAATATTCCCACGACTAATTTTCGACGAGGAATTATGTCGCCTAGAGGCACAACGAAGGCGAGTCCCAACGCATAGCCAGTTTGTGTGCACGTCATTAATGCTGATGCGGTTGAAGTGCTGACATGAAATTCGCCTCGCAACTGATGCAACAAAGGCTGCACATAATACAGATTCATCACAATGATGCATGCGCCAAGCGCCATCAGGAGAGTCAGTACCTTTGAGAGAGGTGCGTGCTCTTGCTGCTTAGTCAATTTACTGGGCTTCGGTTGAGGGGATTGAATATGTCACTTGCGATTTTGCAACGAGTTTCGTTTCACCGCGTGAGAAAATTTCAACATCAACTACAGCAAGCTTGCGACCGAGTTTCAGAATTCGACCTCGCGCCATTAGATCGGTAATGGCAGGCTTTCGAAGAAAGTCAATGTGCAAACTTGTTGTTACGGCGAGGAGAACCGGCCCAATTTGAGCGAGAATAGCCATCCACGCTGCCGTGTCGGCGAGGGTCATCATTGTGGGGCCAGAAATAGTCCCACCAGGTCGTCCGTGGCGCTCAGTGGTCGGAAGACAAACCAGCACTGTGTCACCAGATACTTCTTCGACGCGTGGAACATCTGCATTTGGAAAGGCATTAACGAGAATTTCTTGAAGCTGCTCTACGTTAAGCAATGCCATTTAACTATGCGACCTTCTTGTACTTTGCTGTAGCAATTGGCCCAAGAAGGGCCAGTGCGACAACTGCGTAGATAAGTGTCACCCATGTTGAGTTGCCGTGTGGTTGACCATTCATCAATCCGCGTACCGCTTGTGCTGCCTGGCTGACTGGCTGGTTACGCGCAAACACTTGCAGCCAGCTTGGCATTGAAGAAACGGGAACAAAGATTGATGACGCGAATGTAATAGGGAAGATAAGTGGAAATGTCATGGCCTGTGCGGCTTCTGAATTTGGTGCAGCGAGTCCGATGAAGGCAAAGCCCCACGACAAGCAGTACGAGAACAGAAGCATTAGTAGGCACGCCTGCATGTAGGAAACGAAACTTCCTGTAGGGCGAAAACCAACGAGAAATCCAACAACGGTGATGACGAAAATCACCATGACATTTCGAGAGAGGTCAGCAACGGTTCTGCCACCAAGTACAGCCATTCGAGCCATCGGTAGTGCACGGAATCTTTCGATGAGCCCCTTCTGAAGGTCTTCTGCGAGTCCAATGGCTGTTCCAACGGCACCAAAGATTGTGGTCTGTACGAGAATTCCTGGGATAAGAAAGTTCACGTATGAGTTTCCTGGAGTCTTAATGGCACCTCCAAAAACGTAGCGGAAGAGAACCACGAACATAATTGGCTGAATGATTGCGAATACCAATGTTGTTGGAATTCGAACCAAGGCAATCAAGTCACGCT
>DAIQPM010000045.1:0-2459 GCA_036787355.1 Acidimicrobiales bacterium
TGGCAATCGCGAAGGCGAATGGAATGGTGAAACCAACAAAGCCTGAGTAGAGAAGGGGTGGGTGGATTGCTACGAGTGGGTTGTTCTGCAGTAGCGCATTCGGACCAGCTCCTTGTAAGACCTTCGCGGTGTTGCGAAGAAACGGATCAGCGGGTCCAGCCATGATGAGTAAGAAGAATCCACCGACCACGAACAGAACAATCGTGGCCCACGAAACAACTTCGTCACCAGACTCTCGGCGGTAGTAATAGATAACTGCGAAGGTGAGAACGCTCAGAATCAGTGACCAGAGAAGCAGCGAGCCTTCAAGTGCTGACCACATTCCAGTAATTGAGTAAATCAACGGCGTGAAGGTTGCGTTGTTCTCCGCCACGTACGCCAGTGAGAAATTGTGAGTGATGAGAGCTGTCTGCATGTCACCAACGGCGACAGCAATACCCACGAGAAGTAGTAACGACCACTTCAATGAATTACTTGGCTTCTTGGACCTGAGCGCTAACGCCTGGTTAGTAACGCCACCAACTGCTGCGAAGAAGGCTACGTAGAGCGCAATCCGACCCACCCATGAAATCATCGAACAGATCCATTCGGAGCTTTGACGCGCTGAGGGTTTTTTGCAATGTATGAAGCAGTGTGCTTCACCATAATCTGCGTGCCCGCAAATTTCATCGAAGTCTTTGTCGTGAAGCGACCAACAACTACGACTGGGATGTTGTCCTGGAATAACTGTGGTGGCGTGCCCTTGGACGTAACAAACACCTCCCCTTTAGATCCCGTCACGTAAAACGAAGCTCCTGAAGAAGTTCTCATAATTGATCCAGGCTTTACAACACCTTCGAGGCGCATTGTTTCAGTTCCAAATGATGCTCGTTTAGCGAGAACTTGGTCAACTGTTTCGAAGTAATTAAGTGAGTGAAGGATGCCCTGGCTGAGTAGTGCAACGATTGCCAGCACTAAGACAACAATTACTCCAATAGACCTTGTGCGATTTCGATTTTTTGTTGCAGGGGGTGCAACTGGGCTTAGGCCATTCGTTGCGTCAGCGTCCGACACGTCGTCCTCGCCACCAGATTGAAAAGACATAGAGCCCAAGTCCTACGAATGTGAATCCATATCCCCAGTAGACGTAGTTCATTACTGTGTTCCTTCTCGTCTACGTGAAGCGAGAGCTTCTTCGAGTGAAGCACCAGCAAGATTTTCGCGCTGAACTTCAAGACGGTAGCGGTAACGAAGCAACCAGAAGAACAACATCGTGAAGGCAATAAAACTAATGAGCAGCGTCCACGCTTGACTACCGTGAATCAGCAGCGTGCGGTTTGAAGTAAAAACAGTTGCGCCTTGGTGCAACGTCTTCCACCACTGCACTGAGAAGTGAATAATTGGAACATTGATAGCAACGAGTACTGCGAACACTGCACTACGGCGAGCACGAAGTTGCACGTCATCGTTGGCACGTCGAAGCGCTAGGTAACCGAGAGCCAAAACTCCGAGGATTGCACTTGAAGTAAGTCTCGCGTCCCAGACCCACCACACTCCCCAAGCTGGGCGACCCCAGATGGATCCAGTAATCAGGGTGAGTGCAATAAATACGACGCTTACTTCCATTGCACAGTAGGCAACTCTGTCCATAACCTCAGAACGAGTGCGCTTCCATAGATAGAGCGCACTAGCTATTGCTGACGTGCCAAAAGAGACGTAGAGCGCTACCCACGCAACTGATGGGTGGATGTAGACAAGTCGACCAAGTTCACCTTGGACCTGGTCAGGTGGAACGACCCAGAGGCCGAGGGCAAGCGTGGCACCCATGGCTATGAGTGTGAGCGGTCCAAAAAGTCGTTGGGAGAGCTGTTTCATCATGATTCCTCTAGAACACCGTAAAGGAGAATTCCAATTGCGGTGTACACAGAAAGTGCGACGCTGAGAATTAGCCACCATCGCCAGATTCCACCGTGATTTAACGCAGCGCTAAATGAGCGTTCCCCGGCAATGAGTAATGGAGCAAATGCTGGAAGTGCGAGGACCGGAAGCAGGGTTGCTGCCCCGTCACCGCCCGAGGTGAGGGCCCCGTACAAAGTACCCGCCACCGCCAGGGCTGCCAGTGTGACAACGACACTTGGCAGGGCCAAAATCGCCCCATGCAAGCTCGTGTGAAGGATCACCACAGATCCTCCGAGCAAGATAATTCCCGTTACCCAAAGTTCAGTAGCTAGGGCCAGTGACTTACCGAGAAACACTCCCGCTGGGTCGAGCCCCAAGGTGGCCACTGATGCCTTCGTACCAGGAGTCTTCTCGACAGACTGACTGCGATTGATCATCAGCAGCGCCACAAGAAGTGTCACTAAATAAAACAGTCCAGGGCCAGCTGACGAGTTTCCAGCGTGCGATGGCCCTAGGGCAATTCCGCAAAGAAGCAATGCCATAACTCCAAATGGCAGCACTTGCCACAAGAGAACGCGACT
>DAIQPM010000045.1:2559-5670 GCA_036787355.1 Acidimicrobiales bacterium
AGCCAGATTTCTGGACGACGAATAAGGAGCCAACTAAGTCCGAGTCTGCGACGCTGACCCGCGCTCAGTTTTTTAGTTACCGTGTCAATTCGATTACTTAGCCCTACACGCTGTAACGCACGTTCAATTTCAATGAGAGGTCGCTCGAGAGCTTTGGCGGCGAAGGTTAAGTTTTCTCGCACCGTTAAGTCGTCATAGAACGATCCTTCGTGTCCAAGCCAGCCAACGCGTCGACGCAGTTCACGAAGGTCACCGTTAGCCAAATCAACGCCAGCAACAGTTCCACTGCCCCCGCTGAGTGGCACCAGACCTGCGAGGAGTCGAAGAAGACTGGTCTTACCTGCCCCATTGGCGCCAGTAATAACAGTGAGAGAACTTGGAAGCAGTTGAAGATCAACACCACTTAAGAGTGGGAAGCCACCAGAAAGTACGACCGCGTTATGCAGGTCAACAGTGGGGGTAACTGCGTTAGTCATTAGGTGAGACTAACGCTGCAGTTCTTTCATGTCTGCAGCAACCATCATTTCAACGAGGCCGTAGAAATCAACCTCTGGCTCCCAGTTGAGTTCGTTCTTGGCCTTGGACGGGTCACCAACGAGCAGGTCAACTTCGGCGGGGCGAATAAACGCTGGGTCAATAACTACGTGCTTTTGCCAGTCAAGTCCTACGGCGTTAAAGGCAACTTCTACGAGTTCCTTCACTGAGTGAGTTTCTCCAGTTGCTACGACGTAGTCCTCTGGGGTGTCGCGCTGCAACATTGCGTACATGGCCTTCACGTAGTCAGCTGCGTAACCCCAGTCGCGCTTCGCGTCCAGGTTGCCGAGGCGAATTTCGTTAGCTAGTCCGAGCTTGATCTTTGCGGCACCGTTGGTGACTTTGCGTGTTACGAACTCGAGACCACGACGTGGTGACTCGTGATTGAAAAGAATTCCCGATGAAGCGTGAAGGTCGTAACTCTCGCGGTAGTTAACAGTGATCCAGTGTCCGTAGACCTTCGCTACACCGTATGGACTGCGTGGGTAAAACGGCGTGTCTTCGCTTTGTGGGACTTCACGAACACGGCCAAACATTTCAGATGAACTTGCTTGGTAGAAACGAATCTCTGGATTGACAATGCGAATCGCATCAAGCATGCGGGTAACGCCGAGCGCAGTTGTTTCACCAGTCAGTACTGGCTGCACCCAAGAGGCCTGAACGAAGCTCTGCGCTGCGAGGTTGTAGACCTCGGTTGGCTTGAAATCTTGCAAAATGTGAATAAGAGACACTTCATCCATGAGGTCACCCGACATCAACGTCAGCTGGTCTTGGATGTGGCTAATGCGCTCAATGTTCACTGTTGAGGTGCGACGCATGAGACCAGCGACTTCGTATCCCTTGTCGAGGAGGAGTTCAGCAAGGTAGGAGCCGTCTTGGCCAGTGATGCCAGTAATCAGCGCACGCTTTGCCACCGAGAATCCTCCAAAAATGGGTGTAACTGAGTGTTCAGTTCCGCTAACAACTCTACTACCGGCAGTGAAAAGTCCTTAGTTCTGCGCATAGCCTTGGATTGTGGCCCGTATCTGTGTAGTGAGCTTTCGCCTAGGTGGCACTGATGGGGTTTCTATTGAAGCTGCCAAGTGGATCAATGCGCTCTCCTCAATCGGGCACAGTATTACGACTGTGGCGGGCGAAGGAGATGCTGATGTCATCCTCCCTGGTCTCGCAATAAACGCTGACTCACCTCCGACTTCAAGCGAACTCAAAAATGTTTTCACAGACGTTGATCTAGTCATTGTTGAAAACCTTTGCTCGCTGCCACTCAACATCCCAGCCCGTGATGCACTGTACGAAGCGCTCAGTAACAAGAAGGCACTCTTTCATCACCATGATCTCCCATGGCAACGAGCACACCTGGCACATCTAAGTGGCCCTCTTGACGCAGCCGACTGGCACCACGTCACTATTAACGATTTGTCGAGACGCGAACTTCAGAGTCGTGGCATCACAGCCACGACAATCATGAACAGTTTTGACTGCAATCCCCCACTTGGCGAACGAGAGCAAGCACGAACTGCAATCAACATTGCATCAGAGACACTCGTGCTTCTTCCTACGCGTGCAATTCCTAGAAAGAACATCGAAGGGGCGTTGCAACTCTGCGAGTCACTCAACGCGGTGCTCTGGATACTGGGACCAACTGAAGATGGATACGACAATGAACTGGCAGGCCTCCTTGCTGCAAGCAATGTAGAAATTCGCCGCGGCGTTCCAGCTGGTGTATCAATCCACGATGCCTACGCCGCTTGTGACGTTGTTGTTATGCCTTCCACCTGGGAAGGGTTCGGTAATCCAGTCATTGAATCAGTCACCCACCGTCGACCCCTCTGCGTCTATCCATACCCAGTGCTTAGCGAAATCGAATCGCATGGATTTGAGTTCTTCGATCTCGATGAAGTGAATGAACTTAGGGAATTTCTTGGTGATCCCGACGAAGATTTTTACGAAAGAAATCTCAACGTCGCTGGTCAGTACTTCAACCTGAGCGATTTGGCTAATAGGCTCGCCAAACTCTTAAGTGGTATGGAAATTACCTAGTTCGCACTAGTCTTTATACGTGGCAATTACTGAAGAACGACCGCAGCATTTAGAGCGTCGAGAACAGCTTCTCGCTGTTGCTAAGAAAATCTTCGCCGAACGAGGCTTTCAGCCAACGACGATGGATGACATTGCCAAAGAAGCAGGCTTTACCAAGCCAATTCTTTACCAGTTCTTCCAGTCAAAGACTGAGCTCTACAAAGAAATCGTTGAAGACATCGCGACGAGCATGATTCACTCACTTTCAAAGGCCGTCAGTAATGCAGATGCGCCAAGGGCCAAGATTGAGGTTGCTTTCCGCGTTTACTTCGACATGGTTGTGAGCGACACTGACGCATTTCGAATTCTCTTCATTCACGCTCACGACGGCGAAACATCAGGAGAACTACGCAAACTAGAAACCGGACTTATTTCTTTCATGGTCCCCTACATTGATCTCTCAATTAGCGACGAGCACCGTCGCCAGCTCGCGGCCGGTGTGCTTGGTATTGCTGAAGGCGCAGCAGTTGTCTGGCTCGTGCAGCAAGAAGCTAAGGG
>DAIQPM010000045.1:5770-9215 GCA_036787355.1 Acidimicrobiales bacterium
TGACGAACTACTTCTTGGCGTGATGTACCTAATTCTTTAGAAAGTCGGGTCAACGCCTTCTCCAGTTCTTTATCGGTGCGCAATGTAAAGGCCATGTGTGAATGATACCACTTCGGTATCAAATTTTCAAGACGTACAGGTTTACTTTGGATTGGTGTTTTTCTCATACGACCCAACGGTCGCGCTGCTACCTGGAATAGTTCAGGAGAATTACTGGATGCGAATGCCAGAAATTGCGCGTGCAATAACAAGACGCTGAATTTCTGAAGTTCCTTCGAAGATGGTGTAAATCTTCGAGTCACGGTGCCAGCGTTCTACTGGGTACTCACGAACGTATCCGTAGCCTCCAAGAATCTGAATTGCTTCTTCAGTTACCTTCACAGCCGTTTCACCAGCGAACAACTTAGACATTGAGCCTTCGCCGTTTAGGAATGGTTTGCGAGTAGCGGCCATCCATGAAGCGCGCCATACAAGTAGACGTGCTGCATCGATCTGAGTCTTCATGTCAGCAAGCTTGAACGCAATTGCCTGGTTCTCAATGATTGCGCGGCCGAACTGCTTGCGCTCTTTGGCGTAGTCCAGTGAGTATTCGTATGCAGCGCGAGCAATACCGAGTGCCTGTGCTCCTACCGCTGGGCGTGTGGCTTCAAATGTCGCCATTGCCGCTTGAACGTTAGAAGACTTTCCTTCACGAGCACGAGCGAGACGCTCATCGAGCTTCTCTTTGCCACCCAAGAGACAGCTTCCAGGAATACGGCAATCTTCGAGCACAACTTCTGCGGTGTGCGATGCACGAATACCCATCTTCTTGAACTTCTGTCCTTGACGGATTCCCTTGGTTCCTTCTGGAATAACAAACGAAGCTTGTCCGCGACCCTTGAGCTCTGGTTCCACTGAAGCAACGATGATGTGGATGTTTGCAATTCCACCGTTAGAGATCCAGGTCTTGGTTCCGTTAAGAACCCACTCGTCAGTCTTTTCGTCATAAACCGCACGTGTGCGAAGTGATGACACGTCTGATCCAGCGTCAGGCTCAGAAACTCCAAAAGCTGCAAGCTTCACGTCGCCCGGTGTTCCGTAACACTGTGGAAGGTATTCACCAATTTGCTCAGGTGTTCCGTTTCCAAATAGTGCAGCAACTCCTAGTGAAGTTCCAAGCAATGCCATTCCAAGTCCGGCGTCACCCCATGCGAGTTCTTCCAATGCGATCATCATCTTGATACCAGTCGGGTCACCGAAGCAGTCAGCAATAAAGTCCACTGAGTAAATACCAAGTTCAGCAGCGCGGTTAATGAAGTCCCAAGGAGTTTCTTCGCGCTCGTCCCACTCAGATGCAATAGGGCGCATTTCGTTAACAGCAAAACCGTGCAACCATTCCTGGAGGGTCTTTTGCTCTTCGTTCAGTTCAAGTGAAAATTCAGCCATGGCTTATCTTTCTTTTAAAGGATTACTCGTGAGTAAGTACATTAGCAATGCCGGCGTAAAAGCAGAACCGCCGCCCGTAGGCGGCGGTTCTTTACTACTAATTCGGTTGGTTAGTTCAGGACTACGCGCTTAGCGAGTGGACCGCGGTCGCCAGGTTCGATATCGAACTCAACTTGCTGTCCTTCAACTAGGGTCTTGCGACCTTCGCCCTGAATCTCCGAGTAGTGAACAAAAACGTCAGGCTGGCCATCGCAAGCGATAAAGCCCCAACCCTTTTCGTCATTGAACCACTTAACGGTTCCTACAGCCACTGTGGGCCTCCTTGTTTCTTTTAGCTCAGCTTTCGCCTCACCGGAGGGAACCACAACGGCAACCTCGAGTACAAGGCTACTTGGTAAATGGGCGTTCTATAAATGTTTTTATTATTTGTGAATCTGGGTGCCCGACGGGCTGTCCTCAACCACCCAGCCCAAATTCACCAGTTCGTCACGAAGGCGGTCCGCTTCGGCCCAATTCTTCTCAGATCTAGCCGTATCTCTGGCTGAAACAAGGGCTTTAGAGGTTTCATCCACCTCGTCGCTACTCGCCAGTAACGAGAGGCCCATTGATCCAAAGAGAGCGTTAACAGAACTAGCCAGTGCCAGAGCGCTGAACTCATCACCAGAGTCCGCGAGCGAGTTCGCTTCACTTAGCGCGTCAAAGAGTGCTGCAACTGCAAGTGGCGTGTTGAGATCGTCATCAAGTTGAGCGCACACTTGCGCCAGCAAATCAGCTGACAGTCCTTCGAATGTGAAGTTGCTCTTCACTTCAAGTGAGTCACCTGCGAGGTAGGGAAGGTTGAAGCGACGAGCGAAGCTGTCGAGTCGTTCTAGCCCACGTTCGGCGTCAGCGATTGTTGCAGGTGAAACTTCAATTGGTGATCGGTAGTGAGACCTAAGAACCAGCAAACGGTACGCACGCGCATCAGTCTTTTCTAACAGGTCAGTCAACGACGTGAAGTTCCCTAGTGACTTAGACATCTTCTCTTCGCCCACCATTACCCAGCCATTGTGCGACCAGTGTTTAGCGAAAGCACGTCCAGATGCGACGGCCTGGGCTCGTTCGTTTTCGTGGTGAGGAAACTTGAGATCAAATCCTCCACAGTGAAGATCGAATCCATCACCGAGAAGTCCGAGTGACATGACAACACACTCGGTGTGCCATCCGGGTCGCCCGTCACCGAATGGTGCTGGCCACGATGGCTCACCTGATTTTGCGTTCTTCCAAAGTGCGAAGTCGAGTGGCGAACGTTTTTCGTCGTTCGCTTCTATTCGTGCGCCAGCACGAAGTGAGTCGAGTGGTTGTCCAGCGAGCAGGCCGTAGTCAGGAACTCGTGACACGTCGAAGTAAATGCCATCACTGCACGAATACGCAATGTCTTTTTCTAAGAACTCAGAGATCAACGTCACCATGCCATCGACATACTGCGTGGCGTGGGGCACTGCGTTAGGTCGCGCAACACCAATGGAGCGCATTGCGTCCCACCAGTGGTTTTCGTACGTGTTGGCTACATCTTCTTCAGTTGTTCCTTCGCGATTAGCGCGGTTAATGATGTTGTCGTCAATGTCAGTGATGTTGGAGACGAAGGTGACGTCAAGTCCCTGGAAAGTGAACCAGCGCCGAGCCACGTCCCAGACCAGGGTGAATCGGCCGTGGCCGAGGTGAGGAAGGTCATAGACCGTAGGGCCACAGACGTACATTGACACCTTCGCGGCGTCACGAAGCTGTAGTTCCCTTACTTCTCCGTGGATGGTGTCAAACAGACGAATCACAGTTCAAGGCTACGTGAATTTTCACGTCGATATTTACCGTTTTCATAGTCAACAATCCACGCTCTACTGGTCTGCCACTGGCCACTGGCATCCTTAAATGCCTGTAGCCGCCCACGCTGAATAGCGGTGCGCATTGCAGTCACTTTGAAATCATCTGATTCAAAATTTTCAAGTGGTTGCACTTCGAGTGGATCGAGCACCTTGGGATT
>DAIQPM010000046.1:0-8697 GCA_036787355.1 Acidimicrobiales bacterium
CAACTCCTATGAGGCGAGCTGAGGTATTTGCGAATCCAGAGAAGATGCCCGCTGCATTGGAGCCACCTCCAACACATGCGACAACGAAGTCTGGAGTTGCAACACCAAGTTCAATTAATTGCCTTGAGGATTCGTGTCCAATGATGCTTTGCATTTCACGAACCATCCATGGGAATGGATGCGGTCCCATTACAGAACCGAGGCAGTAGTGCGTATCAGTTACGCAGGTGACCCATTCACGCATTGCCTCGTTCACGGCATCTTTTAGCGTTCTACTGCCTGAAGTAACAGGAACAACCGTTGCGCCTAAGAGTTCCATGCGAAAGACGTTGAGAGATTGACGAACTGTGTCAACTTCACCCATGTAGACAGTGCATTCAAGTCCAAGTCGTGCCGCAGCGGTTGCTGTAGCAACTCCGTGCTGTCCGGCACCGGTCTCAGCAATGACTCGAGTCTTTCCCATTCGCTTGGTTAGGAGTGTTTGACCGACCACATTGTTGATCTTGTGCGATCCAGTGTGAGCAAGGTCTTCACGTTTCGCATAAACGTTGATGCCAAGCTTTTCTGAAAGTCGAAGTAGTGGAGTTACTGGTGTTGGTCTTCCAGCAAATTGACGGAGCACTGTGTTGTACTCCTCAATGAATGCAGGGTCTGACCAGGCGTCCTTGAATGCGATTTCGAGCTCCAGGCAGGCTGGCATCAGTGCTTCGGGGACGAAGCGACCTCCGAACTCACCAAAGCGTCCTCGTTCGTCAGGCGCTTGCATGAATGTCTTTGCATCAGTCATTGAAGTCCTCCTGTTGAACAAACGCTTTGTTTGCTTTATTGACAAATTCTTGCACTTTGAGCTGATCCTTTTTACCGGGAGCAGATTCACAACCCGATGAAACGTCAACTCCCCAAGCATTCGTATTCGAGACTATGCGCAAAACGTTGGAACTATTCAGTCCGCCAGCTGCGATCATTGGACGCTGGAAATGGTTCTGTTGCACGTCTGCCCAGGAATGCTCTTCTCCGCTGCCAGGCGCTGGGCCATCAATGAGCACGGCATCGACCCGATGTTCGTCAAAGTCTTCAATCTCGTCTGTTCCAACTGACATTGCCTTGATGATTGCAACATTCATTTTTCGAAGCTCGATGGCTAGTTCCGCGCTGAGTAAAGAGTGGAGCTGAGCACAGTCAAGGTCGACTTGTGTGACGAACGAAAGAATCTCATCATCTGATTGATCTTTGAAAACTCCAACACGCAGAATCTTGTCCTTGGCGAAATTTGCAATTTCTTGACCTTTGACTGCGTCAATTTTTCGCGGAGATGTTGCAAACACGAGACCAATCGCAGTCGCACCTGCATCAACCGCAAACGATGCATCCTCTACTGAAGTGATTCCACAGATCTTGATAAAGGAAGGAAGTAGTCCGAGCTCAACCATTTGAACTCTTCTTCACTGATGACAATGCTCTAACGGCGCCTTCAGGATCAGGAGACGATGCGAAGGTTTCACCGATGAGCACTGCATCAAATCCAGCGCTACTTGCGTTCTCAACATCGTTCAAATCCTTTAGTCCGGATTCACAAACTGAAATCACGCCTGAAGGGAGCGAACCAGCAACCCTTGCCGCACGTTCAGTGTCGACAGCAAAAGAATGTAGGTCACGTTGATTGATTCCAATGATTGTGGCTCCAACTTCAATAGCCCTCTGAGCTTCAATTTCGTCGTGAACTTCGACGAGAGCATCGAGTCCAACTTTGCCAGCAAGTTCGAAATACGTCTGCAACTCTTGCTGGGATAACGCTGCAACAATTAACAACACCGCTGATGCGCCGATTTCAACACAGTCAAGAACATCGTTGGCTCCGAGAGTGAAGTCTTTTCGAAGGATGGGTACGCCTACCGCGCCACGAACATCACTTAGATCAGCAACCGACCCACTGAAGTGCTTCTCATCTGTCAGAACTGAAATCGCACTTGCTCCCCCGGCGACGTAGCTCTTTGCGAGTGAAGCCGGATCAAGGTCTTCGTTGATCCATCCCTTAGAAGGAGAACGTCGTTTAACTTCTGCGATTACCGCAACGTTGGAATTGTTCTTAAGAGCGTCAAGAAAAGACGGACCGGAGTAATGAAGTGACTCGGCGCGCTCTTCCCAGTTACGGGCGTCCCTAGCTACTCGTTGCTTGTGAAACTCGACAATGTTGTCTAGATATGTCGGCGCCATTCATCAATTCTACTTGGAGAACGATGAAGCAAGGTCCACGGATAACCTACGTTCATGGCCGTTTCGTTTTCTCAAAATGTTCTGAACCCTCTCGTGCGCGGCACGAACTTGGAGCGGACAGAGGCACGTGACGCCCTGGCGCAAATACTTGAGGGCAAGATTGAAGCACCCCTAATAGCGAGCTTTCTGACTGCGCTCACCGCGAAAGGTGAAACAGCTGACGAAATGACTGGATTCGTTGACGCGATGATTGCTTCGGCCACCACATTCGGAGTTGATTCAAGCGCAATGGACATTGTTGGAACTGGTGGCGATCAATTGCACACCGTGAACATTTCAACCATGGCTTCTCTTGCGGTCGCAGGAAGCGGCGTGAAGATTGCCAAACACGGAAACCGAGCCGCATCCTCTTCAGTTGGCTCAGCTGATGTACTCGAAGCCCTGGGAGTACGACTTGATGCTCCAGCAGAGATTGTTAAAACTTGTGTTGAAGAAGCTGGAATAGGTTTCTGTTTCGCTCCGACATTCCACCACGCACTGGGATACCTGACTCCAATCCGACGAGCCCTTGGATTTCGCACTGTGTTCAATGTTCTTGGGCCACTCGCAAATCCAGCTCTCGTTTCCAAAGCGCTAATCGGTGTTTCGCAAAATCAAATCATGGAGCAGATGGCTGCGGTTCTTGGTGCACGAGGTATTGAATTTGCTGTGCTTGTTCACTCTGATGACGGCCTTGATGAATTATCTCTCGGATCTGCATCAACGCTTCACTACGTCAGAGGCAGCAACATTGAAACTAAACGCATTGATGCCGCGAAAGAACTAGGCATCTCACATGACGTTGCCACAATCCGGGGCGGAGACGTAGCTACCAATGTTGAAGTTGTTCGCAACTTCCTGAGTGGCTCCGAGGGTCCAGTCTTTGATGTGGTGTGTGCAAATGCGGGGCTCGCATTGATTGTCGCTGGAAAAGCATCGACAATTACAGAAGGATTCGAAATAGCGAAGCAAAGCGTTATTAGTGGCAAAGCAGCTACTGCACTAGAAAAGCTTGTTGAAATCTCGAATAGCTAAAGCTTTCGAAGATCTTTCTTGTAGCGTTTTCCATTTTCAACGTAGAGCGCAGCTCCCATAATTATGTACTGAGCGTGACTGGCGTTCTCCTTGATTATTGCGGGCACACCAACAGCTAGAGCATTCTCAGGGATTACTGCATCGTTTCTAACAACGGCACCTGCAGCAACAGTTGCTCCAGTGTTAACAACAGCTCGGTGAAGTACATTCGCTCCGTTGCCTACTAATGCTCCGTTGTGGATCGTGCATCCTTCGAGGTGAACAATGTGGCCAATAACGCAGTCGTCTCCAACGGTTGTCTGAAGTTCTGCAGTTGCGTGAATCACGCTTCCATCTTGAATGGATGTGCGTTCACCAACGATGATTGTTCCGTAGTCACCACGTAGAACTGCTCCCGGCCAAATGGTTGAATCTTTACCAATTCGAACGTCACCAATGATCACTGCTTCTGGGTGCACGTAGGCATCTTCATGAATAGTTGGGACTCGGTCCCCAAGTGCGTAAATCGGCATTGTTCCTCCTAGTGGGCTAGCCAAGAAACTAATTGATAGATGCGCCAAATGACGTAAATGACTGTTGCGAAGATAAAGAAACGCCATCGCCAAGGAATTGGCTCCTTCGCTACTTCCTCAATCAGACTGCCGCAGATCTCGCAGTAATCACCCTCTACAGGTCGATCACAGTCTTCGCACCACTTCGTCATTATTCAGTACGGACTCGCACACGAATTGGCTGGTTCCCGAGTTCAAAACGTTCTCTCAGTGAGCGTTCGATGTACCTCATGTAGGTAGCGGGAATCTTTCCTGAAACAAAAAGTGTGAATGTTGGTGGTTCAATTGCGCCCTGAACTGCGTAGCGAATCTTGCCCGTTGGAGCTGGTTGCTTAATTTGAATATCACGGATGGCACGATTAAGCGCTCCAGTTGGAACACGCTTCACGTAGTCAGCCGCTGCAATAGAAAGGGCAGGGAGAATGCGGTGCACGCCCTTTCCAGAAACTGCTGTGGTCTTCATTACCGGAGCGTCACCAAGGAATGCGAGCTTGATCCCAACAGTTTCCAGAACTGAATCACGCTCTTCTGTCGGAATTAATTCCCACTTGTTGAGAACAACGAGTGAAGGACATCCAGCAGCAGAAATTCGCTCGGCCAGACGTTGGTCCTGTCCGGTTGCTCCAACGGTTGCATCAATTACGAGGATCGCTATGTCGGCACGGTCTAGGGCATCGAGACTTCGAAGGACTGCATACGTCTCGAGTCCGGCTTCAGTCTTCGCGCGTCGTCGCATACCAGCAGTATCGATGAATCGAATTAGTCCAACATCGGTTTGCACAACAGTGTCAATGGCGTCTCGAGTAGTGCCTGGCATGTCGTGAACGACTGAACGCTCTTCACCAATGAGCTGGTTAAACAGTGTTGACTTACCAACGTTCGGGCGTCCGACAATCGCAACTCGTAGTGCACCGTCATCATCAGCTTCTGAGGCTTCTTCAACTGCAATTTGTTGTCCAAGTTCAGCAACGATGAAGTCCAAAAGGTCTCCGGTTCCACGTCCGTGCTGCGCACTAACAGTGTGTGGCTCCCCTGCGCCTAGGCGCATGAAGTCCCACGAAGCCGCTTCGTGAATTTCATCATCAACTTTGTTAACAACCAGCGCAACTTGCTTTCCACTCTTCAGTGCCCACCTCGCAGCGTGTCCGTCTTCGTCAACCAGCCCGGTTGTCACGTCTACAACGAGAAGAACGAGATCAGCCTCGCTGAGCGCCGCTTCAGCTTGCTTAGATACCTTGGATTCGAGTGAGTCGCCGACTTCGAGCCAGCCACCGGTATCAACAACGTCGAAGGTGACGCCATTCCAGTCAACTTCTACGGCCTTTCGGTCACGAGTAACGCCGCGATGTTCTTCAACTACGGCCACACGCTTTCCTGCGAGTCGGTTCACGAGAGAGGACTTACCAACGTTTGGTCGCCCAACGATTACTACCTGGGGCTTTTTCATGACGAGACCATTCCTTTGGAGCGCACCAGCTCAAGAGTCTTTCGCAGATCTTGACCCGTTGTGCGAACGGTGATCACTGGATGCGGAAGGTCTTCCAGTGTAAGGCCATCTAGGAACCTGCCCTCCGAAAGACAAACATCAGGCAATAAACACACGGTTGTCTCAGGCACATCGGAGAGTGCCTTGATGAGATCTTGTCCCGTCAGTAGGCCAGCGACTTTGATGTTTCCACCGAAATAGGCGTTCTCCACTGCCATAATTTCAACATCAGCGAATCCATTTTCGTCACAAAGGGTGCGGAGAATTGGCTTGGCATATTCGCCCGTGATGATGAGCACATTGTCGCCGCTGTGCATTTGATCGCTTCCACCACGCGGAGCTCGGTATCCGAGCGCCGGAGCTCCATCAACTGACTGGAAGAAACCAGTTCCAAGCTTCTCCATTTCCGAATTTTCATTAAAGCTGTCACAAAACGCCGCTACTAATCCGATTCCATTTTCTGCTTGGTCCAAACTTTCAAACTTTGTCGCTGATGGAGGTGTCAGTCCGGCGACGAGGTAGAACTCATCGCTAGCAAACACGGAAACTCTTCCGAGTACTTCATTGGTGAGCTGTTGGAATTTGTCCGCGAGCTTTACAACCTCACGAGCCTCGGCTTCAGTGTGAGAACGCATGGTCTCTTCCATTGAAAACGCCGAGACGCCGACTGGAACGAGTGCTACAGATTGCAGCTCAGGATAGAGAGAAATCACGTCGTGCAATGTTCGCTCCAATTCACCCGCATCATTGACGCCGGGACACACGACTACCTGTGCGTGAACTTCGATTCCAGCGCGAAGAATCTCTCGTAACCATCTAAGGCTTGTCGCACCGCGAGGATTACGAAGCATCTCAGCTCGAAGTTCAGGATTAGTTGAATGGATCGAAACGTAGAGAGGTGAAAGTCCTTCTTCGATTACTCGTTCTAAATCAAATTCAGTGAATCTGGTTAGCGTTGTGTAATTGCCGTAGAGGAAGGAAAGTCGGAAATCATCGTCCTTTACATAGAGCGATTTACGCATTCCCTTAGGCAATTGATAGATGAAACAGAACGAACAGTGATTGTCACAGGTGCGAATTCGATCGAAGACAGCAGAGTCGATGGAAAGTCCAAGAGGCTGCCCTTCGTCTTTTGTGACGGTTACCTTGCGCTGGAGAGGCTCGCCTTCTCGCTGAACAACCAGTGTGACTGACTTGCCGTCAATGAGTTGCTGGTATTCAATAATGTCGCTCGGTTCGCGTCCATTGATGCTGATGAGCTCGTCGCCGACCAAGAGTCCAGCTCCCGCAATTGGAGAACCATCAGAAATAGAGGAAATACGCGCGCCCGACACCCTCCTAGCCTAGGCAATAATTCAACTTTCAAGTAACTAGGCTGTTTTCGTGACTGTAGAGAAGGTTGTACTTGCTGCTCCGCGTGGGTTCTGCGCTGGAGTTGAGAAAGCCATCAAGGCCCTTGACTGGATGACTCGTGTCTTCGAAGCACCGGTCTACTGCTACCACGAAATAGTGCACAACCAATTTGTGGTCGATCACTTCAAGTCCCTAGGTGTTGTCTTTATTGACGACGTTGCTGATGTTCCTCCCGGATCACCGGTGATGTTGAGCGCTCACGGCTCTCCTCCAGAAGTTGTTGAAACAGCGAAGCTCTCAGGTGGCACCGTTATTGATGCAGTGTGTCCACTCGTTACCAAAGTGCATCACGAGCTAAAGGTTCGAGCACGAAAGGGCTACACCGTTCTTTACGTTGGCCATGAAGGACACGAAGAAGCCGTTGGAACTATGGCCGTTGCTCCTGAATCAGTGCATCTCATTCAATCAACGAGCGACATTGACAAATTGAAGAACACGGAAGGGCCATACGCACTCCTCAGTCAGACAACGCTGAGCATGAACGAATGGCAAGACCTTCGCGACCATGCAGAGTCTGTCTTTCCAGAAATCTGGATGCCGAATCGAAGCGACCTTTGCTTCGCCACTACAAATCGACAAGCTGCCCTCACTGCCATTGCTGCAACAGCTGATGCGGTAATCGTTATTGGTTCAGCGAATTCCTCAAATACCGTTGCACTCGCAAAGGTTGCAGAGGCCGCTGGTTGTAAACGTGTGCTTCGAATTAATGGAGCATTTGAATTGCCCGACGATCTAAGTGGAACCGTCGCCGTGACAGCTGGCGCATCGGCGCCAGAGTCTCTGGTTAATGAGGTGCTGGAATTCTTGAATCCTGTGAATGGAGTAGAAATCAGTTCCGTCACCGTTGAAGATGAATACTTCCCACCACCTCCAGAGCTACGCGAGATGCTAAAAACCCTTTCTGCAGTACTCGATTTGGCCCTAAATACCGGCACGGTCTCAACATTCGACGGTCAAGCCGACCGAGAATTCACCGCAGCAGAAGTTCTTTCTTCAGTCTCAAGATAAGCCCCCTACAGGGCTATTATTCAAACATGACTTCATTTCCAAGCATGGATGTATCTACTCGTGAGCAGTGGATGACAATTGCCGAAAAGACAATCGCCGCTCAACCCCGTGTTGCTGAACAGCTACTTTCGATGATTAAGGGACTCAGTGCAATCACTGACGGCTTCTCTGTTGACCAGATGGAACACGCTGTCCAAACGGCAACTCGTGCTGAGCGAGAAGGGGCGGACGAGGAAGTCATCGTTGCTTCGCTACTACATGACGTTGGAAAGCTGATTTCAGTCCCCAATCACCCGATGATTGCCGCTGAAATTCTTCGTCCCTACGTTCGTGAAGATGTGTACCGCATGGTGGCTCATCACCAAGACTTCCAAGGTCGTCACTACTACGAACACCTTGGAATGAATCCAAACCTTCGTGAGAACCACGTCGGACAGCCTTGGTACGAGCTGGCAGAAAAGTTTGCCGATCGTTGGGACCAAAAGGCATTCGATCCAGGTTACGATTCATTACCTCTTGAACACTTTGAACCAATGGTTCGACGTGTATTCGCTAAAGCAAAATCAATTTAAGGAATTCATGGCCAGCGCCGATCTAGAAAAACGCCGACTCACACGACTACGTTCGTACGCAATCGACCAAGCACTGCAACAGCTCGAAAAAGAAAAACCTGGATTCAAGCCTGAAGCCATTGTCGCTTCTATTTGTGCCTACGAAGAAGAAGGCAACATTGGTGGTGTGCTTGAAAAGATGCCAGAAACCATCAACGGAGAGCGTTATACGACGTTGGTAGTAGTGGACGGTGGCGATGACCGCACGGCTGAGATCGCTAGGTCATTCCCAGGTGTAGCGGTCATTGAATTTCCTGTAAACCTTGGACACGGTGTAGCCCTACAAGTTACCTACCGCTACTGCATCAATAATGGCGTTAAGTACATTGCAACGCTCGAC
>DAIQPM010000136.1:0-1689 GCA_036787355.1 Acidimicrobiales bacterium
CTATTCATTTTCCGTTAAGTAAGGTCATACGTATGAATAACTTTGTGGCTGACGCAGTAATCGCCAGCGTGGCTTTCGTCGGGACGATGTTTGACAACTACTTTGCTTACGCTGCCCAGTTGCTGGTCACCGAAGCCAAGAAAATCAAGCGTGTCCGCAACTCACAAATTCTTGGAATCATCTCGTTAATCCTTGTTGCCGCCGTCCTGGGTGACTTTCTTCAAACTATCCCAACGCGAGCAATTGGAGTTTTAGCTTTCGTGCCTTGGTACTTTGCATTTCATGCGTGGCAGTCACGTAGCAGAGAACCTCGCAAAATTTACAAACGTGGAGCTTTAACAACATTTCTTATGACGTTTGCAATCGGTGGTGACAACATTGCTGTCTGGACACCACTTCTAAGAGCCAGTGATAACACCAAAACGATGATTTCAGTGGGAACATTTATATTCTGGGAGCTCATCTTTGTCGCCACCGCTCAGATGCTGACGCAACGTCCACGAGTAGTTGCATGGGGCAACAAACGAGCACCTGAATTGATCCCTTGGATTTACCTGCTGCTCGGAGTAATGATTTTGGTGGAATGTCGCACTTTGTAATATGACAATTTCTTCAAGTAGAACTTGAGTCTTCCCCAGTAACGTAGAGGTATGTCTTCTACTACCCCTAAGCAAACACTGAACCGCTTAACGTTCATTGTTGCAGTGCAGTGGATGGGTGCGACGTTAGGACTTCCTCTCTTACCTCTCTTCTTAGAGAACCGTGGAGGCACACCAACAATTGTTGGCTACATCATGGCGGCGTTCTCCATCGCGGGCCTAGCGAGTCAGTTCTTGACCGGGCGCTTCGCTGATAAGCATGGGCGCCGACCAATCATGATCATTGGCTTAATGGTCTATGGGCTTGCCAGCATGACCTATTTATTCCCAGTAAGTGCCCCTTGGTTCATCATCACTCGAATCTTTCAAGGCGTGTCAGCTGGTGCGATTGAAGTCGCCTCCATGTCTGCAGTTTCAGCGCTCTTTGATGAGAGTGAACGAGGTAGTGCAATTTCTCGAATTATTGCCGCACAGCTTGGTGGAATGGCCTTCGGCCCAGTGGCGGGTGCTTTAGTTTCAGTACGCGCACTCGGATGGGCATTCTTTGCATCAGGAGTGGTTTCACTACTCGCCGCCACACAAACGTTTCGTACAAACCTTGGTGACAAGGCCTACGACCCTTCGCCACTTCCAAAGTTGCGTTGGAACCAACAACTCATTGGAGCATTCATCGCGGCAGCTGGGACTGGCGTCCTCATTGGTGTTTATGAAACCTGCTGGTCTCTGCTCATGAAGGCGCATCATGCAACAACTCTTGACATTCGACTCAGCTGGACCTTCTTTTGCTTGCCGTGGGTTCTACTCAGTGGATTCGGTGGGTGGCTAGCGGACAATGCCAACCGTCGAGTTGTTGGAACCCTTGGTCTAGTTAATGGTGCAGTTTTCCTTGCCCTTTACCCACACATTCACAATCCACGCATGATGGTCGTATTTGGTGCGTTTGAGTCAATCGGAGCATCGCTTTCAGTACCGTCAATCTCTTCTCTTATGTCTGAGGGTTCAGAACATCGTGAAATGAGTCGACGTCAAGGGCTAAATGCCACTGCCAACACTGGTGCACTGGCATTGAGCGCAGCAGTGTCGGGATATT
>DAIQPM010000047.1:0-7220 GCA_036787355.1 Acidimicrobiales bacterium
TAATCGTCGTAGCTAGCAACTGCACTGAAGACATCAGCCGCAGGATGAATCCGTGTCCGCAGCCTCACAACTGGTGATGAGGTAAGGAGTTCAGTCGTTCGAGCTGTTACGTGCTGCGCACTGCTCGGACCTAGTCCTACAACTCGAACAACGGGTTTGCTCACTGATACTTCTGCGTGTTCGCAGTACTAAGAGTGCCTGGTGAAACTACTGAGGTAGTTGCGGGTAAGGCAGGAGCAAATACGCCTGGACCAGTTGTCTGGTTAAGACCCCATCTTCCAAAGGCTGGATCAACTGAAACTGCGGCGGCGTAGAGGATGTTCTGCTTGACGGTTGACGCAGAAGTTGCATTTACATTTTGAACGTCGCTCACCACCGCGTTGATTGCTTGAGCGAATGGCGTCGGCGTTCTCTTGGTCGCTGCTACGTAAAGCGCATACGTCTGGCCACCGTTATTAATTCCTTGTGGCGCTGAATACGTATTTAGTGCGAGTTTGACTGTGTCAGAGCGAACTGATGCGTAGCTTGACGACGTAGGTGAATAGCAGCCATACGTTCCACCATTGGCTGCTGACTTGTCTACGGAAAACGTCTTGGCTAGTTCGCTAACCGATGCACCACTTGACTGAGCAGACGTGAACGCGGAGACTTGTGACGGTGCAACAACTGCAACGCTCACGCAGATTGTGTCATAGTCAGAAATGTGTTGTGCGTAATACGCCTTGATATTTGCAAGGGTCATAGGAATTGTGGTGTCGAGTTTGCTAAGTAAAAACAATGATGCTGATTGAGCTTCGATTAGTGATGTTTTCATATCGCCAGGCATAGCCTTAACCGCATCAGCTGAAGAACCCGGACAAGAAAGTGAATTGCTTTTGGCCGCCTGTGACATCTCAGCCTCTAACGAAGAAATTGCTTGAGCCTTTTGCCCTGGTGATGAAAAGTTCACATGGAAGTGTGAAGTTACGTATTGATCAATAGTGGTTCCTTCAATCAGAATGTTTGCCCATGCTGCAGTAGCAGCACTAGACACTGTGTCCTTCCCCGCACCAGATGAGAAGTTGCTTACGGTGAGCGCCGATACGTAGCATTGAAGATTCGGATTTGTTGTAATTGCAGTTAACTCTGAGCGAAACGCCTTTGATGAAAATTTTGCTCCATTGGCAGAAATGCCGGAAGAAAAATTACTGTACCCAAAGAATCCGGCCCCTAATAGAGCAACTATGAAGAGAACTGTTAGACGACGCACAGAGCCATGCTACCGACTAGTTCGTGGCAGAAACCTCAGTTACCTCTTGCAGAAGCTGCAAAATGTCCGCTGGTGATGCCCCATTTGCAGCAACTTCCAATCGAAGCTCCTTGGAATCTTCTGAGTAGGCGTTCGATCCGTACTTTCGACGGAAGCGCATTTGCTGGCTGAGCGAAAGAAGGAGTGGTGTGACTTTTACGACCGGCTTTGAACGCACGCCTACCTTTGCGGGCAACACCGTCACATTGGTAATTCCTTCTGCGATGCAGAACAATCGAAGTTCAGTCAGCTCTAGCAAGCCAATTGCAGGTTTGGGCAGTGCGCCGTAACGGTCTTGCCATTCTTCGCGAAGGTCGCTGAGCTCTTCGAGCGTGCTGATGGTTGCGAGACGTCGGTACGCTTCGAGACGAGCGTCATCTGCTTCTACGTATTCCTTCGGCAGGTGCGCTTCACCAGGGACATCCAAGTTGATCGGCACCACGTCTGGAACGCTAAAGCCCTTAGCGTCGGCCACTGCCTCTGCCACCAATTGCACATAGAGGTCGTAGCCAACTGCAGCAACCGGTCCAGACTGATCGTGTCCAAGTAAGTTTCCTGCTCCTCTGATTTCGAGGTCTCGCATGGCGATCTTGAATCCACTTCCTAGTGCGGTGTTATCGCCAATAGTTCGAAGTCTCTCGTAGGCCGTTTCAGAAATAACTTGATCAGCTGGGTGGAAAAGATACGCGTATGCCCGCTGACCACTTCTTCCTACTCGCCCACGTAATTGGTGCATTTGACCGAGGCCGAGTCGCTCGGCTCGGTCGACAATGAGTGTGTTCACCGAAGGAAGGTCAATGCCAGATTCGACAATTGTGGTGCAGACCAAGACATCAAATCTACGTTCCCAGAAATCAACCATCACACGCTCAAGAGTGCCTTCATCCATTTGCCCGTGCGCAATTGCAATTCGTGCATCTGGAACTAGTTGGCCAATTCGTCTGGCGACTTGATCAATGTCAGATACACGATTATGAACAAAGAACACTTGCCCTTCGCGAAGTAGTTCTCTACGAATCGCTTCAACAACTGCGGGCTCAGAATATTCGCCAACGTGCGTGAGAATTGGTCGTCGATCAGCTGGTGGCGTAGTGACCATAGAGAGATCTCGAATCCCAGCAAAAGCCATCTCTAGTGTTCGAGGAATCGGACTAGCGCTCAGCGTCAATACGTCAACGTTGACTGAACGTGTTTTGATCGCCTCTTTATGGGTCACACCGAAGCGCTGTTCTTCGTCTACGACTAAGAGTCCGAGATCTTTAAATTGAACATTCTC
Source organism: Acidimicrobiales bacterium (assembly GCA_036787355.1). Taxonomy (GTDB): domain Bacteria; phylum Actinomycetota; class Acidimicrobiia; order Acidimicrobiales; family RAAP-2; genus RAAP-2. The sequence goes on from DAIQPM010000047.1 coordinate 2,565, forward strand.
CGAAAGAAGTCGGTGAGTTCCAACGACAACGTCAATGGTTCCATCTTTTAGACCCTGCGTCGTAGTTTTTATTTCAGCTTCATCAACAAACCTGCTCATCAGAGCAACTTTGACGGGAAATCCTGCGAAGCGGTCGACCATTGTTGCGAAGTGCTGGCTCGCAAGCAACGTGGTTGGCACCAACACCGCAGCTTGCTTGTTGTCCTGCACTGCTTTGAACACGGCTCTAATTGCAATCTCCGTTTTTCCGAAACCAACATCGGCACAAACCAAGCGGTCCATGGGTCGAAGCATTTCCATATCCGCCTTGACGTCAGCAATCGCTTGCGCCTGATCAGCGGTGAGCGTGTACGGGAAGAGTTCTTCCATCTCTCGCTGCCACGTGGTGTCCGGGCTAAAGGCATGGCCCACTGCAATGTTTCGCTGACGATAGAGATCGACTAGTTCTTGTGCCACCAAGAATGCTGCCGCGCGAGCTTTGGCGCGAGTCTTTTGCCACTCAGCCCCACCCATTCTCGACAACGCTGGACCGTCGCCGCCGGTGTAGGGAGTGAGTGCGTCAATTTGCTCAGTTGGCCAGTAGCTACGACCATCTTTGAACTCAAGAATTAAGTAATCGCGAACCACGCCATTGATGGCTCTTGTTGTCGTGCCCGAGAATTTTGCGACTCCGTGCTGGCGGTGAACGACATAACTTCCAATGGCCAGGTCATCAAAGAATCCATCAACATTTCGAGCACGTGTGCGAGCTGCACGGTGCACGGAACGTCGACCCGTGAGGTCACTTTCACTCCACACCACAATTTCTGGATCATCAATACTGAACCCAGCTGGCAGTGAACTCATGAGCACCGTTATGCGGACATCTAAAACTTTTTCTGGGTCTGTGGTGACTTCAATTCCCTCGCCACGAAGTTGATCCGCCATGCGCTCAACGGCCGCAGGGTTTGATGTCAGAACTACACCACGTCGCTTCGGACTCCAGTTTCTGACGTGACTCGCAATTCTTGATGCATCACCTTGAACAACAGGAGGCGAAATGAGTCCCATAGAACTCTCACCAGATCCCCCAGAGCTAAGGACTGTGTCTATTCGTGTTGCCAGTGAAGACTCCCACGTTGCGTGCAGTAGTCCTATCTCTTCAGTGGCTTTCCAGGTCTGGGCGACCGCATTGGCTAGCTCTCGCTCCTCATCAAGCAGATCATTGAGGCGACTCTCCACTCGAGCAGGCTCGACAACAACACACTGGAAACCTTCTAGTTCGTCGAGAATTGTTTTCGGAGAATCAATGAATAGTGGCATCCAACCTTCCATGCCGTCAAAGAGTTGTCCGGTGGCAATGCGATCGAATGTTTCACGCCCCCATGGCGCAGACTTCAGTAATGCTTCAGCACGCTCTCTTGTTTTTTCACTCGGGACCCACTCACGAGCAGGCGCGATGTAGGCCTGTTCAATGTCGTGCAGTGAACGCTGATTAGCGATGTCAAACGTCGTTAGTCGCTCAATGTCATCACCAAAGAAGTCGAGGCGAATTGGGTCATTTCCCTGTGCGGGCCAAACGTCAACAATGCCACCTCGCACCGCAAACTCCGCACGGTGTTCAACCAAGTTTTCGCGTCGATAGCCCATCAAAGAAAGCGAGCTAATGAAACTGTCACGCTCGAGTGATGCTCCTCGCTGAACATGCAGTGGTGCGACAAGTTCTTCTGGGGGAAGCAATTGCGCAACTGACCTCGCCGATGCTACGAGAATGCGAGGTCGATCGTTGCTCTGCAGTCTCCAACGAAGTAATGAACGCGTGGCCATCACTGAACTGTCGGGACTCACTCGCTCTAAGGGGTGCGTGTCCCATCCTGGCCATAAAGCAACACACTCATCATCATTGAGTAGTGCGCCCAGCGCATCACGCAGAACATCAGCTTCTGTGGATGTTGCAGTCACCACCAAGGTGAGCTGATCATGCGGCGCGTAGCTCGCTACCGCTAGAGGTGTGGCATAACTGCTCGGAATAAATGAACCCGATGCGACCGAGGCTCGAATCGAGGGTGCGACGTGTTCTAAGACACGCGCGAGTCCTGATGTATTAGCCACGAGCACCATTCACTCGAGCTTGGGCATCAATAAAGTCATAATCAAGAAGCATCTCAATCGCGTCAGCCGCACTCACCACGTCGCGTTGCAAGGCTTCTTTACGCGCACCAGTTGGCTTTCGAAGAACGTGGTCAGCACCCTGCTCTTTGGTGATTGGTTTTCCAATACCAATGCGAAGTCGCGCAAAGTCTTGCGTCCCGAGTGCGCTTGCAATAGAACGAAGGCCATTGTGTCCTGCGAGCCCACCGCCTTGTTTGAACTGCAGGCGCCCTGGTTCAAGGTCAAGCTCGTCGTGGGCAATGACTAAGTGTTCGAGGTCATTGAGTGATGTGCGCTTTAGAAGTGGTGGTAGTGCTGCGCCTGATTCATTCATGTAGGTAGTCGGAACTGCAAGTGTGACGACGCCTCGTGGAGTCGTCACTGATGCAGTCATTGCACGTTGGCGACGTTCAAGGGTTAATTTCACGCCTCGTCGCTCACATACGAGTCGAACTGCATCGCCACCTACGTTGTGGCGTGTTCCTTCGTATTCAGTTCCTGGATTGGCGAGACCGACAATGAGAAGTGACGATGCACTTCCTCTTCGTTCTTCATCCTTAGAGCGCCGAAGCGCCACGACGAACTACGCCGAAGGGGTAGCTGCTGGAGCTGCGGCAGCATCTGATGCTGCAGCGGCTGCGTCTTGGCCACCACCAACGAGTGCAACGCGTCCTTGACGTGTTGAGACAACAGCTGCGTTCTTGTCGCCAGCTGGCTCGACGCCCGCAGGAAGAACTAGGTCTCCAACGTGCAATGTCGCGCCTGGTGTCAAGTGAGAAATGTCAGCGTCAACGTGCGTTGGAACGTCTGCAGGACGAGCCTTAAGTTCAACACTGAACAACTGCTGGTCGATTTCCCAGTCAGCGTGACGAACTTCTACAGCGTCACCAATCATGTGAACTGGAACAGTCGCAATAACTGGCTTGTTAGGGTCAACAACCTGGAAGTCAATGTGGGCAACAGTCCCACGAACCTTGTGACGTTGCAGTTCACGTGCGAGCACGGTGTAACTCTTGCCATCAGCGGTAAGGGTAATAAGTGAGTTAAGACCCTGCTCGCCAGAAACTGATGTGCGGAACTCTTTTGCATCAACAGATACAACGAGTGGAGCAACGCCCTCACCGTATACAACGGCGGGAATTGAGCCTGCAGCGCGTAGGCGGCGTGAGTTACGTGAACCCTTGTCTCGTGTGGTCAGCGCGTTCAACGTTGCCTGTGTCATGAAAACTCCTCTTACGAATGGTTTGCCGCCCAAAATTGGGCTGGGCACCGGGTTATAAGTCTAGCCGGTAGGCCAGATAGGCGTTTTTGGCTACAGGAGGTTCTCGCCACCGAAGATGTCAGAGACTGATGCATCCTCGAAAATGGCGGAAATTGCGTTGGCAATGATGGATGAAACTGAAAGAATCTCCAACTTTTCAAACCTACGCTCGGGGCCGAGTGGCAAGGTGTCGGTCACGATCACGCGACTGACCGGAGCATTAAAGAGTCGGTCCACAGCCGGCGGAGAGAAGACCGCGTGAGTGGCCATCACCCAGATCTCAGAAGCGCCTCTCTCTTTTAGAAGGTCACAACTTGCAACGATTGTTCCGGCGGTGTCGATCATGTCGTCAATAAGCACGCAGTGTCGCCCGTCAACGTCACCAATGATGTGTCGAGCTTCAACAGTGTTCATAGTTCCTGTTGGACGAGTTTTGTGAACAAGTGCAAGGTCACATCCGAGGTGTTGGGCGTAACGCTCGGCAACTTTTACGCGCCCGGCATCAGGAGCAACAACAACGAGTGATCGAGGATCTGCATTGGCCTTTAGATAATCCTCAAGAACTGGAGCTGCGACCAAGTGGTCAACTGGGATGTCGAAGAATCCCTGAATCTGACCAGAGTGGAAGTCCACCGAAAGAACTCTTGTGGCGCCAGCGGTTTGGAGCATGTCGGCAATCAGCTTCGCCGTAATTGGTTCGCGTCCAGCTGACTTTCGGTCTTGACGTGCGTATCCGTAGTTTGGAATTACCGCAGTAATACTTTTTGCCGATGCGCGCTTGGCTGCATCAATCATGATGAGTTGTTCCATTACGGCATCATTTACTGGAGAGCTGTGAGTCTGCACAATGAAGACGTGTGCGCCACGAATTGATTCATCGAAGCGACAGTGAATTTCTCCATTGGCGAATTCACGAACGTTGGCCTCAGTTAACTCAACACCTAATTTGCCAGCAATGTCTTTTGCCAGGGCGGGGTGACAGCGGCCCGAGACGATGACAAGGCGACGCTTAGCGAGTGACTCCACGTAGCCAGCGTAGTTCTTTTATTACCTGCGCACTAGCGGTTCCGGTGCTGAAAGGGAGCCACAAACTCGCCCGAAAGTATTTCTGCACCAGAGCCAAGAACTACATACGAACTCACTGTGGCGTCAGCGCCAATTTTTGCGTCCTGCGCATCGACAGTTCCTACCTGGGCGTTTTCACCCACCGCCACATTTGTCAAATTCGCGTGCGGGCCTATTTGTGCGCCTCTTTCAATAACGCA
>DAIQPM010000047.1:7320-8471 GCA_036787355.1 Acidimicrobiales bacterium
CCAGTTTCGAATAGGACCGAAATGAGGTCGGTGAGGTAGTACTCATTCTGAGCATTTTGGCGATCCACACGTCGAAGTGCCGGACCTAGAAGGCTTTCCTTTACCACCATGATTGAAGTATTTATTTCAGTAACGGCGCGCTCTTCAGCGTTGGCGTCTTTCTCTTCAACTATCCGAGCAATCGAACCATTCTTAGCCTTGATAATTCGGCCGTACCCAGAAGGATCGTCAACTATTGCAGTGAGGACTGTTATCGCAGCATCTTTTTCTCGGTGTTGCTCGAGCAGTCTCGCAATAGTGCTTTGTCGAAGTAGAGGCGTGTCTCCTGGCATGATGAGCACGTCCCCATCTGCACCATTCATTGCTTCGCTGACGCTTGGTAGCGCCACACTCACTGCGTGACCAGTTCCTAGTTGTTCGTGCTGTTCAACGAAAGTGATTCGCACATCTTCACGTGCTCGCTCACTGACCGACTTTTCTACCCACGTGGCCCCGTGTCCAACTACGACAACTGTCGCCATCACGTTTTCCTGGGCAGCGGCGTCAAGGACGTACAGAACCATTGGTCGACCACAAATGTGGTGCAGGGGCTTAGGTCTCGAGGACTTCATCCTGGTTCCCTCACCGGCGGCGAGCACCACTACGCAAGTTGGTCTAATCACTCCACCATCTCTAGCATTCATCTTCTACGATTCGGTGGTGGGCGAAATTAACTATGACGAGTTTTCCTTCTTTCAGGAAAACCTTGCAGAATGGGACCTCGATGTCGCGGTCCCATCGGTGCGACGCTTCTTTGTCGAAGTAGACGCTGGACGCAAACTAAGCGGACTGCAGTGGCAAGAAGAAGTGCCCTCGATGGTGTTGCTCCACGGCGGAGCACAGAACGCTCACACCTACGACACTGTTGCTCTCGCACTCCAGCAACCGCTCATTGCTCTAGATCTTCCAAACCATGGACACTCTGACGCCAGCCCCTACGGATCATCGGCGATCAGCGCGCACGCGAGTGATGTTTCGAAGGCGCTTTCTCAACTCGTAAAGAAACCAACGCCCCTCGTAGGAATGTCCATGGGTGGTCTCACTTCAATCCTGATTGCATCAGCACATCCCGAGCTAGTTAGTTCGTTGACACTCATTGACATCACGCCCGG
>DAIQPM010000137.1:0-1660 GCA_036787355.1 Acidimicrobiales bacterium
TCTGCTTTGGCGCCCAAGCCCTTTGCACCTTTCATGGTGGCAAGGTTTCAAAGGCTGAGGAAGCTGAAATTGGTTGGTACGACATTGAACCAGTTGCTGGGTCTGGAATTTCATCTGGCCCTTGGTTTGAATTTCACTTCGACTCGTGCAGCACGCCAGAGAATGCAGAAATTCTTGCGAGCTCGCCACGTGCGGTGCAGGCATTTGCGGTTGGCAAAAACCTGGCGGTTCAATTCCACCCAGAGATTGACGGACAGCTACTTAACGAATGGTTTGAGCTTTCGCGTGATCCAGGAATGTACTCAGCCGCGATGCTGGAGCAAGCAGTGGACGAAACTCCAGAAGCACGACGCCGAGTGGCTGCCCTCGTGGACACCTTCTTAGAGCGCGCTGGGCTCCAAGCAAACCAGTAGTGGCTGTTTTCGCCATTCTCACAAGTGCGCGAGAAAAAGGACGTACCGGTCCGGCTTCGGCGAACTACGAAATAGGTCGTAATAATTCTCTCGCAGAAAACCTGACGCTTCGTGGTCATGAAGTTGTGATGTGGTGGGATGAACCCGCTGGAGATTTACTCAGAAGTGATATTGACCTCGCAGTTCTAAGAAGCGGTAAAGCTGTGAACATCTCTCGTGGCCTAGCTCTTGAGCAACGTGGTGTGCTGGTGCTTAACAATCCGTCGCTTCATGACAATGCGAGTGATAAATGGAAAACCGCTCTCGCATTCGAGCGAGATGGCATCACTCATCCCAGCACTCACCTCGCCAAGGGTCCAGTTAATGAAATCCAAGTGGTTCTAAAGAAGCGCAGGGGTAGCGGGGGGCATGGCGTAGAAAAAGTCCCTGGAACCGATGTTCCTAATGACGAGTCGTACATTGTCCAGCCGCTCGTCGAATGGACTGACGACTTGCGTGCGACGGTCATCAATGGTGAGGTTGTCTACACACTTCGTCGCCGACCAGCGCCGGGTGAGTGGCGAACAAACCTCGCACAGGGTTCTCATTTTGAAGAAGCCACGGACGTTCCAGAAGAAGCTAAAGAACTCGCGGTCGAAGCATCGAAGTCCCTTGGTCTGTTGTGGAGTGGGGTTGACCTTCTCTTGGGCCCTGATGGATGGGTTGTCCTAGAAGCAAACCCCGGAACAACTCTGTATGGCGCAACCCGTCCAGACGGAGTTCGTATTGTCGATCACCTCGCTTCTTTTCTCGAATCGCAACTTTGAGCCTTTCCTAAGTAGGATTACTAGGTGAGTAGTGAGAATTCTTTAGCGGCCCCTGTGCCCGTACATATTGAACGCCCAGCAACTGGCGGCGCCGTAGGTCGACTCCCAGATGGACGCGTTGTCTTTGTTCGCCACACCCTTCCAGGTGAATTCGTCAATGTTCGAGTCACCGAAACAACTGCCAGCTTTTCTCGTGGTGATGCGGTTGAAGTTCTTGAAGCAAGCCCTGAGCGCGTAAAGGCTCCTTGCAATTTCGCCTACCCAGGTGGTTGTGGAGGCTGCGACTTGCAGCACGCATCTAAGACTGCTCAGTACAACTGGAAGAAAGCACTCGTTACAGAGCATCTAAAGCGCATTGCTGGGATTGACTACGACGTCACCATAAGCGCACCAGAAGGCAGCGGTGAAGGATCTCGTACCCGTCTTCGTTGTTCAGTTAAT
>DAIQPM010000048.1:0-1934 GCA_036787355.1 Acidimicrobiales bacterium
ACCGTGGCTCAAATCACCTCTATGGACGCTCCTCTAGGTCGTGCAGCCGGTAATGGGCTCGAAGTCACTGAGTCCGTTGAAGTCCTACAGGGTAAGGGTCCGAGCGATGTCAGAGATCTCACAATTGCCTTGGCGCGCGAGATGGTGAAACTGGTTGGAATAGATGTTGACCCTGCAACCAAACTTGATGATGGCTCTGCATTTGAGGTCTATCGACAGATGATCTTGGCTCAAGGTGGAGATCCCGATTACGTCATGCCACTTGCTTCGCAGCGTGAACTGATCGTCGCTGAGTCAACTGGCATTGTTCAATCCATTGATGCATTGACAGTCGGGATTGCCGCTTGGCGCTTGGGCGCTGGTCGCGCTCGTAAAGAAGATCCGGTCAGTGCAGCAGCTGGAGTTATGACACTTGTTCGCGAAGGCGAGCACGTCGAAAAAGGGCAGCCGCTTTTTGAGTTGCACGCAGATGATGTTGAGCATCTGCAACGAGGTCGAGCAACGATTCCTGGCGCAGTAGTCATAGGTGACGAATCGGTGAACGTCAGACCATTGCTTTTGGAGCGCATAAGTAAGTAGCCTTAACTCATGGCTACAACCCCACTCTCGCTCGATGTAATAAAGCGAGCACCAAAAGTTCTACTCCATGACCATCTCGATGGTGGACTTCGCCCAGCAACGATTCTCGAAATTTCTAAGGAAATTGGCTATACGCTTCCAACGGATGACCCCGAAGTTCTAAAACAGTGGTTTATCGCTGACGCTCCTGGAAGCGACCTCGTTCGCTACCTCGAAGGTTTCGCCCACACCACCGCAGTTATGCAGACCAGGGCACACTTGATTCGCATCGCTGGCGAATGTGCACTTGATCTTGCAAGAGATGGTGTGGTGTACGCAGAAATTCGATTTGCTCCAGAACTTCATACGCAGCAAGGACTCAGTCTCGATGAAGTAGTTACAGCCGTCCTTGAGGGATTCAACGAAGGTGTATCGCAGGCGAAATCTGAAGGTCACACAATCATTGTCAGAACTCTTCTTTCAGCAATTCGCTCAGCGCAGAACAGTGTCCAGATTGCTGAACTAGCGGTGAAGTGGCGTGACTCGGGTGTTTGTGGTTTCGACATTGCTGGACCCGAAGATGGTTTTCCACCGACTGAACACATTGACGCTTTCCACCTCATCCAGCGCGAGAACTTTCATGTCACGATTCACGCCGGAGAAGCCTTCGGACTTCCTTCGCTTTGGGAAGCAGTGCAGTTTTGCAATGCGGAACGACTTGGTCACGGAGTTCGAATTGTTGACGACATTAAAAAAGTTGGCGACAGCTACGACATCGGAAGGCTCGCCAGCTACATCCGCGACTGTCGTATTCCCCTTGAGCTTTGCCCCACCTCTAATGTGCACACTGGCGCAGCAAAGTCAATCGCAGAACACCCAATCGAACTACTTAAGCAGTTGAAGTTTCGTGTCACGCTTAATACCGATAACCGACTCATGAGTGGCATCACGCTGAGTAGTGAATTTGATGCATGCGCATCAGCATTTGGATGGACGCTGAAGGACATGGAGTGGCTTACGCTCAATGCTGCAAAGAGCGCTTTCTACCAATTTGATAAGCGACTCGAAATGATTAATACGGTTATTAAGCCGGGCTACGCCGCGCTTCACTAAAGCGCAAGTAGTTGTGTAATTGACTCACCGAGTTGGTTCACAACAGACGTTGCGTTTTTTCTTGCGGCGTCGACATCATTGCCCGCATCACGCACTACTTCTATGTAGACCTTTAGTTTGGCTTCGGTCCCGGAAGGGCGAACGACAACTCGGTCCGTTCCAGAAAGTTGATAGCTCAGACAATCTGAAGGGGCTAAATCTTCATAGCCATTTGCGTAGTCCGTAATGCTCGAAACCGGCATACCAGCAATGGTTGTCGGTGG
>DAIQPM010000048.1:2034-8272 GCA_036787355.1 Acidimicrobiales bacterium
GCAGTAGCAATCGCTAGATCCAGTGCTCCGGGCTCTTCAGGGTTGGGAAACGCCAACGTTGGGAAATTCCCATCAGGTGCAAACTGTTCGCTGACAACTGTGACGTGTGAATATCCAGCTGCTCGAAAGAGCGTCATCATTGCGTCCCCACCAACACCGTGCAGTGGCGTGTAGGTAATACGAAGCGAACTGCCACCTTTAATGGAGAACCGCGAAAGCATGTGATTCTGATACGTAGCAATCACTTCGCTTGGAACGTCGAAGTGATTCTCACTCGTACGCTCACCGAGCACTGGAGTTGTTGCTTGCCTGGCGAAGCGTTCAACCATCTCATCGTTTGGGGCAATGATCTGCGATCCATCACTTGCATACAGTTTGTAGCCGTTGTCATTTGGCGGATTGTGACTAGCGGTAATCATTATTCCCGCGCCAGCGTTCAAGGACTTTACGGCCGCAGCCACATATGGCGTTGGAAGTGGCGAAATCATCTCGTAGACACGCACACCAGCACCGAGTAATACCGCAACAGCTTCATCATTGAATTCTTCAGAACCGTGCCTGGCGTCTCTGCCAACAACAACTCCCCTTGAAGGATCAACCCCAAGTTCTTGCAGCCAGCGAACAACGCCCTGAGTGGCACGTCGAACCGTGAGCCTGTTCATGCCAGCCGGGCCGGCCATTACTGGCCCACGAAGTCCAGCGGTGCCAAAGGTCAGTGGTGCATCAAACCTGCGGCGAAGTTCTTCTTCGTTGCCTTCTGCAAGAAGTTTTTGCAGTGTGGCACGGTCATGCGTGTCTGGATCATGTTCGATCCACTCAAGTACTTGTTTGGTTACTTCTTCGTTCACAGGACCGGCAGTAAACGTGCAAGAAGTGTTCCGAGTGATGCTGCAGCCTTTTGTCCAGCTTCGAGCACCTCTAAGTGATTGAGTGGTTCATCAGTTACCCCAGCGGCAAAGTTTGAAACCAGACTCAGTCCAAGCACTTCAGCACCGAGGTGTCGAGCGCCAATCGCCTCAAGGACGGTTGACATTCCAACGAGTGAAGCTCCCATTGTTCGTGCCATAACAATTTCGGCTGGAGTTTCGTAGTGAGGTCCACGAAAGCCTGCGTAGACGCCTTCTGTGAGTTCAGGAGCGGTCTTTGCGACAACGCTACGAAGTCGAGCACTGTAGAGATCTGTCAGGTCAACAAACCTTGATCCAAACTCTTCAGGCGGAGAATTCCCCTCCATCGGAGAAGTTGCAGTGAGGTTGATATGGTCTCGAATAACTACAACCGAGCCAGGGCCTTTGGTTGGATCAATGCCACCACAGGCATTCGTGAGAACAATTTTCTTAGCCCCAGCAATAATTGCAGTTCGAACTGGGTGCACGACTTGATCTGCGCTGTTGCCCTCATAAAGATGGACACGACCTGAAACGAGAAGAACGTTCCTGTCCCCAACTTTTACAGAAAGTAGTTGGCCGCTGTGCCCGGCAACAGTTGGTGCAACGAAGCCACTGAGAGTTGAAGACTTCACGGCGCTTGACGGTTCCCCGAGGGCATCTGCGCCTTCTTTCCAACCAGAGCCAAGCACTACGGCAATGTCGTAGGAATCAATTCCTGACTTAATCCTGAGTTCTTCACCGGCCCGGCGAGCAAGTTCGTAAGGTGTCGTCATTACTGTCCAATCGTGTGCCACACGGTGGAGGTTTCCACAAAGGCACGTAGACGGTGAATTGAATTCTTTGGACTCTTCTTACCAGGGCGAAGAACTCGCTTAATTGAACCTGCTGCCAAAAATGCCAACTCATCAGCAAAAGCCTCATCGGCCCCTTCTAAATCAAGACCGTCAATGTCCTCATGGGAGCTAAGCCCAGGAGCAAGCTCACTCGTTAGTCCAGTAATGATGTTGAGCACCCCGGCTGGGAAGTCAGATGTCTCGGTCATTTCACCCAGGAGCACTGCAGGTACTGGTCGTTTCTCACTCGCCAGTGCAATTACCGAGTTGCCAGCAGCGATGGGAGCAATCACACACTCCACGAAACCTTCTAATGAAGAATTCTGAGGAGCAATTACCCCAATGACGCCGGTTGGCTTTGGAACAGAGAAGTTATAGAACGGACCAGCAACTGGATTCGATCCACCAAGTACTTGAGAGATCTTGTCAGTCCATCCGGCGTACCAAACAATTCTGTCAATTGACTTTGCAACTGTTGCTTTTGCTACGTCGCTCTTTACGCCTTCACTCAGCTTGACAAATTCAACGAGTTCATCGCTGCGTGACTCTGCCATCTCGGCAAGTCGGTAAATAACTTGTCCGCGGTTATAGGCACTTGCTGACCACCACTTCGACTGTGCTGCACGTGCGCCAGCAACTGCATCACGTACATCTTTTCGTGATCCTTGTGCCGCATTAGCGAGGAACTCTCCCTTGGCACTGGTCACTTCGTAACTTCGACCTGACTCGGAACGTGGAAACGCACCATTGATTAGCAGCTTGTAAGTCTTTCTAACTTCGAGGCGATCAGACATTGAGGTATGCCTCCAGTCCGTGCTTTCCACCTTCGCGGCCGAACCCAGATTCACGAGTTCCACCAAATGGACTCGTCGGATCAAACTTATTGTACGTATTGGCCCAAACAACTCCAGCACGTAGTCGTTCAGCTGTCCACAGAGTTCGACTTCCCTTTTCACTCCAGACGCCGCAGGCGAGCCCGTAGTTCGTGTTGTTGGCTTTAGTGATGGCTTCTTCTGGAGTCCTGAAGGTCAGAACTGAAAGAACAGGACCAAAAATTTCTTCTCGAGCAATGCGGTGTGACTGTGAGACGTCTGCAAAGACTGTTGGCGCGAACCAGAACCCCTTCTTCGGCAGTTCGCACGAACTCGTGTACCGAGTTGCGCCTTCTTGTTCGCCGTAGGCCACGAGCTCGTTAATACGCTTCAGTTGCTCTAATGAGTTGATGGCACCAATGTCAGTGTTCTTATCCATTGGGTCACCAACACGTAATTGCTCAACTCGGCGAACTAATCGTCGAAGTACATCATCAGCTATTGATTCTTGAACCAGAAGTCTGGACCCAGCGCAGCAAACGTGTCCTTGATTGAAGAAGATTCCATCAATAATGCCTTCAATCATTTCGTCGATCGGAGCATCTTCATAAACAATGTTCGCACCCTTGCCGCCAAGCTCCAATGTAAGACGCTTGTGGCTAGTGGCGACTCGCTGTTGAATAAGTCGACCAACACCAGTTGATCCGGTGAACGCAATCTTGTCGACGCCCGGGTGATCAACGAGTGCTGAGCCTGTTGCTCCATCTCCAGTGACAATGTTGACAACTCCGTCAGGCAGCCCTGCTTGCTGAATGATTTCAGCAAGGATCAAGGCGCTGAGTGGCGTAGTTTCTGCGGGCTTTAGAACACAGGTGTTGCCAGCCGCGAGTGCTGGCGCGAGCTTCCAGGCAGCCATCATTAGCGGGAAGTTCCAAGGAATAATTTGTCCGGCGACGCCAATTGGCTTTGGCGAATTGCCAAAGCCGGCGTGTTCTAGCTTGTCGGCCCATCCGGCGTAATAGAAGAAATGTGCCGCTGCCAAAGGAATGTCAACGTCGCGAGATTCTCGAATTGGTTTTCCGTTGTCGAGCGTTTCAACAACTGCAAGTTCGCGTGAACGCTCTTGAATAATTCGAGCAATGCGGTACAGATATTTTGCGCGCTCTGCACCAGTTGTCTTCGACCAAACGTTGTCATATGCCTTACGCGCTGCCTTTACGGCCTTATCTACGTCAGATGCACTCCCCTGGCTAATTGTGGCCAGTTGATTTTCCGTGGCTGGGTTTATTGTTTCGAATTGCTCATGCTTGGAAGGGTCGGTGAACTTTCCATTGATGAATAACCCGTAGCTCGACTTCAACTTTGCGATCGCAGCAGATTCTGGCGCTGGGTCATATTGCAGTGAACCAAGTTTTGAATTCGGAAGGTTATTTTCTGCCATGTCAGTCTCCACTGAATTCATCGGGGCGAATGTACGTCCCGCGTTGCTGCTTAAGTCGTTGCATTAATAAATCATTTAGTAGCGACGACGCGCCAAAACGGAAAAGGTCTGGGGTCATCCATGTCGAACCTACGGTCTCATTAACAAGAACGAGATAGCGAATGGCATCTTTGGAGGTTCTAATCCCACCAGCTACTTTGACACCGACGATTTGGCCAGTAGTTTCTGCAAAATCTCTTACGGCTTCAAGCATTACAAGCGCCACGGGCTGAGTGGCAGCAACGGGGACTTTGCCAGTGGAAGTTTTAATAAAGTCAGCACCAGCGAGCATCGCAATCCAGCTTGCCTTACGAACATTGTCGTAGGTGACTAGTTCACCAGTTTCAAGAATTACCTTTAGATGCGCCTTGCCACAAACTTGCTTTACTGCAACGATTTCTTCGTACACCTGACCAATGCGTCCTGACAAGAAAGCGCCTCGGTCAATCACCATGTCAATTTCATCTGCGCCGTTTGCCACCGCTTCACGAACATCCATGAGCTTCACCATCAGCGATGCTCGACCAGAAGGGAAAGCAGTCGCGACAGCAGCTACTGCGACTGGCGAACCTTTTAAGACCGAGCGAGCATGGGCGACTAGATCTGGATAAACACAGACCGCTGCGACAGATGGAACTGAAAGATCCATCGGACTTGGACGCATTGCTTTGGTGCAAAGTGAAGTGACTTTTCCTGGAGTGTCGGCGCCCTCCAAGGTGGTTAGGTCAACCATAGAAATTGCCAAGTCGAGTGCGGCCATCTTGGTTGATTTCTTAATTGATCGAGTAGCTAATTTGGCGACTCGAGCTTCTGCCCCAACTGAATCAACACCGGACAGAGTTGCCAGAATTGAACGAAGTTCAGTTTCGGACTCAATACGTGGCACCTGACTTGAGGTTTGAATTACCACCGAGTGATCTTCTGGGGTAACGAGGCGAAGTGGTGCAGTGCTCACACCGATAACGCTACCAATGACCAGCCTTTTGGCCAAATGCAGGCCTTTTTAGTACTTAGGCAATTCACCAGCGGCTGAGCGAGCACTCAGCGATGGTGCGCCAGCGTCTTTGTCGCTGAGGACTGGAGTGCCAGTCAAACGCCACTGAATGTTCAGTTCTGCGTCCATGGGGTTAATTTCGAGCTCTACGGCTGCGTTGAAAGGGGACGAAAGAAGATACGTCAACGACGCGTTCTCGCTCGTGACGCAAAAACCGTGCGCCACACCTGCAGGAAGATAGACCGACTTGCCCAAGTTGGCACCAAGAGTGATGACTTCAACTTTTCCGTATGAAGGAGAACCAACGCGAATGTCAACAAGCACGTCATCGAGTTCGCCGTGAACACAGGTAACAACCTTGGCCTGGCCTTCTGGGGCTAATGAGTAGTGAAGTCCACGAACAACATTGCGTTCAGAGAACGAAAGATTTGCTTGCTTCGCATAAAAGTTGAGCTCTTCGATTTCAAAATCAGGCAACTTGAACCACTCACGAAAGTAACCACGATCATCGCCATGCACTGGAGACTCGAGTTCGTAGGCACCCTTAATGGAGAGTTCTCGTAACTTCATTACGCCTGGTCCTTAATTGGACGCCACCAAGACTCATTATCGATGTACCACTGAACTGTTGATGCAAGGCCTTCTTCAAAATGAACTTGTGGTGTGTAACCGAGTTCGTTTTGGATTTTTGACCAGTCCACTGAGTAACGACGGTCATGGCCCAAACGGTCACTTACTGGTTCAATCATTGAACTGTCATGGCCACAAAGCTCTAACAGTTTCCAGGTGAGTTCCTTATTAGTGAGTTCAGTGCCACCACCAATGTTGTAAATCTCTCCTTCACGTCCATCTTCAAGGACGCGAAGAATCCCACGACAGTGGTCATCGACATGCAGCCAGTCGCGAACGTTGAGTCCGTCTCCATAGAGAGGAACTTTCTTTCCATCAATCAAGTTGCTGACAAAAAGCGGAATTACTTTTTCTGGGTATTGACGAGGTCCGTAGTTATTAGAGCAGCGAGTCACCATTACTGGAAGATTAAAAGTTCTGTGATACGCCAGTGCAGCTAAATCAGATCCAGCTTTAGAAGATGAGTAGGGAGAATTTGGCTCCAAGATGTGTTCTTCACTCCACGATCCTTCAGGAATGGACCCGTATACCTCGTCTGTTGAGACATGCACAAAGCGCTCAACGCCTCCGGCACGAGAACTCTCTAATAGTTGTTGAGT
>DAIQPM010000002.1:0-37504 GCA_036787355.1 Acidimicrobiales bacterium
GCCTGTAGCCTTGGCGACGATCTCCTTAGCGATCGACTCGGGCACTTCTGCGTACGAATGGAACTGCATGCTGTACGTCGCGCGCCCTTGGGTGCGAGAACGCAGGTCAGTAGCGTAGCCGAACATATCAGCTAGAGGCACAAGTGCCCTAATTGCTTGGCTATTGCCCTTCTGTTCCATACCTTCTACACGGCCTCGGCGACTGGAGAGGTCTCCAATAACGTCACCCATGTAGTCCTCTGGCGTAACCACTTCTACGGCCATAACAGGCTCAAGGAGCACTGGGCTAGCCAAGCGAGCGGCCTTCTTCACCGCGATTGAACCCGCGATTTTGAATGCCATTTCTGAAGAGTCAACGTCGTGGTAGCTACCAAAGGTAAGACGTACACGTACGTCTACAACTGGGTAGCCAGCAAGAACACCTGAAGTTAGTGCTTCAGTAATTCCCTGGTTAACCGGTCCAATGTATTCCTTCGGAATAACACCACCGGAAATTTCATCAACGAATTCGTAACCGCCACCAGGACCAGTTGGCTCCATGGTGATAACAACGTGACCATACTGACCCTTACCACCGGTCTGGCGAACATACTTCTCTTCAACCTTGGTTACGGTCTTGCGAATTGTTTCACGGTACGCAACTTGTGGCTTACCAACGTTGGCGTCCACTGCGAATTCACGAAGCATTCGGTCAACAAGAACTTCCAAGTGGAGTTCACCCATTCCCGAGATAACTGTCTGACCAGTTTCTTCGTCGGTGCGAACACGGAACGTTGGGTCTTCTTCTGAAAGTGAGTACAGAGCCTTACCAAGCTTTTCTTGGTCAGCCTTGGTCTTAGGTTCAACAGCAACGTGGATAACTGGCTCAGGGAACACGAGTGTTTCGAGCTGAATCGGATTGTCCATGTCACTGAGGGTGTCACCAGTAGTTACTTGCTTAAGACCAACAGCAGCGATGATGTCACCGGTGCGGATGGTGTCGATGTCTTGACGCTCGTTAGCGTGCATCAACAAGAGACGACCGAGTCGCTCTTTCTTCATTCCCTTAGTCGTGTTAATTACAGTGTCACCCTTTTGGAGTGTTCCTGAGTAAACGCGAAGGTAAATCAACTTTCCAACGTATGGGTCAGTCATGATCTTGAATGCGAGTGCAGAGAACGGCTCTGAGTCGTCGGCCTTGCGAAGAAGGACGTCTTCCTTACCTGGCTTTGTTCCTTCTGTAGGTGGAAGGTCAACAGGTGATGGGAGGAAGTCAACAACAGCGTCAAGCATTGGCTGAACACCCTTGTTCTTAAATGCAGTTCCGTTAAGAATTGGAACACAGTGACCGTCAAGAGTTCCTACGCGAAGTGCACGACGCACATCAGCTGTAGTGATTTCTTTTTCTTCGAGCATTTTTTCCATGAGCTCGTCATCGAATGTGGTGAGGATGTCAAGCAACTTGGCGCGGTACTCGTCGGCCTGGTCCTTGTACTCTGCAGGGATCTCAACAACTTCGAGCTTCTCGCCCTTGTCGTCGTGGTAGATCGTTGCAGTCATTGAGCAGATGTCGATGATTCCGAGGTAGTCACCTTCAGCACCAATAGGTAGCTGAATAACTGCAGGAACGCAGTCCAGACGGTCTTCGATCATTTCTACACAGCGAAAGAAGTCAGCTCCGGTACGGTCCATCTTGTTAACGAAGCAAATACGTGGAACGTTGTACTTGTTCGCTTGACGCCATACGGTTTCGGTCTGTGGTTCAACACCGGCAACGGCGTCAAATACTGCAACAGCACCGTCAAGAACACGAAGTGAACGCTCTACTTCAACAGTGAAGTCAACGTGTCCCGGGGTGTCAATGATGTTGATTCGGTGACCGTTCCACATACAGGTGGTGGCAGCAGAAGTAATGGTGATTCCACGCTCTTGCTCCTGGACCATCCAGTCCATGGTTGCTGCGCCTTCGTGAACTTCACCAATTTTGTAGTTCTTACCGGTGTAGTAAAGAATTCGCTCAGTGGTCGTGGTCTTACCGGCGTCAATGTGCGCCATGATGCCAATGTTGCGCACCTTGTCTAGTGAGATCTCGCGATCGGTCATTTCAATAACTCTCTTTGATTACCAGCGGTAGTGCGCGAAGGCTTTGTTGGATTCGGCCATCTTGGCCATGTCTTCACGACGCTTAACAGCAGCACCAACACCGTTAGAGGCGTCGATAATTTCTGCAGCGAGGCGGTCGGCCATTGTCTTTTCACGGCGGTTCTTCGCGTAGTCAGTCAACCAGCGAATACCGAGTGTCGTTGAACGACGTGGGCGAACTTCAACAGGAACTTGGTAGGTGGTTCCACCAACACGGCGGCTACGTACTTCAAGCTCTGGGCGAACGTTTTCGAGTGCACGCTTCAGCGTTGCGACTGGGTCAGTACCAGTCTTTGCTTCAACCTGCTCAAGTGCTGAGTAGACAATGCGCTCAGCGATTGTGCGCTTACCGCGCTCAAGAATCTTGTTCGTAATTTGCGTTACGAGAACCGACTTGTAAATCGGGTCAAGTGGAACTTCACGACGTACGGCGGGGCCTTTACGAGGCATTATTTCTCCCTCTTGGCACCGTAGCGACTACGGGCCTGCTTGCGGTCACGAACACCTGATGTGTCAAGTGCACCGCGAATGATCTTGTAACGAACACCTGGAAGGTCCTTCACACGTCCACCACGAACGAGCACGATTGAGTGCTCTTGGAGGTTGTGTCCTACACCTGGGATGTAGGCAGTGACTTCAACACCTGATGTAAGGCGCACACGTGCAACCTTACGAAGTGCTGAGTTCGGCTTCTTTGGTGTAACCGTGTGAACACGGGTGCACACACCACGACGTTGAGGGGCGCCCTTAAGCGCCGGTGTCTTGGTCTTGGTTTTCTTGTCCTGTCGACCCTTTCGGACCAACTGTGCAATTGTGGGCACGCGGAACCTCTTCTTTTTTATTCGTACTTAGGCGAACCGGATGATTCCGGCGCGCGGACTTTCTATCTTACGACAAAACCCCTTAGAACGGCAAGCCCGCCACCGACCCTGGGGCCGGTGGCAAGATCTTGTCGTTAGAGAGCTATGCCGCCTTCATCTTCAGGCCTTGGAGCCTCATCTTCAATAAGGGCCGCTGATTCGTCATACGTAGCGGTTCCTCGTGAGAAAACATCGGCAAATTCGTCCTTAAAGCTGTCATCGCCCTGGATTTCGCCCAAAAGGCTGGCCAAGTCGAGGTCATCGTCAGAAACCTGAGCCCAAGCAGGCAGAAGTTCAGCATCTGGCATGTCGAGACGGAGTTCGCGCTTGTTGTAGTACTCAAGGCCCGATCCGGCAGGAATCAACTTACCAATAATGATGTTTTCCTTCAGACCGACAAGGTGGTCACGCTTTCCTTCAATGGCAGCTTCTGTAAGCACTCGAGTGGTTTCCTGGAAGGATGCCGCTGAGAGCCATGAGTCAGTTGCCAGTGAAGCCTTGGTAATACCCATCAACTGGGCACGACCGTCGGCAACTTCCTTAGCTTCTGATTCGAGGACATCGTTGGTGTCGTTGAACACTTTGACGTCCACCATGGCTCCTGGGAGCCAGTGTGAGTCACCTGCGTCAACAATCTGAACACGACGAGTCATTTGACGAACAATAAGTTCGATGTGCTTGTCGTGAATCGATACACCTTGGTCACGGTAAACGTTCTGAACTTCTTCAGTTAAGTACTGCTGAGTTTCGCGAGTACCACGGAATTTCATCATGAGCTTAGGGTCGAGTGGTCCGTCACAGAGTGGCGTTCCAACTTCAACTTCTTGACCATCTTGTACGAGAAGGTGACGAGCAATAGAAATCGAAGATTCCTGAATTTCGCCATCGTTCGATACAACAGTCACCTTGTTCTCACGACCAATGAGTTCAACGCGCACAACACCAGAGTGTTCTGCAACAATCGCAGCACCCTTTGGAGTACGTGCTTCGAAGAGCTCAACAACGCGTGGAAGACCGTGGGTGATGTCTGAGCCAGTAACACCACCGGAGTGGAATGTACGCATGGTGAGCTGAGTTCCAGGTTCACCAATTGACTGGGCTGCGATCACACCAACTGCTTCACCAAGCTCAACGAGTTGGTGAGTAGCAAGTGAAAGTCCGTAGCACGCTGCACAGACACCCTGAAGTGCGTCACACGTAAGTGTTGTACGAACACGAACACGCGTCACGGCTGAGTCGTCACGAAGACGCTCAACGTCATCAGCCATCAACATCACACCAGCTTCAATAGTGGTGCCGTCTGAAAGTGTCACAGGTTCTGAAACAACACGACCCCATAGCTTGGTTTCGAGGTGAGCACGCTGTCCGCGTGTGTCAGCAGCAACATGCTCGATCCACATTCCGCGAGTTGTTGCACAGTCAAATTCCTTAACAATGAGTTCCTGAGCAACGTCAACGAGTCGACGTGTTAGGTAACCAGAGTCAGCAGTACGTAGAGCGGTGTCACCCAGTCCCTTACGGGTACCGTGCGTTGAGATGAAGTACTCAAGAACCGAAAGGCCTTCACGGAATGAAGACTTAATCGGGCGAGGAATCATTTCACCACGTGGGTTAGATACGAGACCCTTCATAGCGGCGATCTGGCGAATCTGCTGTGAGTTACCACGAGCACCAGAGTCAACCATCATGCGAATTGGGTTGTCGAACTTTGCGTTCATGGCACGGTCAGTAGCGTCACCGACCTCCTTGTTCGCGTTTGTCCAAATCTCGATTTCCTGTTGACGACGTTCGTCGTCCACAATCACACCACGCTTGTAGTTAGTTTCAACCTTGGCGGCCTGCTCTTCGTACTTGTTAAGAATCTCGGCCTTCTCTGGCGTTGTAACAACGTCATCAATTGAGATAGTGAGACCTGACTTAGTGGCGTAACGGAAACCAAGTGACTTAATTGCGTCAAGAGCTTCAGCAACTTCGTGACGTCCGAAGTTTCCTGAAATTTCTTCAACAATCGTTCCAATTGGTGTGGCGTTCTTTCCAATGAGCTCGTTAACGAAACGGAAGCCAAATGGCAGCGCTTCGTTAAAGAAAACACGTCCAGGTGTTGTAACAAGTTGACGGTTAACGCCCTTTGTTTCAATTCCTGCAAGCTCGAGGCGCATCGCAAGCGATGATCCTTCGAGTGGACGAATCTGAATTGGTGAACGAAGACCAATGACCTTGTCGGCGAGAGCATTTTCGATCTCGAAGACGTGACGGAACACTGGTGGGTTCTCCACTTCAGCGTCAGCTGGAAGTGTTAGGTAGTAGGCACCAAAGACCATGTCCTGAGCAGGCTCAGTAATAGGACGACCGGTTGCCGGTGTGAAGATGTTGTTTGTAGACAACATCAAGATGCGTGCTTCAGCCTGTGCTTCAGCAGAGAGCGGTACGTGTACCGCCATCTGGTCACCGTCGAAGTCAGCGTTGAACGCCTTACATACGAGTGGGTGAATCTGAATGGCCTTACCGTCTACAAGTACTGGCTCGAAAGCCTGGATACCAAGTCGGTGAAGTGTCGGTGCACGGTTAAGAAGTACTGGGTGCTCACGAATAACTTCTTCGAGAACGTCCCATACAACTGCCTTACGGCGTTCAACCATGCGCTTAGCGCTCTTGATGTTCTGAGCCATCTGCGTTTCAATGAGTCGCTTCATAACGAAAGGCTTGAAGAGTTCAAGCGCCATCATCTTTGGCAGACCACACTGGTGCAGTTTGAGCTGAGGTCCAACAACAATTACTGAACGACCTGAGTAGTCAACGCGCTTTCCGAGCAAGTTCTGACGGAAACGTCCCTGCTTACCCTTCAACATGTCTGAAAGTGACTTCAGTGGTCGACCTGACTGGCCAGCAACTGGGCGTCCACGACGACCGTTGTCGAACAACGCGTCGACTGCTTCTTGGAGCATTCGCTTTTCGTTGTTAACAATGATGTCTGGAGCACCGAGGTCAAGCAAGCGCTTGAGTCGGTTGTTGCGGTTGATCACACGACGGTAAAGGTCGTTGAGGTCTGATGTCGCGAAGCGTCCACCGTCGAGCTGCACCATTGGGCGAAGGTCTGGCGGAATAACTGGCACTGCTTCGAGGATCATGGCACGTGGGTCATTAAGACGACGGCCCTGGTCATCACGACGGTTGAACGACTGAACAATGGCGAGGCGCTTAAGGAACTTGGCGTGACGCTGAGCACTAAGTGGCTTGCGGCCATCCTTAGCGTCAATCATCTCGCGCATTACCTTTTCTTCTTCGTCAAGATCCATGCGGTCGATTAGTTGCAAGATTGCGTTAGCTCCCATGCCACCTTCGAAGTATTCCCCGTAACGGAATTCCATTTCACGGTAGAGAACTTCGTCTTCAATGATCTGACGTGAGTGCAGACCTTCGAATGTGTCGAATGCTTGCTTAGCAAGTTCGCGTTCTTCGGCGAAACGTGAACGAACAGCGTCCAGTTCCTTCTCAGTTCCACGCTGAAGTGCGCGAAGTTCAGTTTCCTTCGCTCCTTCTGACTCGAGCTTTGCGGCACGAGCTTCGATGTCCTTCAACTTGGTGTCGAGTGCCTTAACTTCGCGCTCTGCAATTTCAATCAGTTCGTCTGAGAGACCTTGGCGAAGATCGCTGAGGTCTTCGTGACGACGGTCAATTTCAACGTGGGTCACCATGTGCGCGGCGAAGTAAATAACCTTCTCGAGCTGCTTGGCCTTGAGTTCTTCCTTTGGAAGTGTTCCCATAAGAAGGTAGGCAAGCCATGAGCGTGTTCCACGCAAGTACCAAATGTGAACTACTGGTGCAGAAAGGGCAATGTGTCCCATGCGGTCACGACGAACTTTGTCACTCGTAACTTCAACACCACAGCGCTCACAAACGATTCCCTTAAAACGAACTCGCTTGTACTTTCCACATGCACATTCCCAAGCCTTCTGAGGTCCGAAGATCTTTTCGCAGAAAAGACCATCCTTCTCAGGGCGCAGTGTGCGGTAGTTGATTGTCTCAGGCTTCTTAACTTCTCCTGAAGACCAACTACGGATGTTTGATGCAGTGGCGAGGCCAATGCTTAGTTCTTCAAACTGGTTGACGTCGAGCGGACTCATGACAACTTCCTTTCGGCAGCGCGGCGGGCATCTTCTTCGTCAGAACCGCGCTCAGGTCGACTGATGTCGATTCCGAGTTCGCGAGTAACTGAGAAGAAGTCTTCTTCAGTGTCTGCAAGATCAACGTGCTGCTTGTTCTTGTCACGTACTTCTACGTTTAGACAGAGTGATTGCATTTCCTTGATAAGAACCTTGAATGATTCTGGGATACCAGGCTCTGGCAAGTTCTGACCCTTAACGATTGCTTCGTAAGCGCGCTCGCGGCCCTTCATGTCGTCTGACTTCACAGTCAAGAGTTCTTGAAGTGCGTAAGCAGCTCCGTATGCTTCGAGAGCCCAAACTTCCATTTCTCCGAAACGCTGACCACCGAACTGCGCCTTACCACCAAGTGGCTGGGCAGTGATCATTGAGTATGGACCAGTTGAACGTGCGTGAATCTTGTCGTCGACCATGTGAGCGAGCTTCAAGATGTAGGCGTAGCCAACTGAGATTGGATTGTCGTATGACTCACCAGTACGTCCGTTAAACAATGTGACCTTGCCGTCATTGTCGCCAGCAAGCAAGCGCTTACCGTTTCGACCGTCGACGTTAAGAGTCTGGAATGTCTTTTGGATCGTTGGCTTGTCCTTCGCACGCTCGGTCTCGTCCCAGTGCGCACCGTCAAACGATGGCGTTGAAACGTAGATCGCAGGCTCTGTGCGTGGACGAGTCTTACGGAATGGTCGGCTTGCAGGGTTGTTCTGGTCAGTCTGACCTGAAGTTCCTACTGCTGGGTTGACAGTGATGCCTTCCCAACCGTGACGAGCCGCGTAACCGAGGTGAGATTCAAGAACCTGACCAACGTTCATACGACTTGGTACACCAAGTGGCGACAAGATGATGTCAACTGGTGTTCCGTCTTCCATGTACGGCATGTCTTCTTCAGGAAGGATCTTTGAGATAACACCCTTGTTACCGTGGCGTCCGGCGAGCTTGTCACCTTCAGAGATCTTTCGCTTCTGAGCAACATAAACCTTTACAAGCTGGTTAACACCAGGCTGCATTTCGTGGTCTTCGTCGCGGCTGTACACCTTGACGTCGATAACTTTTCCAGATTCACCGTGGGGAACCTTGAGTGATGTGTCTCGTACTTCACGAGCCTTTTCACCGAAGATTGCACGAAGCAGACGCTCTTCTGGGCTCTGCTCAGTTTCACCCTTTGGAGTGACCTTACCTACGAGGATGTCGCCAGGCTGAACTTCAGCACCGATGCGAACAATTCCACGGTCGTCGAGGTCAGCCAAGATGTCGTCTGGCAAGTTAGGAATGTCTCGAGTGATTTCTTCGGCACCAAGCTTGGTGTCGCGAGCGTCAATTTCGTATTCCTTAACGTGGATAGAAGTAAGAACATCGTCACGAACAAGGCGCTCGTTAAGAATGATCGCGTCTTCGTAGTTGTACCCTTCCCATGGCATGTACGCCACGAGCAAGTTCTTACCAAGTGCGAGTTCACCGTTGTAGGTAGATGTTCCGTCTGCAAGAAGGTCACCCAACTTCACAGTTTCGTTTCCGAACACGAGTGGCTTCTGGTTAATAGAAGTGTCCTGGTTCGAACGACGGAACTTGTTTAGGTTGTACTGCTTCTTACCGAGTTCCTTACCGTAACGGTCAACAACACCCTTTTCGTACTGAACAACAATGCGGTCACCAGAAACAGAGACAACAGTTCCGTCTCCTTCAGCGATGAGCACGTCACCAGAGTCAAGAGCAGCGCGAGCTTCCATTCCAGTTCCAACGAATGGAGCTTCTGGCATGATGAGCGGCACAGCCTGCTTTTGCATGTTCGCACCCATCAACGCGCGCTGGGCGTCGTCGTGTTCTACGAATGGAATAAGTGCAGTAGCAACAGAAATAACCTGACGTGTTGAAACGTCCATCAGTTCAACTTCGTCTGGCTTCACAAAGTCAATTTCTGACGTTGTTGAAGAAGACTTGTTTGATGAACCAACGCGAAGTCCGGTTCCAATTGGTCCACGACGTACAAGTACGCGGTCGGCCAAAATCTTTCCAGATGCGTCAACTTCAGTGTTCGCCTGAGCAATAACGAAACGCTCTTCAGCGTCAGCGGTGAAGTATTCAACATCACCCGTTACTTTTCCGTCCTTAACAATGCGGTACGGAGTCTCAATGAATCCGTATTCGTTAATACGTGCATAGTTAGCGAGGTAGCCAATAAGTCCTACGTTCGGACCTTCTGGAGTTTCGATAGGACACATACGTCCGTAGTGAGAGGAGTGAACGTCTCGAACTTCAAGACCCGCACGCTCACGAGAAAGTCCACCAGGTCCCAGCGCTGAAAGACGACGCTTGTGCGTTAGTCCCGACAGTGGGTTGTTCTGGTCCATGAACTGACTGAGCTGTGACGTTGCGAAGAATTCCTTAATCGCAGACATCACTGGGCGGATGTTGATCAATGTCTGAGGTGCGATTGACTCAACGTCTTGTGTGTTCATACGCTCACGTACAACGCGCTCCATACGTGAAAGTCCAGTGCGCAGTGCGTTCTGGATTAGTTCACCGACTGAACGGATACGACGGTTCGCGAAGTGGTCCTGGTCGTCAATGTGGTACGTAGTTTCTTTTGCAGTGCGGTCACGAGCAAGGTTTAGGAGGTACGTTGCGGTTGCAAGTACTTCGGCCTTTGAAAGAACGTGCAGCTCTGGGTTTGGCTTCTCAAGAAGGTCACCGAAGAGTTCTACGTTCTTTGCAACTTCTGCACCAAGCTTGATGTCGAGCTTGTAGCGACCTACGCGTGAAAGGTCGTAACGCTTTTCAGAGAAGAACGCACCTTCGAAGTACTGACGAGCAGCTTCGATAGTTTGCACTTCACCTGGACGAGCACGACGGTAGATCTCGAGCCATGCAGTTTCCTGGCTGGCCTTGAGGAAGTTCTCAGGAGTGTCCTCCATGTTGTACTTGTCCATGTGCTTGGCAATTTCGGTGTGCGCCTTTTTCCAGTCAGTGTGGAACTGGTCTTCGAGGAAGTCGAAGTGTTCAACGAACTTATTGAAGAACGCTTCGTCCATTGAAGTGTCGAGTGCACGAAGAAGTGTGAAGATCGAAATACGACGCTTACGTGCAATACGTGCACCAGCGTTCGCAGACTTGTTCTTCTTTTCTTCAAGGTCAACCTGCAACCATTCACCACGGCCCGGGTGGATGGTTCCTTCAAAAGCAACCTTCTCGTCCTTGCCAGGCTGGAACAAAACACCAGGTGAACGAACGAGCTGTGAAACAACCACACGCTCTGTTCCGTTGATGATGAATGTTCCTTGTTCGGTCATGATTGGGAAGTCACCCATGAACACGGTCTGCTCTTTAATTTCTCCAGTTTCAGAGTTCAAGAAACGTGCGTGAACGAAAATTGGCTGCGAGTAAGTAGTTGCACGTTGGCGACACTCTTCAACAGTGAACTTCGGTGGGCTCTTCAGATCCATGTCATCTGGATCGAACTCGAGTTCTAGCGACAAGCGACCTGTGAAGTCACTGATTGGCGAGATAGCTTCAAAAGCTTCACGCAATCCTTGCTTCATAAATAGGTCGAAGCTGTCGCGCTGAATCTCGAGCAGGTTAGGTAGAGGATATGCCTCACCCAACGCTGAGAAGTTAAAACGTACTGGGCTAAGGGACCGAGACGTCAACAGAAAATCCTCCATGTAAGTGGGTGGCGTGACCATGACCAAATGACGATTCGCGTCAGGGGTTGACGAAATAGGCAGAAGGACAGGGTCTGACAATGCTACTGGCGCAAGAGGTCAATGCGCAAGTGGCGCTCCTTAGGAGACGCTTCCGCGGGGCGGATGCCTAAACCATAAGCACCCTGGGGCCCGAGGTCAAGCACCCTAGATAAAGAAAAAGCCCCGACTGGCGAACCAGTCGGGGCTTTTTGCTTGAAAACGTTGGGTTACTTAACTTCAACCGTTGCGCCAGCAGCTTCAAGAGCAGCCTTTGCCTTGTCGGCGTCAGCCTTAGAAACCTTTTCGAGTACAGGCTTTGGAGCGCCGTCCACGAGGTCCTTAGCTTCCTTAAGACCGAGGTTAGTAAGGGTACGAACTTCCTTAATAACAGCAATCTTCTTTTCGCCACCGTCAGTCAAAATGACGTCGTAGTCACTCTTCTCTTCAGCAGCTCCGCCGCCAGCGCCAGCGCCGCCAGCAGGTGCAGCAACAGCTACAGCAGCAGGTGCTGCAGCAGATACGCCAAACTTCTCTTCGAATTCCTTGAGTAGTTCGCTCAATTCGATTACAGAAAGTTCTGCAATTCCGTCGAGGATCTGATCCTTAGTCAATGTTCCAGCCATGGTGATTCCTTTCTTCTTTACGTTTTGGTACTGCGTTGATTTGTTATTCGGCCGGTTCGCTCGCGACTTCCTCGGAAGGAGCCTCGGTGGTTTCAGCTTCAGCAACAGCTTCTACAGCCGTTTCCTCAACTGCGACCTCCGCGACCTCTGCCGCGGCGTCGTCGCTCGCTGCCGGAGCAGCTTCCTCGACCCCGGCCGGAGTCTCGGCAGCCTCAACAACCTCTTCGACTACTGGAGCTGGCGCAGCAGCGCCACCCTTGGAGTCGATGAGGGCCGAGAGGCCGTAGGCGAAGTTTTGCGGCACAGCCTTGATAAGGCCGGCCATGGTGCGAAGTGGTGAAGCGATGAGTCCTGCAAGTTGTGCAAGAAGAACATCGCGACTTGGAAGGTCTGCAAGTGCAACTAGGTCGCTAAGCGAAAGTGCTCTTCCGTCAAGAACACCACCCTTAATAACGAGCTTTGGTGATTCCTTTGCGAAGTCCTTAAGAGCCTTAGCGACTGCCGAGACGTCACCGTCAACGAAAGCAATTGCTGTTGGTCCAACGAGGAACTCAGTCATTGGCTCAACTGATGTTCCAGTGATTGCACGACGAACGAGTGAGTTCTTGAAAACTTTGTAGTCAGCGCCAAGTCCACGGAGTTGCTTACGCAACTGCTGGATCTCGGTAACGGTTAGACCGCGGTATTCAGTAACGACAGCGGTTGATGTTGTTTCAACGCGGGCCTTTACTTCGTCGACTGTTTCGACCTTCTCGGGGCGAATCTTGCTCATACTGACTCCTTCACCGGATGCCGCCCGGTACGGGCCTCAACATCCAAGCGAACAAGTCGTACCCGAGGGCAACAACTCGAACTCCTCGTCGGGCGAATCTTTCGATTCTTTAAGTGGTTTCCCACACCGGATGTCTCTGGCGTTCTTAAAAAACTTTTTGCACAAACTTCATGCAGGTACAACATCGTAGTGACGGGGCGGGTGCCCCGTCAAAACGTTATTAGGCGTTAGCCAAAACTTCTTCTTGTTCCTTGGTACGAGCTGGGTCGATCTTGACGCCAGGTCCCATAGTTGAAGAAACGGTAATGCTCATGATGTAACGGCCCTTGGCGCTAGCTGGCTTCACACGAGTCAACTCGTCAATGACTGCCTGCACGTTAGCGACGAGGTCTTCCTTTGAGAAGCTGACCTTTCCAACGCGTAGTTGAACGTTTCCGACCTTGTCACAGCGGTACTCAACACGTCCACCCTTGAATTCGCCAACTGCTTTAGCGACGTCCATGGTTACGGTTCCAGTCTTAGGGTTTGGC
Source organism: Acidimicrobiales bacterium (assembly GCA_036787355.1). Lineage (GTDB taxonomy): Bacteria > Actinomycetota > Acidimicrobiia > Acidimicrobiales > RAAP-2 > RAAP-2. Next base: position 12,747 of record DAIQPM010000002.1, read on the forward strand.
ATAAGTCCACGTGGTCCAAGTACTCGTCCAAGTCCACCAACTTGACCCATGAGGTCAGGAGTAGCGATCGCAATGTCAAAGTCGAGGAATCCACCAGCAACCTTGGCAACAAGGTCGTCAGCACCAACGAAGTCAGCGCCTGCGTCACGTGCAGCCTGTGCGTATTCACCAGCGGCGAAAACAGCTACACGGTTGGTCTTTCCTGTTCCTGAAGGAAGTGAAAGAGTTCCGCGAACGAGCTGCTCAGCCTTACGTGGGTCAACACCAAGACGGACTGCAACTTCAACTGTTTCGTCGAACTTGGCAGTCGCAACTGCCTTTACCTTCGCAACAGCTTCAGCAATAGTGATGAGCTCTTCGCGGTTTACCTGTGAAAGAGCGTTGATGTATTTCTTACCGTGCTTCATTATTTCTCCTATTGCCCTACTGAGATGCCCATAGAGCGAGCAGTTCCAGCGACTTGTAGCTTGGCCTGCTCGAGGTCATCAGTGTTGAGGTCCTTGAGCTTGGTCTTTGCGATTTCTTCAACTTGTGCCATGGTCACACTGGCGACAGTCTCACGACCTGCGGTGTGTGCACCCTTAGCGATTCCTGCAGCTTGGCGAAGAAGCACCGGTGTTGGAGGAGTCTTAAGTACGAATGAGAATGAACGGTCGTCGTAGATTGAAATGTCAACCGGGATAACCGTGCCCTTCATTGCTTCCGTAGCAGCGTTGTACTGCTTGCAGAACTCCATGGTCTGAATACCGTGGGGTCCTAGGGCTGTACCAACTGGCGGCGCAGGCGTTGCTCCGCCTGCTTCCAGCTGGATCTTTACTACTGCAACAACTTTTTTAGCCATGAGCTATTTCTCCTTATGCGATCTTTAGAGCTTCGTAACTTGAGTGAAGTCAAGTTCAACTGGTGTTTCACGACCGAAGATGTCAACAAGCACTTTGACCTTGAGCTGGTCTTCGTTGATCTCGGCGACGTGGCCAGAGAACGTTGCGAAAGGACCAGTCTTGATCTGCACTGTGTCGTTTACTTCGAATTCGTGCGTCGGTGCGCGACGCTTTGCGGTTGGCTGCTCAACACCTTCGACAATTGGTCGAATGATGTTGTCAACTTCACGGCGAGTTAGTGCGGTTGGGCGAGTCTTCTCAGCACCAACGAATCCAGTAACACCAGGGGTTGAGCCAATCACGTAGAAAATTTCTGGATCTGGTTCGCAACGAATAAGCAAGTAGCTAGGGAACATGCGCTTTGAAACAGTTACCTTTTTGCCAGCCTTGAATTCAGTGACATCTTCTTCAGGAAGGTAGATCTCGTAAATACTGTCGGTGAGCTCACGAGACTTAACAATGTTGTTAAGAGCGCCAATTACTTTTTGCTCGTGACCAGCAAAGGTGTGCACGATGTACCAGCGACCAGGACGGTCAAAAGCACTCTCGGCGATTGGATCTTCGTCGAGACCGTCTTCAAGAATGGTGACGTCAAGAATCTCTTCTTCGATCTCTACTTCTTCAATGTGGTTGATTTCGATGTCGCTCATGTGAGTGCCTTACTTCGTAAAGAGGAAATTGACGAATTTTGAGAATCCGTAGCCGAGGCCGAAAATAAGTGTTGCCATAAAAATCAGCACGAATAAAACAATCGTGGTGTAGTTAATAAGTTCTGGACGTGTTGGCCATGCGACTTGGCGCATTTCTTCACGGATCTCACGAATGAACTGTGCAGGCTTTGTGCGCTCACGACGACGACGTTGAACGTCTTGCACTGAAGTACGGCGTGACGAAGCAGCGCCATCGGCGTCTACCTGTCCTTGTCGCTGCATCATGCGCTTTTGTTCGCGGTTCATCTCACAACTCTCGTTACTTAACTTGTTACTGCTATCGAAGAAATCTTCGAGCAGGGCAGGAGGGACTCGAACCCCCAACCCTCGGTTTTGGAGACCGATGCTCTACCAATTGAGCCACTGCCCTTTGCGACTTAACCCAAAGCTTGGGTCAGGCCGTAAGGAAGATAAATCTTAACACCCTGTGGAGGGACCCTTTTTAGCGAGTTTCCTTGTGGACGGTGTGCTTGCGCTCCCATTGGCAATATTTGTTCATTTCAATGCGTTCACGGTCATTGACCTTGTTCTTCATTGTTATGTAATTACGGCGTTTGCACTCTTCGCAGGCCAATGTGACCTGGATGCGCTTTTCGTTCTTTGCCATCGTTCTCTCCTCTTTAAGTACTGCATGTAATGCCTGGACCGAAGCCCTGCCTAGTAGCGGCGGCGGGAGTCGAACCCGCGACACCACGATTATGAGCCGTGTGCTCTAACCACCTGAGCTACGCCGCTTGGCGAGCCCTCTGTCAGAATTGAACTGACGACCCCTTCCTTACCATGGAAGTGCTCTACCACTGAGCTAAGAGGGCAACACGTTAAAAAACACGCGAGAAGAGATGTTACTCCGAAAAAGGCCGAAATTTCCAACCGACCTGGGAGTACCCTTAAGAGTCATGAGAACTCGCTTGGTTGAACTCGCCGATGCCCAGGCGTTAATGAACATCTACAACCCTGAAGTCGTTGAAACGACCGTAACTTTCGACCTTGTGGCTCGTACTTTGCAAGAGCAAGAAGAGTGGATCCAGGCTCACTTGAGCATCCACCCCTGCATTGTTGCCATTAACGAAGAGGACGATCTTGGAGAAATAGGTGCTCGTGGGGAGAAAATCCTAGGTTTCGCGGTTGTTTCACCTTTTAGGGAGCGCCCAGCCTATTTAACAACGGTTGAGAACTCTGTTTACGTTCTTAGAGCCGCACGAGGACGTGGGGTCGGCGAGAAACTTCTCAGAGATTTGATCGAAGGCGCGAAAGATTCTGGCTTCCACACCTTGATTGCACGCATCGTCGGTGAGAACAGTGGGTCAATCAAACTTCACGAGAAGTGCGGATTCAAACTCGTTGGAACTGAAATCGAAGTTGGCCGCAAGCATGGTTTGTGGCTTGACGTTGTTGAGTACCAATACATCGTTCCTGAACGACGTTAAGCGTCTAGTTCAATTTTCTTTTCTGGCCACGACCACTGTGTCCAACGTCCCATTGGAACTACCAGCATCCCAGCAACAAAGAGCACCGCAACTGCGATGACCAGCGGATTGCTGTGCACAAGGTCAGCTAGTAGTTGTCTTCCACCAGGGAGGCCAATGAACGGTCCGGTGATGGAGAGAAACAAAAGCCAGAAGTGTTCGCGACCCTTGTAGCTCGCCGCCATGATCACAAGTCCCCACACTAAATACCACGGCTGAACAACTGGTCCAAGTTCTACAAACAGAACGAGCACGAGCGCTAGTGAACGAACCCATCCTCGCTTTTCACCGTGCAGTAGCAGCCACACCATAAAACCAACAGCACTAACGAGTCCGATAAATCTCCAAACAGAAATTGTTGAGGTGACACTTATCCCAGTTAGACCAACTGCGTGTAAAAGATTTCCCGTGGCCATTCCGAGCGCGGTCATGGGCGCTGCCCACGAACGTACAGTTCCGTTTGACAATAAATTTTGTACCCAACCAAAACCAAAACCTGCGCACCACGTCCAGAAACCTAAAACCACTGCCGTGATTATTCCGCTCTTCACGATTGGTTTAATTCGTTCGCGAACTGATGCTTGCTCGCCAAGCCACGTCCACGCAACGAACGCGAGTCCGATTGCACCTGGCGCTTTTATCGCCGTGGCGCAGGCGCAAAGAATCACCGCCCACATCATTTTCTTTCTCACCGCAAACGCCACACCAAGAACTAGGAATCCCGCCATAAGCCCATCATTATGGGCACTTCCAACAATTGTTAGAAGGACGAGTGGGTTAAGAGCGCTCAATACAAACGCTTCACCCGGGTCACGCTTAAGTGATGTTGCGAGCATTGCCGCACCAATGCCAATCATGACCACTGCGATTACTTCTAGGAGGCGAAGGCCAACGACTGTTGCTAGCTGGTGGTGACGAGTGATCTTGTTAATCGTGCCGTCAATAAATAGAAAGAACGGACCATATGGTGCTGGGGCATTTCCCCACAGTGGATCTACTGGGTTTACGTAGGGACTCGATCCCAAGGAGAACGGACCAAGTATGTAGGGACTCAAATGGTGACTGGTCATCTCGCCTTGGGCTGCGTAACTGAAGACGTCTCGAGAAAACATTGGTGGCGAGACAATCATTGGCGTTGCCCACAGCAACAACATCCACCAAAGCTTTTTCAATGATGCACCCGGGTGCAGTTTCATCACTTCAGCGAGTCGTAGCCACACTCTCATAAAGAGAAAAAGTCCTCCGTACACAAGAACAATTGAGAACATGATTCTTGTTTCACTCGGAGTTCCAACAGCACCCTGGGATGGATCACCGAAGAACCACGTGTTTGTCATGTCGAGTTTGAATGGTGAGCTAGTGAATGATCCTCCGGCGAGGATCATTGTCATTGCACAAAAACCAATAAGAGCGGGCTTCCATAAGAATGACCAGCCTTCAAAAGGACCGGGTTGAAAACGGCCTAGTGGGGTGTAGCGATGCTCAAGAACTACGACACCTTGCTCAAATCTGCGCGCGAAACGTTCGTACACTCGACGGACTGCGCTCGCAATTGACTTGAGACGGACCACGTAATTCCTTTCGCACTAAACAGTGCAACCGTACTCCGAACTAACTGAGTACGGACGTGGCTAATTCAACATGAATGTTGAATTAGCCCTTGGTGGGCCAGGAGGGATTTGAACCCCCGTAGGCAAAGCCGTCTGGTTTACAGCCAGATCCCATTGGCCACTCGGGCACTGACCCGTCGAGAATCCTACTTCGCCTCGCACCCTCACTTCCAACCAGCCTGCAGCATCTACCATTTAGCCATGCCTAGTTTTGACATTGTCTCTGAAATTGACCTGCAAGAAGTACGAAATGCAGTGGATCAAGCAAACCGTGAAGCTTCGACTCGCTTCGACTTCAAGAACACCAATCCTGTGATTGAGTTCACTGAAAAAGAACTCAAGCTTGCTTGCTCGACCGAAGACCGCCTACGTGCGCTCTATCAGTTGCTTGAGGAGAAGCTTGTGAAGCGTCAGGTTTCACTTAAGACGCTGGACCCACAAAAAATTGAAGAAGCAAGTCAAGGAGCAGCTCGCCAGCGTGTTGTTCTTAAAGCTGGCATCTCACAAGAAATCGGTAAGAAGATCAACAAGATGGTTAAGGAATTTGGAATTAAGAATTTGAGTTCTTCAATCCAAGGTGATCAAGTGCGCGTTACTGGTAAGCAGCGAGACGACCTTCAAGCAGCCATGGCAAAGTTTAAAGAAGCAGATATGGAAGTTCCGCTTCAGTTCACAAACTTTCGCGACTAAAGGCTCGCTGCCTTTTCCTCTTCGCTGAGGTGTTCTTCAATATCACGGAGTTTGTTCGTGTGAAAGATTTTGTTGAAAAGCAAGATCTTGAGAACCCAAAACACTCCGAAGCTGAGCAAGTTAACGCCCGCGATTAAGAACGTATTGAACAAGTGGTGCCAATGGTGAGTATGCACGAGATGCTTCACAAAAGAAGCACCGATCATTGAGAATGAAATTCCCATTCCCGAAATTGAAAGGTAGGGGATCACTTCTTTTCGAATGTGACTCCTACCCTTTTTGCCCCACGCCCATGATCGGCTTAGGTAGTAGCCCGGTAGTACTGCGACAAGATTTCCAAACAAGGTGGCACCAAGCACCCCATGAATGATGTGGAATCCGTACGAAATAACAATTCCAAGGAATGAAACAGAAGTGGTGATGACAGAACTAAGTCCGAAACGAATAATTTTCTTTCCGTCGTGAGTTTTCGACCACGCGAGAACTTCACGAATGTTCATAGCCATAGGAACGACTCTACTTCGCTATGGCTTGCTAAACCCCAAGTGCAGGTATTTCTTGGTGCGGACAAAGTGGGTGCGCTGAAGTGCCAGAATAGAAGCATGTCTGAATCTTTAGAATTTCTTGTGGACCTTCTTGACCTGGAAGATATTGAAGTAAATATCTTTCGCGGCGTTCACCCTAAGGAAGAGCGTCAACGCACATTTGGTGGTCAAGTTGCTGCACAAGCTCTAATGGCTGCAGGGCGCACGGTTGAGAACATACGAGTTCACTCCCTGCACTCGTATTTCCTTCGCTCAGGTGATCCAACTGCCCCAATCCTTTATGAAGTCGACCGAATTCGTGATGGCAAGAGTTTCGCAACTAGACGTGTTGTTGCAATTCAGCACGGAAAAGCCATCTACAACATGCAGGCGAGTTTCCACAATGAAGAAGTGAGTCTCGAGCACCAAATTGCAATGCCCTCTGCACCAGATCCAGAATCCATTCTCCCCTTATTTGAGCGAGTCAAGGATGAGAAGGGCGCGGTTGACGAGTGGTTCAAGCGAAAGCACCCAATTGATCAGCGCTTCGTTGGTGAACTTCCGTGGCACGCGAACAGAAGCAAAGAGCCAGTGAAGCAAATTTGGATCAAAGCTGACGGAACGCTGCCTGATGATCCACTACTTCACGCATGTGTTGTTACCTACGCAAGTGACATGAGTTTGTTCGACACAATTCTGGCCCCACACTCGATTCGCTGGGACACAGGTGGATTTATGGGGGCGAGTCTCGACCACTGCATGTGGTTCCACCGTGATGTTCGTGCAGACCAGTGGCTTCTTTACGACACAGACTCACCAATCGCGCATGGTGCTCGTGGTCTTGCTCGTGGATTCCTCTTTAACCAAGCAGGGGAACTTTGTGTCTCAATGGTTCAAGAAGGACTCACACGAGTCATTGAACCGACACTTATTAAGTAATTTCTACTTACGATCCTTCATAGGAACGTAGTTTCGAACTTCTTCACCAATGTAGAGCTGACGAGGACGTGAAATTTTTACGTCCTGATCGAGCAATTCTTGGTAGTGAGCAAGCCAACCTGATGTGCGAGGAATAGCAAACAAAACGGTGAACATTTCTATTGGGAATCCCATCGCCTGATAGATAATTCCTGAGTAGAAGTCAACGTTTGGATAGAGACGACGTGAGATGAAGTACTCATCCTTCAGCGCGATTTCTTCGAGCTTCAGTGCAATGTCCAGAAGTGGGTTCTTACCCGTTACCTTGAACACATCATCGGCAGTTTTCTTGATGATTGTTGCACGTGGGTCGAAGTTTTTGTACACACGGTGACCAAAGCCTTGAAGCACCGCCTTACCCTGCTTCACAGTTTCAATGAACGCAGGAATGTTTTCGATGCTGCCAATTTGATTCAACATCTTCAGTACAGCTTCGTTAGCACCACCATGACGTGGTCCGTACAACGTTGCAGTAGCTGCAGCAGTTGCAACATATGGGTCAGCGTGCGCTGAACCAGCAACACGCATGGCAGTTGTCCCGGCGTTCTGCTCGTGATCGGCGTGCAAGATAAATAGAACATCAAGAGCCTTCGCGAGAACTGGATCTGGTTCGAAACGAGGTTCTGCAATCTTCCACATCATCGAAAGGAAGTTTTCCGTGTAGCCCAAGCTGTTATCTGGGTAAACGAACGGCATTCCTACAGAGAATCGGTGCGCAGCTGCTGCGAGCGTTGGCATCTTTGCGATGAGTCGAACAATTTGACGATTCAGTGTTTCTTTTTCAAAAATTTCTTTTGAGTCCTTGTAGTACGTAGAAAGTGCAGCGACAGCTGAAACGAGCATTCCCATTGGGTGAGCGTCGTAGTTAAATCCTTCTAGAAAGCGCTTACGAACGTTTTCATGAATGAAAGTGTGATGCGTAACTTCTTTGCTCCATGCAGCAGACTGCTCTGCGTTAGGAAGTTCACCATGAATCAGTAGGTACGCAACTTCTAGGTACGTTGAGTGCTCGGCGAGTTGCTCAATTGGGTAACCACGGTAACGAAGAATTCCAGCTTCACCATCTAGATAGGTAATAGAAGATTCAGCGGCAGCAGTTGCCATGAAGGCTGGGTCGTAGACCCACACACCAGGAGCGGCTTTAATGATCTCCTTCGCGGACACTCCGCCATTTTCGATTGGAATTTCTAAAGAGTCGCCAGTCCGGTTATCGGTAACGGTTATCGACTGCTTCACAATGCCTCAATTCGTGTTTGGGTGCACCTCTATCGTAGGCGAATTTTTGGTCAAAAAATCTAAGAATTATTTCCGGAAGGTGACATTATGACCGTGTAGACCTTGGTCCTTGTCATGCCTGCGGCACCCGGCGCACCGTCCACGGAGATAGTTAGCGTTGCGCGTTGTCCGGCCTTAGTTTTTAGGGATTTCGGCAGAAAACCGAATGCTTGATTTGGCCCAATCGTCGCCTTCAGCGTCTGCGATTGGTAAACACCATTTCCATTAGATGGCTGGAAGGTGATTGACATCGTCACCGGTTGGTCAACATAACTGGCATTTAAAACTGAGACGCCAAGATTTACACTCGTCACTGGGGCGAGAAGCAGCACACCTTGAGACGCAGGTAGTGGTGATGGGCGGACTGATACTGCAGCAATTCCAATTCCTCTCGTGACTCGCAGTGTCGGAGACGACCGCAGAGAAGAAAATGTGCTCATGTTTTGCAGCGAACCAACAAGATTTGTAAATGCATTCAGTTGAGCTTTTCCAGGTTCTTTACGAAGTCCGAATCGGAGGTAGTCCCATTTTTGCTTCAGTGCGATCAGCGAAGTGTGCGAACTAGTTGTTTGTCCAAGCGTGATTCCAGGCAGCTCTAGGTCATTGCTCACCGATTGAATAACGGAAGTGAGAATGTCAATCCTGGATTCAGTTATTGAAACGAACTCAGTATTAATGTGATGCGCCAACGTTGGACTCTTAAGTAACTGAACGTCCGTCTCCCACCTAGGGAGCTCCAGTGCGAGTTGCTCCAATCGAGCCGCAAAAACTGGGCGACTTAAGCTCGAGCCACTTTGCAGAAGAAACGACAACCGGGAATCAAAATTATTTTGCTTCTGGATTGATGAGTTTGCAAGAGTTGCAAAACTTAAATTCTCACTTCGACGAGGACTCCTTGCCTGGTGTGCAGAATTATTGATGTCTCGTGCAAAGAGAAGCACTAGCAATGTGATGAGAACCGCCAGCCCGATAAAAATTGACTGAGTACGACGCTGAGCGCGAGAGCGGGCCACGAGTAAAGAACTTAGTCACTCAACGCGAACGAGTAAACCACTGGTAATTCACCAAGATCACTCGTCATCGAACTCGTAGTCACTATCGCCTGACTGTTCGACAACCTCAAAGGCAGCAACCATTTCGTCGAGAGCCTTGGTATCGCCACCAATTCCCTTGGACTGAGCCAAGTTTTCGACTTGCTCAACACTCTTTCGCAGTGTTCCAAAGACTCGACCGGTAGTGACTGCTTTCAGCTTTTTCTGCATCTTTTCAAATGACTTATAGATGTCATTCAAGTTATTTACATAATGTGTCCACGCCTTACCAAAAGAGGTAAGGAGTCGCAGTACTTCATTCGCTTCTTGGGCCATGTTGAAGCTCGCACTCGCTTGGCGAACAACACCTAGGAATGCGTAGAGAGTAAGAGGTGAGCAGAGCAACACCTTCTTATTAATTGCGTCATCAATGAGGCTTGGACGCTCATTTTGAATAAAACCGAGAATCCCTTCGTTAGGGATAAACAGCAAAACGTAATCAATTGCGTTCTTGTTCGACTGCTCAACGTAGTCGCGGACTTCGAGTTCTTTGACGCGTTGTTCCACATTTTTTAAGAATGACTCTTTGTACATTTTCTGAGAGTTTTCGTCGCCTGCTTCGAAATATTTCAAGTAATTCTCAAGCGGGAACTTCGAGTCGAGATACAAAACCCGATCGGGTGGAAGGAAAAAGCTGTAGTCAGGCTTTCCTCCGCCTTCTAATTTTTCTTGACGCTCATAATTAATTCCGCGTTCAAATCCCGACTGCGTCAAAATGTCTTCGAGCATTCGCTCGCCCCAGTTACCTCGACCTTGCGAGCTAGATAAAACTTTGTTAAGGGCTTGAGTTTGAAACGCGAGTCCATTCACTGCACTGTCGACGCTTCCGAAACGTTCAATGTTCATTTCACGCAAGTTCTTCAGTTCACCTTGTAATTCACTCACTTGTTTATCAATCGCTTCACGGTACGTCTTTAAGGTGTTGTCGATTTCTTCTGCACGTTTGCCAAGTTCGTCGCCACCAGATTTCGCAACCTGCGTCGCTGCAAGGTTGATGGATTCGTTTCGGTCCTCGCGAGCTCTCTCGGTGAGATCAGTGAGCGCTTCAGCGAATTGACTCTTCACCACTCGTTCAATGTCCGAAGCGGTGAGTGCAACACCTGTGGGGACTTCAGGCGTGCTTGTCTTCTTGGATGAAGTCTTGAAAAGCAGTGCGACTAAAAGGCCAATTACGAGACCCGCAACGCCAAAAATAATTCCGTTCATGACAAACCCCTTTGTTCTATTTGAACACCATAGGTAGGCGGTGTGACACCTTTAATAGAAAAGGTATTTCCTAGGAAATAATGCTGATGAGTTCTTCAGCAATTTGCACTGTATTGAGCGCAGCACCCTTACGAAGGTTGTCATTGCTGACAAAGAATGAAAGGCCATTCTTCACAGTTTCGGCCGGACGAATTCGTCCAACGTAACTTGGATCCTTGCCTGCTGCCAAACGTGGTGTCGGCATTTCATGAACAACCACACCTGGTGCATTAGAAAGAATTTCTGTAGCTTCTTGAGGAGAAATTGGTCGATCAAAACTTGCGGTGATTGATAGTGAGTGACCCGTAAAGACTGGAACACGTACGCAGGTCGCCGCAACGAGTAGACCTGGGATCTCAAGAATCTTGCGGCTCTCATCGCGAAGCTTCTTTTCTTCAACAGTTTCGAGGCGCTCGTCATCAATCAAGTCACCAGCCATAGGAATCACGTTGTGCGCAATAGTGTTCGGAAACTTGACCCCAGGGGTCATTTCAATTCCCGCACCATCAAACGTCAAAACTCGAATGTCACGTTGCACCGATGCTTCAACTTGGCCAGCAAGTTCATCCACACCGTCACGCCCTGCACCACTGACTGCTTGGTATGTAGAAACTGTCAGAGAGGTGAGCCCCGCAGCCAAGTGCAACGGCTTGAGCGCTGGCATCGCCGCCATAGTTGTGCAGTTCGGGTTCGCAACAATCCCCTTAGGGATGTTGTGAAGAGTGTGCGCATTAACTTCAGAAACTACGAGTGGCACATCAGGGTCACTACGCCACGCTGAAGAGTTGTCGACCACGATTGCACCAGCTGCAGCCATCAAAGGTGAAATTGCACGAGAGGCAGTTGCACCAGATGATGCGAGCACGATCTGAATGCCCGAGAAGTCTGCCGTTGCGGCATCTTCTACAACAATCTGCTCTCCGTTCCAGTCAAGGAATGTTCCTGCTGAACGTGATGAACCGAAGTAACGGATTTCGTCAACTGGGTAGTTACGCTCGCGAAGAATCGCTCGCATGACTGTTCCTACTTGACCTGTGGCTCCAATAATGGCGATTCGCATGGGGTAAGCCTAGTTCGCGTCTAAGCCAAATGCAGTGTGGAGGAAACGAACTGCGTCGCCAACCTTGTCAGCACGAAGAACACATGAAATACGAATTGAGCTCGTTGAAATCATTTCAATGTTGATTCCATTGTTGGAGAGCGTTTCAAACATCAAAGCCGTGACACCTGCGCTTGACTTCATCCCTGCGCCAACAATTGAAACACGTCCAATGTTGTTGTCAGTGGTAACTGACGCAGCACCAATCACGCCTTTAACTTTTTCGCAAACGGCTGTTGCGGCGTCAAGGTCAGTGAGAGCAACGGTGAACGAGATGTCGGTCAACCCATTGGCACCAGTGTTCTGGACAATCATGTCAACGTTGATGCCCTCGTTAGCGAGCTCACGGAACAACTTCGCAGCGATGCCCGGCTTGTCGGGAACACCGCCAACCGTGATTTTTGCCTCAGACGTGTCGTCGGTAATTGCGGTAACAACTGCTTCTTCCATAGTGGGGTCCTCCTCCACAATCCAGGTTCCTGGTTCCCAGGTAAAACTTGATCGAACATGTAATGGCACACCGTGACGGCGGGCAAACTCAACAGAGCGCAACATGAGTACTCGGCCACCAGTGGCTGCCATTTCCATCATCTCATCAAAAGAAATTTTGTCTAAGCGGTGCGCCTTTGGCACAACACGGGGGTCAGCGGTGTACACACCAGTTACGTCGGTGTAGATCTCACATACGTCTGCACCAAGTGCAGCAGCGAGTGCCACGGCAGTTACGTCTGAGCCACCACGACCAAGAGTTGTGATGTCGTGGTCGGTTGAAACACCTTGGAACCCAGCGACGACAGGAACTTTTCCAGCGTCAATAGCTTCACGAATACGTTCGGGTCGCATTTCGAGAATCTTGGCTCGGGTGTGATCAGTGTCCGTGATAATTCCTGCCTGCGAACCCGTAAACGAAGCCGACTGCACACCTTGGTCCGCGAGAGCCATAGAAACAAGGGCCATAGAAATACGTTCACCAGCCGTCAGGAGCATGTCAAGCTCACGAGGCGGGCGAGTTGGAGATACTTCGTCCGCCAATTTGATCAGATCATCAGTGAACTTGCCCATTGCCGAAACAACGACGACGACCTCATTGCCCGCAGCTCGAGTTTTGGCAACGTGGCTAGCTACAGCGCGAATACGTTCAGCATCGCCGACTGACGTTCCACCGTACTTTTGAACCACAAGAGCCATCACGCAATTCTAGTTGAGGGCTTCTCACCCCGAAAAGTCCTAGTAATGTCGCACCATGGCTACTACTAAACGTGAACGACAAAAAGCGGCTCGCCGCGAAAAGATGGAGCGACTCCAACGTGAGTCCAAAAGGCGCCAAACGATTCGCCGTTGGGTGATTATCTCGATAGTTGGCGCAATGGTTCTAGGAACTGGCGCAGCATTGTTCTCTGGTGGTTCAAGCACCACAACAACAACGACTATTCCAACCACCACAACCACACTTGGTGCAACGACGACGACAATGGCGCAAGGGGCAACAACGACCACTGGTGCGGTCACGACTTCGACAATTGCTGCAACCGTCTCAACGTTTGCTCCAATTCCCGCAGCGGACCGCTCGCCTGCCGGGAAGTCTGGATCTCAGCCAACCGTTACCGTTCCAACTAGCACCCCACCGACGCAATTGCTTTCAAGTGACCTCATTGCCGGAACTGGCGCAGCAGCAAAGGCTGGTGACACACTTCAGATGCAGTACGTACTCGCTACCTATTCAACTCACAAGGTTCAACAGTCTTCGTGGACTTCAGCTCCGTTTAGCTTCAAGCTTGGTGCTGGCCAAGTTATTAAGGGCTGGGACCTAGGAATCGTTGGTATGCGCGAAGGCGGACGACGTGAACTCATTATTCCTGCTTCACTTGGCTACGGTGCTCAATCACCTGGGGCTGGCATCGCAGCAAACGACACACTCGTGTTCGTAGTTGACCTCTTGAAGGTCACGAAGGGTTAAGCATGAGTGACAACATTCCAAACGCAGACGGATCAAGTCCACAGCGCCAGAAGTTTGACGCTGCCCCACCAATGATCATTGATCCAGCCAAGAACTACTCAGCAACAATGGTCACGTCGAAGGGAACACTGGAAATTGTTCTTGATGCAGCGGCTGCACCTAACACAGTGAACAGCTTTGTGTTCTTGTCACGTTGGCACTACTACGACGGAATTGTTTTTCACCGCGTGATTCCTGGATTCGTGCTGCAAGGTGGCGACCCGACTGGCACTGGTGCCGGTGGTCCTGGGTACCGCTTCAAGGATGAACTTCCAAAAGCTGGTCGTTACGAACTTGGATCACTCGCTATGGCCAACGCAGGACCTGACACGAATGGTTCACAATTCTTCGTGATCTCTGGACCTGATGGCATGCGCCTTCCTCCGCTCTACGCACTGTTTGGAAAAGTTGTTAAGGGCCTGGACGTAGTTGCGGCAATTGACGCCATCGGCACGGGCAGTGGACGTCCACAAGAGGACGTAATCATCGAGTCAGTGACTATTACTGAGTCATAAGAACTTGGCCCTTGTGGCCAAGGCCTGCATAACGAAGTTTCTCGACTGGCTCGACCCGGCTACTGGCAAGTAATCTTCTGAAATGACGTTCACAAAAATTGGAATTTTAGGTTCAGGCATTATGGGTAGCGGAATTGCAGAAGTATCTGCGGCCGCTGGAGCAACAGTGATTCTTAGGAGTCGTTCGCAAGAAACGGCTGACAAGATGCTGGCTGGACTCGAGAAGTCCCTTGCGAAGCAAGTCGAAAAAGGTAAGCGGAGTCAAGAAGACGCTGACCAGATTCGCGCTCGCGTTAGTGCAACCACAACTCTCTCAGACCTCGCGGACTGCGACCTCATCATTGAGTCGGTAGTTGAAAACCTTGATGTTAAGAAGCAGATCTTCAAAGAGCTCGACGAAACAATCAACAAGGACGCAGTTCTGGCAACGAACACTTCAACACTTTCAGTTCTTGAACTCGCTGCACAGACCAACCGCGGTGAACTTGTTTGTGGAGTGCACTTCTTCAACCCAGCCAACACCATGTCACTTGTTGAAATTGTTCGAGCATCGTGCTCCAGCGATGAGACAATTAGTCGTGTAACTGAATTTGCTAAGGCATGTGGCAAGGACCCAGTTGAAGTTAAGGACGTTGCGGGCTTCATTGTCAACGCGCTCCTCTTCCCATATCTAAACAACGCAATTCACCTTTTAGAAGATGGCGTGGCTACGCGTGAAGGAATCGACATTGCTATGAAGGGTGGATGTGGTTTCCCGATGGGACCGTTCGCACTTCTTGACCTCGTTGGTCTTGACACATCACTTTCAATCTTGGAAGCACTATACGCAGACTCTGGCGAAGAGAACTTCAAGCCTCGTCCAATGTTGCGCGAATTAGTAGCGGCAGGAAAACTTGGTCGAAAGACTGGCAGCGGTTTCTTCGACTACGGTCGATAGAGATCTCGGAGGTCACATGGCTGAGCGTTCTAAACCATGGGTAATACGCACGTACTCGGGACACTCAACAGCCGTTAAGTCAAACGAGCTCTACCGCGGAAACCTCGCAAAGGGCCAAACCGGTCTATCGATTGCCTTCGACCTACCAACCCAGACCGGCTACGACCCAGACAACTCTGCTGCTGCAGGTGAAGTTGGAAAAGTCGGTGTGCCTGTTGCGCACTTAGGCCACATGCGCCAACTCCTCGATCAAATTCCCGTCGGTGAAATCAATACCTCGATGACCATCAACGCAACTGCTGCTTGGTTGTGGGGCCTCTACTTGGCTCTCGCTGAAGAACAAGGTGTTGCATTCAACAAGTTGCAGGGAACAACGCAGAACGACATTGTGAAGGAATACCTCAGCCGAGGAACCTTTATTTACGCACCTGAACCATCGCGTCGACTGATTGTTGACATGATTGCCTTTGGCATCAACAACGTTCCAAAGTGGAATCCAATCAACATCTGCAGTTACCACCTCCAGGAGGCAGGTTGCACTCCTGTTCAAGAAGTTGCCTACGCGCTAGCCACCGCAATTGACATTCTTGACGCTGTTCGTGATTCTGGAAAAGTCACCCCTGAGCAGATGCCCCAGGTGGTTGGGCGAATTTCATTCTTTGTAAACGCTGGAGTGCGTTTCATCGAAGAAATTGCCAAGATGCGCACGTTCACCGCAATGTGGGACGAGATTTGTCGAACTCGCTACGGCGTTGAAGACCCAGCACTTCGTCGCTTTAGATACGGCGTGCAGGTGAACTCACTCGGCCTCACCGAGCAACAGCCAGAAAATAATGTCCAGCGAATTGTTATTGAAATGCTCGGAGTCTCTCTTTCAGCTGACGCACGGGCGCGCTCCATCCAGCTACCAGCGTGGAATGAAGCACTTGGTCTTCCCCGACCTTGGGACCAGCAGTGGAGTCTTCGCATGCAACAAGTTCTCGCCTACGAGAGCGACTTGCTCGAATACCCCGACATCTTCGCTGGTTCACACGTGATGGAAGCTAAAGTCCGCGAACTAACAGAAGCCGTGAAGAATGAACTCGATGACGTCATCAGTCTTGGTGGTGCATTCGCGGCTATCGAAGAACTAAAGAGTCGCCTAGTTGCGAGTCAAGCTGAGCGCGTTGCTCGCATTGAATCGGGTGAGCAAGTTGTTGTTGGTGTAAACAAGTTCACTGAAACAACTGAATCTCCACTGACAAGTGGTTCATCGCTTGAGGCAATCATGACCGTTGATCCAAAGGTCGAACGTGAAATGATTGAAGACGTCACAAAGTGGCGCGCTAACCGAGACGAAAACGCTGTTCGCTCAGCGTTACAAGAGCTAACTCGTGTTGCCAAGAGCTCGAAACCTGAAGACAACATCATGATTCCAACCATCGCACTCGCTAAGGCTGGTGGCACTACTGGTGAATGGGCAGGAGCCCTACGAGAGGTCTACGGTGAATACCGCGCCCCTACAGGGGTGCGTGGTGGCATTAGTAACCGTGGAGATGACTTTGCATTGCTCGTTGCACGCTCTAAGGCAGTGCAGGCAAAACGTGGAACACCGCCGAAGCTCCTTGTCGCGAAACCAGGACTAGATGGTCACTCCAATGGTGCTGAGCAGATTGCCGTTGCTGCACGAGACGCCGGATTCGAAGTTGTCTATCAAGGCATTCGACTCTCGCCGGAAGAAATTGTCGCCGCCGCAAGAGATGAAGACGTCGACATCGTTGGAATTTCTATTCTTTCTGGATCGCACATTGAGCTCGTATCGCGTGTGATCAGTGGGCTCAACGCTGCTGGCGTGGAAGCCAAAGTAATTGTCGGTGGAATTATTCCAAATGAAGATGGTGAAGCCCTAAAGAAGAAAGGCGTCACCGCGGTCTACACACCAAAGGACTTCTCACTCAGCGCAATTATGAGTGATCTTCTAAGCCTTGTAGAAGCATCTCTCTAATTACAGAGAGCGGCGTTTATTGGTAAGGGTCTGAGATCCAAACCACCGGCCTGAAAATCGCCACACCGGTGCAACGTCTGGGACACCCTCAGCTCGTTGAGCAAAGTGATTTTGTGCTGCGGCAACAACGGCTGCAACATCTTCTGGAGACAACTCTGGTCGTGGAGCGAGACCGTGGCTCACAGTGGAACGTTTCCGTGCTTGCGCTTTGGCAAGTCTTCACGCTTGCCACGAAGTAGGTCGAGCGAGCGAGCGAGAATCATGCGAGTCTCAGCTGGGTCAATGACGTCATCAATAAATCCACGTGCTGCAGCAATGTACGGGTTTGCGTATCGCTCTTCGTAGTCATCAACTAGTTGCGCGCGCAGTTCATCAGTGTTCTCAGAATTCGCCAAGTCACGACGGTGAACAATTTCAACCGCACCAGCAGATCCCATCACAGCAAGTTCCGCGGTTGGCCAAGCAAACGCGAGGTCTGCACCAATTGACTTGGAGTTCATAACCACATAAGCGCCACCGTAGGCCTTACGAGTTACAACTGAGATACGAGGAACCGTTGCCTCACAGAATGCGTAGAGCAACTTTGCACCGTGGCGAATAATGCCTCCATATTCCTGGTCAACACCTGGCATGAATCCAGGAACGTCTACGAAAGAAATCAATGGAATGTTGAATGCGTCACAAGTTCGCACAAACCGTGCAGCTTTTTCACTTGAGTCAATGTCGAGCACACCAGCAAGAATCTGCGGCTGGTTTGAAACTAAACCAACAGTGTGTCCGTCAATGCGAGCGAAGCCGCACGTAATTTGAGGTGCAAAAGCGGCGCTGACTTCCATGTAGTCGCCGTCGTCAACAACCGAGGTGATGACTTTCTTCATGTCATAAGGCACGTTTGGTGAAGTCGGCAGAATGTCGCGAAGATCTTCGCAGAGTCGGTCCGCTGGGTCACCAGAAAGAATTCGCGGTGCCTCTTCCATGTTGTTTGATGGAAGGAATGAAAGCAAGTAACGAACTTCATCCAAGACACTTTGTTCGTCAGGGAATACGAAGTTGGCAACACCTGACTTGGTTGCGTGCGTCATCGCACCACCGAGTTCTTCAAGCGTCACTTCTTCACCAGTCACTGTCTTCACAACATCTGGTCCAGTAATGAACATGTGGCTAGTTTCTCGAACCATAAAGATGAAGTCTGTGAGTGCTGGTGAGTACACACCACCACCGGCGCAGGGACCGAGAATTACAGAAATCTGAGGAACTACGCCTGACGCCTTTACATTTCGGAAGAAGATTCCACCGTACGCATCAAGACCCGCCACACCTTCTTGAATTCGAGCACCAGCTCCGTCGTTGAGTCCAACAATTGGAAGACCCATCGAAATAGCGAGGTCCATAATCTTTTGAATTTTTTCACCGTGCGTCTCACCAAGTGCACCACCAAACACGGTGAAGTCTTGAGAGTAGACACAGACTTTTCGTCCATCAATTTTTCCAAAACCAGTAACAACCCCGTCAGTCAATGGTCGTGAATCTTCGAGACCCATGCCTGATGCATGGTGACGATTAAGCATGTCAAGTTCTTGGAACGTACCTTCATCGAGCAGATACTCAATACGATCACGAGCCGTCATCTTGCCCTTGGATCGGTGTCGCTCAATTGCTTTTTCGCCACCGGCTAGACGGGCTTCGGACTTCAGGGCTTCTAATTGGGCCAAGCGTTCAGACATTGAGTGTTCCATAGCAAGCAAGGCTATCTAACATCGAGCGCGCCATGACAATTCAGAGAATTAGAGGCCCTAGAGCCAAGAATTTGCATGGCAATTACTTATTACTGTGAAGTAGCAATTTTCTAAATCTGTGCAGAAAAGAACTAGTTGACTTCCACAAGTTCAATGAGAGTACCAAATGAGGTTTTCGGGTGAATAAATGCAACCGTCGTATTTCTCGATCCGGGACGAGGTTTCTCATCAATAACGCGACAACCAGACTCTTTTGCAGCGTTGAGTGCTTCAGCGCAGTCGTTGACGCGGTACGCAATGTGATGTAGCCCCTCACCATTCTTTGCGAGGTACTTAGCAACTGGTGAGTCTTCGCGAGTTGGTGTTAGCAACTGAATGTAAGACTCTGCAACATTTACGAGTGCTTCATAAACGCCGTCAGACGTAACGTCTTCACGGTGTTCGACTGTTGCACCGAAAACTTCTTCGTACCACTTAATTGCAGCTTCAATGTCATGCACGGCAATGGCAACGTGATCAATTTCAATAAATAGTGATTCCACAATTAGTCCTTGTCGTGTCGACGGAAAATAGTAAGACGGTCTTCTCCGACCTTGGCACGGAGTTCTGGATTCGAAATTCCAAGTCCTTCACGCTCAGCAACACAGAGGACACCAATTTTTCCTTCGTGACGGTTGTGGTGAACATCGTTTGCAGCTTCGCCAACTTCTTCAAGTGGATACACAGCAGAAAGCGGTGGCACAACTTTTCCATCCATGATTGTCTGATTCGCCGCCCACGCTTCACGGTAGTTAGAGAAGTGTGAACCCTTGATGGTCTTTAACTTCATCCATAAGTGACGATTGTCGTATTCAATCATGTAACCACTGGTTGCGGCACAGGTAACAATCGTTCCAGCACGCTTTGTTACAAAGACACTGGCCCCCATGGTTGAGCGACCCGGGTGCTCAAAAACAATGTCAGGGTCAGCTCCCACGAGTGCGCGAATATCTTTTCCTAGGCGGCGCCATTCAGATTCATCTTGCGTGTGCTCATCCTTCCAGAACTTGTAGCCCTTTTCAGCACGGTTAATCACGTGTTCACAACCAAGCTCTTTCATGGTCTGAACTTTGTTCTCGCTCGACACAACCGCAATTGGTGTTCCACCAGAGTTCAGAACATGCTGAACAGCGTATGAACCAATTCCACCAGAAGCTCCCCAGATGAGTACGTTCTCACCCTGAGTTACAGGAGCACCGTTACGTGAAACCAGCATGCGATATGAGGTTGAGTTGCACAGTGCATTCACTGCAGCTTCTTCCCAGGTTAAGTGTGTTGGCTTTGGCATCAGCTGGTTAGCTTTCACTGCTGAGATGTCTGCAAGACCACCGAAGTTTGTTTCGAAGCCCCAAATTCTCTGATTGCTCGCAAGCATTGAGTCGTCGTGTGAACTTGGGTCTTGGTCGTCGAGGTGGTTGCAGTGAACAGTTACTTCATCACCAATGTTCCAGTTTCTGACAGCAGAACCTTTTCTGATGATCACACCAGAAGCGTCTGATCCAACAACGTGGTAGTCAAGTGCGTGTCGCTTACCCCAAATTGATTCTTTTCCGAGTCGGTCAAGAAAACCAAATGTTGAAACCGGTTCAAAAATACTTGTCCAGACTGTGTTGAAGTTGATCGAAGACGCCATCACTGCGATGAAAACTTCATCAGGTGCTAGCTCTGGAAGCGGAACTTCACCAACGTGCAAACTCTTACGTGGGTCTTTGTCTTTGCTAGCAATACCGTCGAACATGTTTTGTTCATCACGACGAACGAATACTGCACGGGTGGTTGCTGGAAGTGGCGTGTCAGCAAGAACCTCGCCCGATGCCCCAGCTCTAACTGCTTCAAGGATTTCACTCATGGGAAAAGAATAGTGGCGCAGAGGTCGAAGCCCTACTGGTCCAAAGCTCAATTGTGCGTAGGATTTTGCAATGTCGATTCTCCAAGTAATTCCCGGCTTTGCCTTAACGGCACTATTTCTTGCCATGGTCCCAGGCCAAGGGGTTGCAATGATTCTTCGCCAGACAATCATTGGAGGATCTAGGTGCGCCTATCTCTCAGTTCTAGGCAACACAACGGGGCTCATCACCTGGGGTGCACTTTCCTCAGTAGGACTGAGCACGGTGTTCGCACACTCACATCTTGCTTTCAATCTTCTTAAGTTCACTGGTGTTGCCTATTTGAGTTTTCTCTCAATCCAAACTTTGTTCGAACTTCGAAACGATTTTGGAAAATTTGATTACAACGGCACGGCGAGCACAAATTCACTCGCAGCATTTCGACTGGGACTGTTGACAAATTTGACGAACGTTAAGGCCGCTGTTTTCGCTGTGGCGTTTATTCCACTTTTTGTTCCCAAAAACTTCAATCTGGGAGTGGGGATAATGGTGCTGGTAGTGGTGCAGTCAATCGTTTCTACGACTTGGTATTTCAGCCTTGTCGCAGCGATCGATAAGGCATCCGTGATCTTGGCCAAGCCTCGAGTGCGTCGCTGGCTGACCGGAATTTCAGCGGTTGGTCTGCTGACTTTGGCCATTGTTTTGCTGTTTACTACTCCTCGGTAACCCCAGTCGTAGAAACGTCTATCGTTTATGTATCTCTAGAAGGAGCTCATATGTCCCGCAGTGTGATCGTCGCCGGTAGCCGTACCGCCATTGGAAAACTATCTGGTGTTTTTTCGACACTAAGTGCACAAGACCTTGGTGGTTTTGCAATTAAGAGTGCACTCGAGCGCGCAGGTGTTGATCCAACACTCGTTGACGCAGTTCTCATGGGACAAGTAATTGGTGCCGGTCAAGGACAAATCACTGCACGCCAAGCTGCAGTGAAGGGTGGCATCCCGATGAGCGTTAACGCCACAACTATTAACAAGGTGTGCCTGTCAGGTCTTCAAACTATCTATATGGCCGACATGATGATCCGTGCAGGTGAAGCTGAGATTGTTGTCGCAGGTGGAATGGAATCAATGACCAACGCGCCATACCTTCTTCCAGGTGCTCGCGCAGGATATCGAATTGGTGACCAAAAAGTTATTGACTCAATGATGTTCGACGGACTTACCTGTGCCTTTGATGACTGTGCCATGGGGCTTGGAACTGAGCGTTACAACAACGGACGCATCACCCGTGCACGTCAAGATGAATTCTCTGCTCGTAGTCACGCACTTGCTGCTGCCGCAATCGCATCTGGAAAGTTTGCTGAAGAAATTGTTGGTGTTTCTATTCCACAGCGCAAGGGCGATCCAGTTCTTGTTGACACTGACGAAGGTGTGCGCGCTGAAACAACATTTGAATCACTGAGCTCACTTCGCCCAGCGTTCGACAAAGAAGGAACCATCACCGCTGGAAATGCTTCGCAGATTTCTGACGGTGGAGCTGCAGTGATTGTTATGTCGGCAGAGCGCTGCGCTCAGCTCGGGCTAACTCCTATTGGAGAAATTATTAGCTACGGACAAGTTGCTGGACCTGACGCATCGCTTCTCAACCAGCCAGCGCGCGCAATCGCGAAGGCAGCTGCCAAGGCGGGCATTGACGTTAAGGGTATTGACCTCTTCGAAATCAACGAAGCATTCGCAGCTGTTGGACTTTCTTCAGCCGATGAACTCGGCATTGACGAAAACAAGATCAACGTCAACGGTGGAGCGATTGCGCTCGGTCACCCAGTTGGAATGTCTGGAACACGTGTTGCTCTTACTGCGCTACTTGAACTGAAGCGACGTGGTGGTGGAACAGCCGCTGTTTCGCTCTGTGGTGGTGGCGGACAAGGCGACGCAGCAATCCTTCGCTCTCTTTAATCAGGGATAAAACTGTCGACCAGTTCATACTGGGCGAGTCCAATTTGTTCATTGTCTGGAATCGCTAAAACAAACGCGCCACCGAGCGGGTATTCCCCTTTCAACGCGTCGGGGAGCTCCTTCGCGAGACTAAAGACAAGTTCGTGAACACTTGGGTTGTGTGCGACGAGGAGAAGTGACGTAACGACTGGATCAATAGCGGCGAGATCAATTAAGAGGTCTTCGCCAGAGACATTTCGCTTACCGTTATAAATCAGTTCTGAGAAATTCGAAGTCATGACGAATGCAGTGTCTTCGAATGCTCGCCTGAATGTCTCTCGAGTTCTCGCTGCAGCGCTAATGAGTGCAGTTGTCGGGCCATACTTACCAAGTCGCAGAGAATCCTTTGCCCAAGACCTGAGTTGGCCTGCTTGCTCTTGTCCTCTACTGCTGAGGATTCGTTCGTAATCACTCTCGCCTGTTTTTGCAGGCGAAGACTCACAATGGCGGACGATAGTTACATAACGCATGTTCTAAGTCTTGCGTGGTTTAGCGTTGAGGCATGACAACTGCACATTTACTCCTGGCCCCGACGCTTTCATACTTTCAAGCAATCTTCATGGGGATCCTCCAAGGGGTCACAGAACTCTTCCCTATCTCCAGTCTCGGACACGGCGTTCTGCTTCCAGCACTTTTTGGTTGGCACAACTTAGTGAGCAGCCAAGGACAGCAGCAAGAATTTTTTCTGACCTTTTTGGTTGGCCTCCACGTAGGAACGGCATTGGGGTTACTCGTGTATTTCCGCTCCACGTGGTTCACACTCTTTATGGGTCTTGGTCGTCAGTTAAAGAAAGCCCGCTCGAACGGTGTCGCCACGTTATGGCACATCAACGATGAACAAGTAGATAGAAATTACCGTCGACTTTTCATTCTCATGGTGGGAAGCATCCCGGTAGGGATCGTCGGAATTATTCTCGAGAAACAACTGCGCGTACTTTTTGCGAAGCCACTTGCTGCTGCAATCTTTCTTACGCTAAACGGAATAATTTTTATTGCTGTTGAGAGGCTGCTGCGAAATCGTGGCAAGCATGTTCAAATGAAAAAGTTAGACAGTCTGAGCGCGAGAAGTGCGATTGCAATTGGCTCGGCTCAGATCTTGGCGCTGTTCGCAGGAATTTCACGAAGTGGAGTCACCATCGGAGCTGGACTTCTTGGCGATCTCACCCATGAAGATGCCGCGACATTCTCATTCTTACTGGCAACACCAGTCATTCTTGGCGCTGGTCTCTACAAACTGCCATCGCTGATGGGCCATCTTGGAGATGGTGTTCGAATGCAAACACTCGTTGGTGCAATTTTTGCATTTGTTGCTTCGTACTTCTCAGTCAAATTCTTAACGAAGTGGTTCTCTTCAAAAAACCTGGTCCCATTCGGGGTGTACTGCATCATCGTTGGGCTGCTCTGCGTTATTCGCTTTGCTTAGTCTTTAAGAATTCGACGGCCATCAATTGCGCGGCCAAGGGTGATGTCGTCAGCAAATTCCAAGTCGCCACCTACCGGTAGACCACTGGCTGGCTGAGAGACAACTAATCCCGGTAGCTGTAGCAAGCGACTCAAGTACATCGCAGTCGCCTCACCTTCAACATTTGAGTTGAAGCACAAGATGACTTCCTTCACCGGTTCATTGAGTCGGCGCACGAGCTCTTGAATACGGAGTCGATCTGGAGAAACACCTTCAAGAGGATTAAGAACGCCGTGGAGCACGTGATACGTTCCACGAAATGCACCCGAGCGCTCAACTGCAACTACATCGGGTGGGCTTTCTACAACACAAATAACTGTTTGATCTCGACGGTCATCACTGCACACTTCACAGAGTCCGCCGGTTTCAGCAATGTTGCAGCAACGTTCGCAAAATGAAAGCTTTGTTTTCATTTCATCGAGTGCTCTAGAAAGTCTGGCGACATCTTCTGCTGGCTGGCGCATCATCCAAAATGCAATGCGCTGTGCAGATTTCGGACCAACACCTGGGAACCTACCGAGCTCATCAACAACTGACTGCAGAGCGGGAGGGTAATTCACGAAATCTCCTCAGCACCTGGAAACATCTCGCTAATGAGATGGCCTGGTACTGAATCAACAACAACTGCGTCACCTGTTGGTTCGTATTCATCTGGAGTTGCTTCAACTTTTTTCTTTTCAGCAACTGGTTCAGGCGCTGG
>DAIQPM010000049.1:0-8137 GCA_036787355.1 Acidimicrobiales bacterium
CGCCGTCTGAAGAAGGAACTGATGTTGCGAGTGGCTCTAGTTCAGCGAAGTCATTAACGAGTCCGAGCTCGTTCTTAATCCACTCAAGGCATGAACCAGCTGAAAGCACAATGCCTTCAATGCCCCAAGTGAGTTTGCCGTTTTGGCTTCTGGCAACGATCGGGAAACATCCCGATGTGAAGCGACTGAGAGTATCTGGTGCACCAGAGCCATCAATCATGTTGAGCATGGCACCAGTTCCAAAAGTAATTTTTGCGCCCTTGCTGATGCAACTCTGTCCAAAGAGTGATGCGGACTGGTCACCGACGAGTGCAGTTATTGGCATGTTCCCGAGTGCGCTGGCAACACCGTGTGCGCCCATGGTGTCAACGATCGTTGGCATTGTTTCTTTATCAATTTTCAAAACATCCAGAACGTGCTGGTCCCAGGATGCAATGTCAAGAGAAATGAAGCCGTTGACCGCAGCGTTCGAGGTATCGGTGATGTGCAGTGCGCCATTGCTGATGACGTAAGCAATCCAAGTTTCGATGGTGGCGAAGCGCAGCTCTTTAGACGGACGACCAGATTGCTCAACGAGCCACTTGGCCTTCGTGGCGGACTGGTTCGGGGCGAGGCGAATGTTCTCACCTTGCAAGATAAGACAGTCAATGACAGTTCGAAGGTCTTGCCAACCAAGTGCTGGACCAACAGGTTCACCTGTTGTCGCGTCAAAGACGATTGTTGTCGCGCGCTGGTTGGTAATTCCAACTACGTCGCACGTTCCACCTTCACTAAGTGTTTTTGCAGAAAGCTCTAAAACAAGACGCTTGATTTCGTTGGCATCAAGTTCCACTTCGCCGGGTTGTGGGGAAGTGACAGTCAGTTGTTGCTGTTGAATGTGCGAGACATGTCCTTGCTCGTCAACAATCGCGGTGCGAATTGAGGTTGTACCAACATCGATCGCTAGTGCCCTTACCAAGGCTCGCCGCCAATGCCAAGTGCACCTGGGTTCATAATGTTTTCTGGGTCAAGGGCCTTCTTCATTGTTACAAGGACCTCAAACGATGAACCGAGGGCCTCTTTTACGAAGCGTGCACGATTGCGACCAACCCCGTGGTGGTGACTGAGAGCACCACCGGTTGCGAGCACAGTCTTTGATGCTGCATCCCATGCACTGCGGTAGTAACTGGTTGGATCGCCACCTGGACGCCCAGCAAATGTGAAATAGAGGCATGCTCCGTCGTCGTAGGCGTGGCTCTGATGCACCGAGGCGGCCATTGTTGTTGGAACATCTTTGAGTGCTGCCACCACCTTTTGGTGCATGTCGCTCAAGATGTCCCATGAGCCAGACACTTCAATAGTGTCGACAATGATTCCCGCTTCCCATAGGGGAACGAGTGAGCTTACGTTGTTGCGGTGCGATAGCCACGTGGCCACGTGCGATTCGTCAAGTTTGGTTGCCTTCGAGCATTCTTCGCTAACAACTTTCATTGTTGCGTCGCAAAGACCCTGGTCTCCTTCATCTAAGACAATGAGTGCGCACTGCTCAATTTGAAAGTTGCGCTTGGACTCTGCTTCGTCGTAGAGACGAAGTACAGCAGGCTTAGCGCCACGCTTGTAAATGTTCTGACACGCTTCTAGACCGTCTTTAAAGGTGGCAAAGCTGTACGCACTTCGAAGTTCGTAGGTCGGCTTTACACGGAGCAACAAGGTCGCTTCAGTAATGACACCCAACGTTCCTTCTGAACCTACGAAGAGCTGCAGCATGTCTGGACCTACTGCTTGGCGTGGTCCACGGTTTCCGATTTTTACGATGTCACCATTAGCCAGAACGACAGTTAGGCCACGAACGATATCTTCAATTTTTCCGTAACGATTTGAGAATTGTCCAGCACCGCGACATGCGAGCCATCCACCAACGGTCGCGAGGTCAAATGACTGAGGGAAGTGACCAACGGTCCAACCCTTTTCATTGACAGCTTTTTCTAAGTCAGGACCAAAGACGCCAGCTTCAACGTGCACGAGACCAGAGTCAGCGTTGATGTTGATTATTTTGTCGAGTCCAGTGAGATCAAGTGCAATCGCACCATCTACGGCAACTGCTCCACCAACAACGCCCGAGCGGCCACCTTGAGGGGTAACTGAAATCTTGTGCTTGGCAGCAATCTTTATGACCTTGGAAACTTCTTCAGTGGTTGTTGGCATTACGACAACACCTGGCCAGTGAGGCACCCGTCCTTCATTTACATCACGAATAGAAAGGGGCCACCAGTCGCGACCATGCTGAGCACGAGACTCAGTAGAGACGTCGAAAGAGATTTTTGAAGCAGTTAAATCATCGAGCAATGCAGTTGGGGCGCTGGCGCCAATTGAATCTGTGTGAGACCCTGCAGGGTAATCATTGGGCATTGTCGGTTTAGTCATGACTGAACCCTACAGAAGTAACCCTGCACTAGTAAATTCACTCTCAACGAGCTGCGCATATGTTGCGATTTGAGCATCGATTTCGCTTGTCGACCAACCAAAAATTGGAGCAACTTCTTCGCAAATTACCCGAGCAGCCTTGAGCGTGGCCCTGGCATCGTGCAGATGTGCTCGAGTTCTGCGCGTTAGTAAGTCCACGAGTGACGTGGCCATCTCATTTTCAGAACTAAAGACGAACTCAGCAAGAAGGTATGGCTGGCCATTAATGGGTGAAGTTCCGAGGTGCGGATTCTTTTCAATTGCGGCCAGAATCTCTTGGGCATCAGAACCGAATCGTTGATATAAGTGCTGCTCAATTTCATTTGATGGACGCCAATTACTCGTGCCGTGAAACCTTAGATTTCTGGTTCGAACTGATTTCAGATTTGAGAAGTATGGCTTCAGCGCATCAACAGTGTCTTCTGCCATTTGACGATACGTAGTCCACTTTCCACCCGTGATGTGCACAACGCCGTCACCTGAGTCAGTTACTTGGTGACGCCTCGAAAGGTCTGCAGTTCGCTCACTGAGCTCTTTGCCATTCTTTGGTGCAAGCAGTGGGCGAAGCCCCGCCCATAGACCAGTGATGTCACTGGTAGTGAGGTTTGACGATGTTGAGTTGTTGGCAGCCTTCAACAAGTACTCAATGTCTTCTGGTGTGCACAGCGGTGTATCAATTGATCCGTCGTACGCGGTGTCAGTTGTGCCAATAAAAGTAAATGGTGCGTCTTCAAATGGAACCACAAAAATGCTTCGTCGGTCTCCCGGGACGCTGAATACTGCAGCGACGTCAGCGGGGAGGCGCTCACGCGGAACGCTGACGTGCACACCCTTGGCTGGCTTGATGTGGTGAGTGGCGTCATGCTTCACCATGGTGAAGACATCGTCTGCCCATACTCCCGAGGCATTCACCAACGAACGAGTGGCGATCTTGAATTCTTTGCCGCTTAATTCATCGCGACATACAACGCCATTCACAATTCCCGCATCATCTCTCGTGACACTGAGTGCTCGCACGTAGGTCGCAACATCGGCGTTGAAGTCCAGCGCGGCGCTTCTACAAATACTTAGAGCAACTCGTGCATCGTCTCCTCGTGCGTCCATGTAAATGAATGCCGCTTCGAGATTGTGTGACTTAAGTGTTGGTATGTGGCCAACAGCTTCAGATGGTGTGATCTTTTTATAACGCTTTCCAATTCTCCATCCACCGGTGATGTCATAGAGGCGAAGTGCTGAGCCGTACGCCTTCACGAGTGTTTTGCGCATGACTGCGTTGTTGGCAAAAATTGGAATCAAAAATGGCAAGGGGCGAACCAAGAACGGTGCGTTCTCCAAGAGTCTTTGGCGTTCACGAAGATTTTCATAAACGAGCTTGAACTCTTTTTGCTGCAAGTAGCGAAGGCCACCGTGCACCATCTTCGATGACTTTGAACTTGTTCCACTGGCAATGTCACCTAAGTCAATGAGTGCCACACTGAGGCCACGTGAAGCAGCGTCGAGTGCCACCCCGGCTCCGGTCATTCCTGCACCGATAACTACAAGGTCGTAGGTCTTGGTGGCCATTGCACTTAGTGCGCTATCACGCTTAAAAATTGTCACGACTCATGTTGTCACAAAGCCAACTATCGTTCTGAACATGGACTTTGAACTATCAGATGAACTTAAGAGCCTCCAGCAAACGGTAAGGCGCATCGCCCAAGAAAAGATCAAGCCAAGGGCTCGAGAAATCGACGCAACGGGTGAGTATCCCCAGGACATCTTTGATGAATTCAAGAAGGCTGACCTACTGGGTCTCTGCATTCCAGAGGAATACGGTGGCTCAGGTGCTGGAATCCTTGGCCTCACAATCGCCATTGAAGAAGTAACGAAGTACTCAAACGTAATTGGACTGATGTTGCTTCTAACTCGACTTCCGTCGGGGCCAATCATGATCGCTGGAACAGAAGAGCAGAAGCTTCGCTACCTTCCGGGAATCGCAAATGGAAGCCAGCGTGCGTCGTTCTGTCTCTCAGAACCAGGAGCTGGATCAGACGTGGCTGGAATGCAGACAACTGCAAAAGCTGACCCAGACGTAGCTGGTGGGTACATCCTCAATGGAACGAAGTGCTGGATCTCCGGTGGAATGCAGGCTGACTGGTTCATTGTGTTCGCGAAGAAGGGTGACGCATCATCTCGTCTCCACTCTGAGATTGGTTGCTTCATTGTTGATGCAAATACTCCGGGACTTAGTCGTCCTCGCGTAGACCGCAAAATGGGTGTTCGAGGCATTGACACCGCCGACATTGTTTTTGACAATGTTCACATTGGTCCTAAGCAAGAAATCCACGGTGGGTTCATGCTCATCATGCAAGCGCTCAACGCAATGCGACCGATTGTCGCAGCACGAGGAATTGGCCTCGCTGAGGGCGCGCTCATGTACGCAACGGACTACGTGAAGAATCGTCCAGCATTCGGAAAAACAATTTCTGAGTTCCAAGGCATCCAGTGGGAGATTGCTAAGTGCGCGACTGAAATTGAAGCCGCTCGACTCCTGACCTACCGCGCCGCCTGTCTCGCAGACGATGGCAAGTTCACTAAGGAATACGTTCCCGTGCTCTCCATGTGTAAGTACTACGCCGCAGAAGTTGCCGTACGAGCTTCTGGCATTGCACTTCAGATGCTCGGTGCTGCTGGGTACATGGAAGATCACCCCATGGAGCTCTACTACCGCGATGCTCGCCAGCTAACAATTGTTGAAGGATCGAGCCAAGTGCAGCTGGGACTCATTGGTAAGGGTGTTCTCGGTCACGATCTTTGGTGGGACTAAGTACTAATGGCTGGTCCACTTCAAGGCGTCAAAGTTATTGAACTCGCGGGAATTGGACCTGGTCCCTACGCCTGCATGTTGCTCGCAGACCTTGGCGCAGAAGTTCTTCGCTTAGAGCGTGGCAACTTCGATGCATCGGACGCTCCAACATGGGATCTGCTCAACAGGTCACGACCATCGGTGGCGGTTGATTTAAAAAATGATTCTGGACGCGAACTGGTGCTCCAACTCTGTGAACAAGCAGACGTTCTCATTGAAGGTTTTCGCCCAGGTGTTACTGAACGTTTAGGCGTTGGCCCAGATGACGTTTGGAAGCGCAACTCCAAGCTCGTCTACGGAAGAATGACTGGCTACGGCCAAGAAGGCCCACTGAGTCAACTCGCGGGACACGACATTAACTACATCTCTGTTTCTGGTGCTCTGTGGCCACTGGGCCGAGCTGGCGATAAGCCAGTGCCACCACTGAACTTGGTTGGTGACTTCGGTGGAGGAGCATTGTTCTTAGTATTCGGCGTTCTTGCTGCATTGCTGCACGCGCGTGAAACCGGAGAAGGCCAAGTAGTTGACACGGCAATGGTCGACGGCGCAGCTTCACTGACAACCATGACGCACGCATTCATGAACATGGGTTACTGGAATGAAGAGCGTGGAGTCAACATGCTCGACACCGGTGCACACTTTTATGAAGTGTATGAAACCCGTGACGGCAAATACATGGCGGTTGGAGCGATCGAGTCAAAGTTTTACGCCGAGCTACTTGAGGGCCTAGGACTTAGCAATGCTGAACTACCGGCGCAGATGGACCGCGATCAGTGGCCAGCAATGAAGGATCGTTTCACTGAGGTCTTTCTCACCAAGACCCGTGACGAGTGGACCGCAATTTTTGAGGGAACTGATGCTTGTACGACCCCGGTGCTTTCGCCAAGTGAAGCGGCACACCATCCTTACAATGCACAACGAAATGTTTTCTCAACACAAAGTGCAAGACAACCAAACCCAGCACCGAGGTTTTCAAAATCGCCGGGCGAAATTGGAACTCCGCCGAGTGCACCGGGTGCACGTACGCGTGAAGGATTACAAAGTTGGGGAATTAGTGAAGAGCAAATAACAGCCTTAAAAGCTGCGGGCGCGTTCGGCTAGATGTTTACAACGGGGCACGTCAGAGTACGTGTGATCCCCGGAACCTTTTGGATTGCACCAACGATGAACTTTCCTAGTTGGTCAACACTCTCAGCCTCGCAACGAACAATTACGTCGTAGGGGCCAGTTACTTCGAAAGACTCAAGTACGCCGGGCACGTTGCGTGTAGCAAGAACAACGTTTTCGCTTGAGCCAATTTCGGACTGAATCAAGATGTATGCCTGAACTGACATGTGATGCCTTTCAATGGAAGTGAATACATTATTGCCGCTTTAGTCTCGATTCGCTAATCGCGGCTGAACCTCTTGCCAATATGCCATTGGTGGCAGTAGTCGCAGCGGTAGGCGTCAAGTTCGGCACCATTGAGAGTCCACGCAAGCTGGGCAGCGCTCTTGGCTTCACTTTGAGTTCGGTAGGGGCTTTTTGGTGTGCCTTCACGCGTGAAGTGTGACGACACTCGACCGAGTGGCCTCACTGCATCGGGTTTTTTACGTCTGCGCTTCATGTCACATAAACACTACCCAGATGGATAGGGTTTTAGACGTGAGCATTCAGTCCGACACAGAACTTCATGTTGTTACGACACCTCAAATAGATGAAGGCGACCACGAACGCTTCACGCACATTGTTCTCGAAGGCTTCACTAAGAAAAGTGGAAAGTTCAAAAAACTGAATAACTCGGTCGTTGAGGGAATGATTAACGCAACGCCAGTTAAGGCTCTATGTGGAAAAGAATGGGTACCGGGCAAGGATCCTAAGAAGTATCCACTCTGTCCAACTTGCAAGGAGATTGCCACTTCAATGGGATGGTCACTCCCCGAAGGTTAGAAATTCAATTCTTGCTAGTAGGGTCAACAGTCATGAAAAAAATTCTCGTACTCTCAGGCTCACTTCGTAAAGACTCATTCAATTCACGTCTGGCTAACTACATTTCCAAGAATCTTCCAAGTGGCTACGAAGCAACATCATTCGACCTTGGACAGATCCCGCTCTACAACAGCGACATTGACGGTGAGAATTCACCAGCAGGAGTTGTTGCGTTTAGAGATGCACTAAAGGATGCGGACGGAGTGTTCTGGACTAGCCCTGAGTACAACTACGCAATTCCCGGTGTGGTCAAGAACGCAATCGACTGGGCGAGTCGACCAATGATGCCAAAGAACAGCATTGTCGGAAAACCAATGAACGCAGTTGTTGCCACGATGTCGCCTACCAATGGTTCGAGGGCGCTCGCTGACATCAAGCGCATCTGGAATAACTGTGGTGGGTACTCAGTAATGACCTACGACACAGTGCTGCAAGCAGCGCACACACGCTTTATCGATGACAACGGCACTGACTCTCTCGAGCCAACAGCTAAGGCAACTGTTGACATGTGCATTGCCAACCTGGTTCGTGCGATTGAGTTGAACGCTGGCGCCACACCCCTTGCCAACTGGGAAGCATTCATTGCTTCGATGAAATAATGCCAAACGTTCTTTTCATCCAACACGAAGAAGAAGACCGTCCTGGGCTCGTTGGTGAATCGTTCGCGAAACTTGGCTACAACGTCTACCTAGAAGCACTCAACGAAGGATTGCCAACACCGTCTGTAGATGGAATGGACGCACTGGTAATTCTTGGCTCAAAAGAATCCGTCTATGACCCTGAAGTCAAGGCTGCATGGTTTGATCGTGAGCTGGAGCTAATTGGTGACGCAGTAGCTAAGGACATTCCGGTATTAGGAATCTGCTTTGGCGCCCAAGCCCT
>DAIQPM010000050.1:0-8096 GCA_036787355.1 Acidimicrobiales bacterium
AAGTCAATGATTTGTTTGTTGAAGATGAACGTGGCCTTACGAGTGTTAAGGGTATTTCCTTTGACGTTCGTGCTGGTGAAATCTTGGCTGTGGCAGGGGTGCAGGGCAATGGCCAGACAGAACTCGTTGAAGCTCTAACTGGAATGCGCCGACCATCGAGTGGTGAAGTAATTCTGAATAACGTAGATCTTCATGGAGAGACAGTTCGAAAATTTCTCGATGCAGGCATTGGCCACGTTCCAGAAGACCGTCAACGTTTCGGATTAGTACTTTCGCTGTCAATATCTGACAACTTGGTTCTTGATCAGCTTGATGATTCTAAATTTCACAATCGGTTCGGTCGTAATCTGAAAGCCATCAAATTAAATGGCGAACAGCTACGTAAAGAGTTCGACATTCGCTCGCAGAGTTCTGATGAACCCGTGGGTGCTCTCTCGGGGGGTAACCAGCAAAAAGTTGTTATGGCGCGAGAACTTTCACGCGAGCTTAAAATTTTGATCTGCTCACAGCCAACGCGAGGGCTCGATGTTGGTTCTATTGAGTTCATGCACCGCCAAATTGTGGCGATTCGAGACTCCGGGGTAGCAGTGATTATTGTTTCAAGCGAATTGGATGAAGTTGTCGCTCTAGGAGACCGTATCGCTGTTATGTTCGATGGAGCGATACAAGGCATCGTTCCCCCAAGCACCAGCCGTGAAGACCTCGGGCTTTTGATGGCGGGTGCGCGCAGCAGAGAGGTGAGCGCATGACGACCTCTGAAATTCGACCTCCTCAAATCGGTCGGATAATGCATTTTGCCCTTCGAGCACGCCAGGCGAACATGTTCCTGGTGCTGTTGTTCTCACTACTTATTGGCTTGGTGTTTGGTGGGTTCTTGATTATCTTGACCACCCCAGCGCTGATGTCATCCTGGGGCCATTTCTTTTCTCACCCCGGAGCCACAATTTCCAGCAGCTGGAACACTGTTTGGTTTGCTTACGAGCAGTTGTTTCAAGGTGCTCTTGTCAACTTCCATTCACTTCGTTCGCTAATTGATAGTCCTTCAAAAACTAATCTTGCGAACGTTCTTGCACCATTGTCCGGAACGCTTACCTACGCCACACCGCTTATTGTCGCGGGTCTAGGGCTTGCAGTTGGTTTTCGCAGTTCGCTTTTTAACATTGGTGGCCAAGGTCAAGTAATTGTTGGAGGTGTGCTGGCTCTCCTGGTCAGTATTTCGTTTAACTTGCCACCTTTCTTTCAAGTTTCCTTGGAAATTATTGCTGCGGTTGTCGGTGGTGCATTGGTTGCGGGTCTCGCAGGAGTGCTGAAGGCATACACCGGAGCACACGAGGTAATTGTCACGATGATGACCAATTACACAATGGTGCTGATTCTTGGCTACCTACTGATTACATCGGTTTTTGCTCGGCCTGGAGTTCATGATGGGGCATCAAAAGCAATCGAAGTTTCGGGTCAATTACCCTACTTTTTGTCACATCTAAACAGTGCTCTTCTTCTAAATTTTGGATTCCCAATTGCGTTTGCGATGGTGCTTGTCGTGCAGTGGTTCTTCAACCGCTCTAAGACAGGTTTCCAGCTCCTCATGGTGGGTCAAAATCCTGATGCTGCTCGAGTTGCTGGAATTTCTTCGCGCCGATCGATCATTATTTGCATGGCACTCAGCGGAGCTCTGCTGGGACTCGCGGGTATGTTGAAAATCACCGGTGTGGATCACCTAGCAACCCCAAACTTCGGTGGTTCATACGGTTTTGACGCAATCACCGTGGCGTTGCTTGGACGAAACAAACCCTGGGGCGTTTTCTTCGGCGCAATTTTCTTTGGCGTTATGTTCACAGGTGGAGCAGCAATGCAGGCGTTCACACCGACGAACATTCAGTTCTCACTTTCTCAGGTGATCCAAGCGGTTGTTGTTTTCTGCGTAGCAACACCAGCCCTTGTTATCGAGGCTTTCAGACTTCGTGATGGTGCAAGCCTGGTTTCTACAAACGGATCAGGAGGATGGGTCTAATGGCTACTGTTTCAAAGGAAATCGTTACCCTAAGTAACATTCGAGTCGTCTCTCGCACGCGTTCACTTGCGTACGGCATCGCATTGATTGCACTCGGGATCCTAGAGATCCTTTGGTACGGAGGGGCAAGTTCCAAGCTCAACACCATTGTGCAACTTGGCTACAACACCGCAACAGTTATGCCGGTTGTTGGCGCAATGTGGCGAATCGTGCTGTTAGTAATTGGTTGCGCTATCGCATTCGTCGCAATCAAGCCCCAATCGATTCCTCCTTTTACTAAAGCCATTACAACCATTCGCGGGGTCCGCGCTGTTGCTGTTGTTGTTGGTGCGTACTTCGTGATTTGGCCTGTTTTGTTGTGGGCTGGGGTCAACCACGGTGGGCAGCTGCGCACTTTTAGTCTGCCGGTAGCAATAACCGGTTACGTACTTGGAGCATTCAGCATTGCAACCGGGGCCTTTATGGCTTGGCGTAGAGTCGACCGCGCTGCTTCAGGGCTACTGTACGGCGGCCTCATTGTCTTCATGCTGGGCTTCTTGATCTGGGTCGCGCGTGGCAGTCTTCCACTTCAACTCACGGGAATTTTGGCGAGTGCGGTTGCAGTTTCTACGTTCCTAATCTTTGGATCAGTTTCAGGAACTCTGTGTGAGCGAGCCGGAGTTGTCAACATTGCCATAGAAGGGCAATTCATGGCAGGGGCACTCTCATCAGTCGTGTTCGTAAGTGTGTTTAATGGTTCTGGAATGTCAAAGACATTCGCCTTGTTGCTTGCTGGGTTATTCGGTGCGCTCTTTGGGTGGATTTTGGCCGTGATGGCACTTCGATACCAAGCGAACCAAGTTATTGTTGGCGTTGTTATTGTGGCCTTTTGCACGGCGATGTCACAATTTCTCATGACTCAGGTCCTTGATGTTCACCAGAATCTCAACGGTTCTTTTGGGCTTCCAGTGTGGTCGGTCCCAGTACTCTCGAAGATTCCGGTACTTGGACCGGTGCTTTTTGACCAAAACGTACTTGTCTTCCTCGCCTTTGCGGTAGTCATCATCTCAAGCTTTGTTCTCTTTCGAACACGCTGGGGACTTCGCGTTCGCTCAGTGGGTGAAAAGCCAATTGCGTCAGAGACGGTTGGAATTGACGTCATTCGCATGCGTTACAGCGCTGTGATCATCGGAGGGTTCGTCGCAGGCATTGGTGGTGCAGGATTCACGTTGGGGCCAGGGTCGTCATTCAACTACGGAATGACTTCTGGCTACGGTTACATTGCTCTAGCGATCATGATTTTTGGACGCTGGCGCCCATATGGTGCATTGATGGCATCGCTTCTCTTCGGATTCACAATTGCTCTTAGTGCAAATTTGAATCTCTATCTAGGCCAGCTCGTTATTCCCCAGCAGTTCATCAGTGCGCTGCCGTACGTAATTACTATTCTCGTGGTCTCTGGTGTTGTTGGTCGAATTCGTCCACCGGCAGCCGACGGTGTTCCGTTTCAGCGCAACTAAGTTTTAGTGGTGTTGACCAGCGGTTTTAGGAATAAAGAACGCTGCGAGAAAACCAATCAGGGTGATGACTGCTGAAATTTGATACGCCCTCTGATATCCAGCAGTGAGTGAGAAGACCGTCGAATGGTTTGTCATCAACAACGCTGTTGTGCGACTGGCAGCGAGGGTTCCAACAATCGCCAGTGAAAGTGATCCGCCAATTTGGCGAGAAGTGTTGAGAAGTCCAGATGCCAGTCCCGCATCAGCACGATCAACTTGAGCAGTGGCCGCTGTGGCGAGTGGCGAGAAGAGTAGTCCGATTCCAAATGTGCAGAGCACGGAAGGAACAATTACTCCGGGGAAGTAATGGCTTGTCGTTGTTATGTAGCTAAGCCACCAAAATCCAGCAGTGGTCACAATGGATCCCGCGAAAACAACAGGGCGCACACCAATTTTGTGAATGATGCGTGAACTGATCTGTGCACCAATAATGATTCCAACAGCCATAGGCAAGAAACTAAATCCAGTTTTCACAGCGTCGTATCCCAGTACTGCTTGGAAATAGAAGGTGAGGAAGTACCAGAACCCGAAGAACACTCCACCAATGAGGAACATCACAATGTTGGAAACCGAAAGTGAGCGTGATTTAAAAATGCGAAAGGGGACAAGTGGATTGCTCGCTGCTTTTGCTTCCCAGAGAAGGAATGCCAGCAAGGCAACACCACCAATGCTGAACCACTCGATAGTTGCTTTCGCTCCCCATCCAATTTCTGTTGAACGAACGATTGCGTAAATGATGCTCGCGAGTCCGCCAGTAATAAGCACTGAACCAGTGACATCGAGTTTGTCCTTGTCATCAGCTTTACGCATTTCTTGCAAGAACTTCATTGCGAGGAAAGCTGCAGCGAGACCAATCGGAACATTGATGAAGAAAATCCAGCGCCAGTTGGCGTAGCCCGTTAGTAATCCACCAATAATTGTGCCGAACGCTCCACCAGCTCCAGCAACTGCGCTCCATGCTCCAATCGCTTTTGGCATGCGTGGCCCTTGGAACGTAGTGACAATAATGGTCAACGTTGCCGGAGAAAGAATTGCCGCGCCAACTCCTTGCAAGGCACGCAGCGCAATCATCTGAGAAGCATTGTGCGCAAATCCAGCGCCGAGGCTTGCGAGTACGAAAACAAAGAGGCCACTCAAGTAGACACGACGCCTTCCAAAGAGATCTGCTGCACGCCCACCGAGCAGAAGGAATCCGGCGTATGTGAGTACGTAGGCATTAATTACCCACTGCGCATTTGAAAGCGAGAAGTGCAGGGAACGCTGCATGGTGGGGAGCGCCACGTTCACGATGGATACGTCCAGCACCACCATGAACTGGGCAATGAGTGCGATTAAGAGGACAATCCAGTCCGGGGCGTGACGGTGGTCAGTAGTTGGTGTGGTGGTCATTCTTCAATCGTAATGGTGATGATTCATCGCTTTAGCGATGGGAAATGACATGAGCGTGTGTTTTGCGCAACACTTGTTACATGGCCGCACAATTTATTTACACAATGAGAGATCTCCGACGCTTCTATCCGCCGGACCGAGAAGTTCTAAAGGGAATCAACTTGTCCTTTTATCCAGGGGCAAAAATTGGAGTCATCGGTGGTAACGGTTCGGGTAAGTCATCACTGCTTCGCATCATGGCTGGACTCGATGATGGTTTCACTGGTGAAGCACGCCTCACCCCAGGATTCACCGTTGGCTATCTGCCCCAAGAACCACAGCTTGATCCAACCAAGGATGTTGTTGGAAACGTTTCTGATGGAGTTGCAGAGCAACGCGATCTTCTTATTAGGTTCAACGAAGTGTGCGCCGCAATGGCAGACCCAGACGCTGACTTTGATGCGCTGCTTGCCGAACAGTCTGATCTGCAAACGAAGATTGACGCCGTAAACGCCTGGGATTTAGAACGCACGCTCGACATTGCAATGGATGCACTGCGACTTCCACCAGCCGACGCTGACGTCACAAAACTGTCGGGTGGAGAAAAGCGTCGCGTGGCACTCTGTCGTCTACTTCTTTCGAAGCCAGACTTGTTGTTACTTGACGAACCTACAAACCACTTAGACGCTGAGTCAGTTGCATGGCTTGAGCGCACGCTGCAGGACTACTCAGGAACTGTTGTAGCTATTACGCACGACCGCTACTTTCTAGACAACGCGGCATCGTGGATTTTGGAACTCGACCGTGGTCATGGAATTCCGTGGGAAGGCAACTACTCATCATGGCTAGAGCAAAAGCAAGAACGACTTGCTCAAGAAGAGAAGTCTGACAAAGTTCGCCAAGCTGCACTCGAGCGAGAGCTCGAATGGATTCGTATGTCTCCACGTGCTCGTCAAAGCAAAGGTAAGGCACGCCTCACCACATTTAATGAACTCGTTGCTGAATCTGAGTCTTCAGAACGTCGTGCCGACAAGTTGGAAATCATGATTCCACCAGGACCACGTCTCGGTGACACGGTTGTTAACGCCACTGACCTCGTAAAGAGTTTTGACGAAAAACTTCTCATTGAGAATCTTTCTTTCTTATTGCCTCCTGGTGGCATCGTTGGTGTCATTGGACCAAACGGTGCTGGTAAGACCACATTGTTCAAAATGATGACTGAGCTAGAGAAGCCTGATTCAGGCGACATCGAAATTGGATCAACAGTGGCGTTTGCGTACGTTGACCAGTCGCGTGACAATTTGAATCCTGAATCAACGGTCTTTGATGAAATTAGCGAAGGCCTAGAGCACATGATTGTTGGCGGCCGTGAAATTCACGCGCGTGCTTACGTTTCGAGCTTCGGATTCAAGGGGAGTGACCAGCAGAAGAAAGTTGGAGAAATCTCTGGCGGAGAACGTAATCGCGTACAACTCGCCAAAGTTCTTCGTACCGGTGGCAACGTGTTGCTACTTGACGAACCTACGAACGACCTTGATGTGGACACGCTTCGTGCCCTAGAAGATGCACTGCTGGGCTTCCCTGGGTGTGCCGTAGTGATTAGTCACGATCGCTGGTTTTTAGACCGTATTGCTACCCACGTTCTTGCCTTTGAGGGCGACGCAGTGGTGCGCTGGTTTGAGGGGAACTTCTCTGACTACGAAGCAGAACGTCGCAAGCGTCTTGGAACTGACGCTGACACTCCTCATCGAATTAAGTACAAGCCACTCACGAGGTAGCTCTGCAGGGTGTGCATTAAAGGCCTAGAGTTCCTGACGTGACTAAAGGAACTGATTACTCGTCGTATCTAAAGATTCATGACCTTCTGAAGCTGCAAGTTCCACTCACTGACGACGCGCCAGATGAACTTCTGTTCATTGTGGTTCACCAGTCTTACGAGTTGTGGTTCAAGGTAGTGATTGATGAATTGCGGCGTGCTAGTCGGGCTCTTCACGAAGCGCAGCCGTGGAATGCCCTTTCACACCTGCGTCGAATCATCATCATCGAGGATTTGCTGCTTGCACACTTGCAAGCACTCGACTCGATGTCGCCCGAAGGATTCCTCGCTTTTCGCGACCCACTCGACCCTGCATCTGGGTTTCAGTCATTTCAGTTCCGCGCCATTGAGTTCCTTAGTGGTGGTGGGAAGCCCGCGATGTTGAACTTCGAACTGTTTGGTGATGAGCAGCGCGCGTGGCTTAAAGAGATGAGTGAAGTTCCAAACGTGTGGAGTG
Organism: Acidimicrobiales bacterium; assembly: GCA_036787355.1. Taxonomy (GTDB): domain Bacteria; phylum Actinomycetota; class Acidimicrobiia; order Acidimicrobiales; family RAAP-2; genus RAAP-2. The sequence continues at coordinate 7,191 of DAIQPM010000050.1, forward strand.
GCTTTGAGCACGCTGTTCGCTCAATCACTGGAGCATCAAACACTGAGGATCTACTTGACCTCGTGCGAGCAATTTACTTATCGCATACCAGCGCTGAAACGAATGCGCTCCATGCCGTGGCAGAGCTGCTCCTCGACCACGACCAGCGAATTGCTAGTTGGCGTCACCAGCACATGATTATGGCGGGCCGCCAAATTGGCAGGCGCCAGGGAACGGGCGGCAGTGACGGCATGGCGTATCTTGATACAACTATTAGCGAGCGCCTGTATCCAGTGCTCTGGGAAGTGAGGTCAGTGCTGTGATTAGCCGTAGTGATTGTGAAGCCATGGATGTGAGCGACAAGCTCGCACCGCTTCGTAGTGAGTTCAGCCTTAACCCCGGTGAGATTTACCTCGATGGCAACTCCCTCGGTCCAGTTTCAAAGAATGTGGGAGTGCGCGTAAATGAAGTCATCAATGATCAGTGGGCTAAAGGCTTAGTTCGTAGTTGGTCGGCCGCTGGATGGATGGCTGCTCCACTTACCATTGGCGCCAAACTGGCTCCACTCATTGGAGCTAAGGCAAATGAAGTACTTGTTGCTGATACGTTGACGTTCGCAATCGCGAAGTTAGTTGGCGGTGCACTCAAGCTGCGACCAGAGCGCAACATTGTTTTGACAGACGTTGCAAATTTTCATTCTGATATCTACATCATCAACGAAGTTGCGAAGTGGGCGGGAAGACCAATCGAAGTCCGCACCATTAACCGAAATAATCTCGCTGAAGAATTGAATGAAAACGTCGCACTCGTGGAGTTCACGCAGGTTGATTACCGAACGGGCGAAATGCTTGACATGAAGTCCATTACAAAGATGGTCCACGACGCCGGAGCTTTAATGATGTGGGACTTTGCACACTCCACTGGTGC
>DAIQPM010000138.1:0-1572 GCA_036787355.1 Acidimicrobiales bacterium
GCAGTTACGCTCCGACCATTTCTAAATTGTCTGAGCAACTAACAACACTTCGACTTAACAAGTCCTACCTCACCTTTAGAGACCGCATTCGCAAACTTGTCCCTCGCATGCCAAAGGCCGGGCAAGCTGCGTACGCAGGGCTACACGGTTTCACTAAGGCAGTTCGCGAATTAGTGACGCCACACGCATTCTTTGAAAACCTGGGTGTGCGTTACGTAGGTCCTATTGATGGTCACAACATCGCAGCCCTCGAGGGCGCACTAAAGAGTGCCTCGACGTGGGATGGCCCAATTGTTGTTCACGTACTTACTGAAAAGGGTCGAGGTTACGAACCGGCAACAAGTGATGAACTCAAGATGCACGACTTCAAATTGCCACCACGACTCAACGACGAAGAAGTTGCCCCACAGTCATTCACTCAAGCGTTCTCTGACGCTCTCCTCACTCTGGCCAGCGCCGATGAGCGCATTGTTGCAATCACCGCAGCAATGGCAGGACCCACGGGACTTCTCGGATTCCAAGAGCGGTTCCCCAAGCGCTTCTTTGATGTAGGAATTGCGGAGCAACACGCTGTCACCGCTGCTGCGGGAATGGCCATGGGTGGACTTAAGCCCGTCGTTGCGCTTTACTCAACGTTCTTTTCACGAGCCTTTGATCAAGCCAACCTCGACGTAGGTCTCTTGGACCTTCCGGTCGTCTTCGTCTTTGACCGCGCAGGCATTACTGGAGACGATGGCCCAAGTCACCACGGAATTTTGGACATTGCACTCTGCCTCGCAATTCCTAACATGACAATTTTTGCCCCATCAACAACGCAAGAGATTCCTGGCATGCTCGCGAAGGCGCTTTCGCTGACAACACCGAGTGCCATCAGATTTCCAAAGACGTTGCCCCAGCCCTTCGATGGAAAAACTGGTGACGGTCTCGAAGCTCGAAAGATTCAACAAGGTGACGGCTCGCTCTGCGTGCTCGCAGTTGGAAAGATGGCGACCTCGGCATTCGCGGCCCTGAAGCTCATGGGAGAAGACGCGAAAAAGGTCACGCTCTATGACGTACGGGTGCTTCCACCAGATCCGAACATGATTGATGATGCAGTGAAGCACGCACGAGTTATCACCATTGAAGATGGCACCCGCCACGGTGGAGCAGGCACGCTCATGGTGTCTGAAGTTAGAAGTCGCGCCCAAGAACTTGAATTGCCATTTCCAACAACTCGAATTCTCGGTGTGCCACGTGCCTACCTCGAGCAAAACAAACCAGATCTGCTGCTCGCAGAAATTGGCCTGGACCCCGAAGGCATTAAGGGCGCACTGTCACGACTACTCAACGACCAGCCTGAATTTGCTCCCGAAGCTCCCGAAGCTCCACGTCCAAATTTTCTCTAAAACCGCTACATTGAACTAATGACCTACGAAGTTGTAAAAAGCGAAGAACAGTGGCTAGAAGAACTAGGGCCTGAGCGTTACGCCGTACTGCGCCAAGCAGGAACTGAGGCACCCTTCACCGGTTCACTTCTAAATGTCAACGCCAATGGAACGTACACCTGTGGTGGATGCAACCAGGTCCTCTTTA